>JAAYRR010000095.1 GCA_012518675.1 Bacillota bacterium
ACTGTTCCGTTTTCAATCCACTTTTCGAATTTATAGCCGCTGTTAGGGGTTGCTGTTATGGTTACGTTATTCCCATATTCATAGATGCCGTAACCTGTTACAGCCCCGCCTTTTTTGGGGTTGGTCATGATCTGAACCAGGCAGGGGGGGGTAATTGGGGAAACAGGTTGTCCCTGCAGACAAATAACGGAGGGCCTTCCATAAAAAACATCCCCATCATCTGCAATAATATTTTTAATATGTTCAAGTGCTGATTCAAAGTCTAAGTCGAACACACTTAAAAATTGTTTTTTGTTATCTGTGGTATCAGGTAAAAAAGAAACCTCAAAGACGGAGGCGTTCCCCCAGGCAAAAGCATAAACTTTATGTTCAAGACTGTCTGTAAGCATTTTCATTTCTGCCACATGAATAAATTTGAATGCCTCATCATCTTTTTCCACCCCACTGTACGAACTCACAGTTATAAAATTATGATTTATAGGGCCGTTAGTTGTTTCTTCAATAACAGATAAATCAAGTTCCCATGTTGTTGGGTTACATTTATATTCCCATATTCCTGCAGCAGGACACTTTTTGGCACCTGTAATAATACCAACTAAATTGGCATCGTTTAACATGCCAGTTGTTCTCCTGGCAACAGTCAACTCGGTAGCTGTTATATTTGTTCCCCCTAGCCTTACAACAACATCCCCATAGGGTGCAAACTTGTCAGCCTGAATTTGTAATCCCTGAAGGAATATAGAACCACGGGCGTTCTGGCACTGAAGAGGATTATAGGACAGCTCCAGGGTTTCTGTATTCGACCCCTTTATGTAATTTACTACAACGTCTGCCAATCCGCCGGAACCAAGAAAAATGGCCTCCGCGGTATTTACCCAGGTAAAATTTGACGGTAGCTTCAGTGTTATAGATTGCCCGGTTGTGTTTCCCAACGCCCCAATACGGGTTTCATCGATTCGTATGGTAGCCAGGGTTGTAATATGTGAAAAATTTTCAACCTTTTCTATAGTGGCTACTGTTTTTCCCACGCCGGCATCAGCAAAAACATAGGTTCCTGCACTAATCGAACTGTCACGGGAATCCACGGTTACCTTTGCTTCACCCTCTGCAGTTATTTTAGACAGTAGTGGAACCCTGATTTCCACATTGTTTTCACTAGTAATATCAGCTATAGTTATTTCAATGGTGTTCATGGTAAGGTATTTTACATCTACATTTGCACCAGTAGCATTGATTGCCCCTGCAGTAGTTATTTCCCTTTCAAGCCATTCGGCGTTTTCAAGGGTAAGTCTAAAACATTGATTGTTAGAAAAATCCCCTACACATTTTTCTTTAATTTGTAAACGGGGCACTGTTTCACAGTTATTAAATTCATGCCCAACGTTTATTTGTGGCACCCTGTCAATGAAATTCGCTGAGGCTGCAAAGGCAGGACCTGTAAATGAAAAAAATAAAAAAACCGCGCTGAGAATAAAGATAAATGTAATTGCAGGCTTTCGCATATTTCCTTTTTCCCCCTTATAAAAAGGTTTTTTATCTTTTGTCAAAACCATCTTATTAAATTCTACGGTTGGCAAGTATTTTCCTTTTTTGCCCATGCAAGACAACAGGGGGAAGGATGCATTTGGCATTTTTAAGCTTGTTTAGCAGGCAATCCATGCTATATAGCGCTGTAGGAAGGTTTGGTTCTTGTTAATTGTTTTGCCACGATACTGTTTTAATAAACATTTGCCATCTAGAATGAAAGCCATATAAAATATATGGGTGCAGAAAAACATTTAGGCATTAAGTAAAAGGAAAAGGAATGGAAAAACAAATATATTTTAGCGTTTGAAAAACCAATGATGGTTTTAATATATCTTTTCCTTTATCTAAAATTTAGTAGGGAAAACAGTTCAAAGGGACTGGAAGGATTAAGGGGAAGGTTTGGGCACTGGCGGCACTTAACCATACCTTTATACATACCATGCGTAATTTGCTAATTATAAGGGGGCTTTTGTATGGCAATTCCTGACTACCAAACAATTATGTTACCATTATTAAAGTATGTCAGCGACGGGAAGGAACATTCTATTCGGGAAATAATTGATGCATTGTCTGAAAGGTTTGGGTTAACAACTGAAGAAAAGAAAAGATTGTTACCCAGTGGTAGGCAGACGGTTTTTTATAATAGGGTTGGTTGGGCAAAAACCTACCTTACCAAAGCTGGTTTGTTAAAGTCTAATAGGCGGTCTTATTGCGAAATTACACAACGAGGTATGGGGGTGTTGGCAAAAAAAATAACTGAAATGGATGCAGCATATTTAGAAAGGTTCCCCGAGTTTCTAGAGTTCAAAAATATTGCCAAAAAAAAAGAAGCTAATATAAAATTTCTGGAACTAGACGAAAAGGTACAAAAAACCCCTGAAGAAATAATAGAAGATGTTTACCAGGAATTGATACGTGATTTGGCGCAAAACCTAGTAGTTGAAATTATGAATTGTTCTCCCGACTACTTTGAACAGCTAGTAGTTGATCTGCTTTTAAAAATGGGTTATGGGGGCTCCAGAAAGGATGCTGGAAAGGCAATAGGAAAAAGTGGTGATGAGGGGATAGACGGTATTATAAAAGAGGACAGGCTTGGTCTTGATATAATTTATATACAAGCCAAAAGATGGAAAACCCCTGTAGGACGTCCAGAAATTCAAAAGTTTGCTGGTGCTTTACTTGGGCAACGTGCAAAAAAAGGTGTGCTAATAACTACCTCCACCTTTACCGAAGAAGCAAAACAATATGTGGATTCAATTGATAGCAAAATAGTTCTTGTCGATGGGGAACAATTAGGAAGGCTTATGATAGATCACAACATTGGTGTTTCTACGGACGTAACTTTTGAAATAAAAATAATAGATTCAGATTATTTTGATGAATAGCTATTTGCTAAGCTGTGAATAAGGTGCCCCTTCATGGAATTTTATTGATGTAAAGTGTTTCCAAGAAAATAACTATTTGTGGGGGAGGTTACAAGGCCCCACCTTTTTTAAACAGATGTTCTGTTTGCAAATGACGCCCCAAATTGTAGGGGTTGCTGCAAGTTTAGTTTTTATCTAAGTTGCATTGCTTATTATTATTTAGTTATAAAAGGAATAGTAAAATTTCATTTACCGGTTACAGTTACAACAATACGGCGCTTTTGCCGCGGGCCGTCGAATTCACAGAAGAATATATTTTGCCAGGTGGAAAGGCCCAGGCTGCCATTGATGAGAGGGATGGTTTCACTGGGGCCGACCAGCCCCGACTTAAGGTGGGCATCGGCATTGCCGTCCTGTTGATCGTGTTCCCACCCGCCATAGGGGATCAACTTACGCAGCAAGGTGATCACATCATTTTGTACACTTTCGTCCCAGTTTTCCTGGATCATGATTGCTGCTGTGGCCCCCTGGGCATAAACTGAAACCAGCCCGTTTTTAATGCCGCTCTGTTCCACTGCTGCCGTGACCTGTGTGGTAATATCATACAGGGCTTCCCGTGTGGTTGTTTCCAGTTCAAGGGTACTTTGCTTTAAATGCATGTAGTTATCTTTCCTTTCCCCGGGCATAAAATGCCATAAGGTTGATTTTTTTAGATTTATTTTTCCCAACAGGCCGGCTTTTTCTCTGATTTCAGACGGCCTTTAAGTGGGCCCCTACAGTTTAATGGAAAAATCCCAATAATTCAATGTTGGCCCCATAAGGGCTTTCAATTGTTTTGTTTTAAGGTATAATGAAAATGTTACCCAAAAAATAAAAAAGAAAGGGTTGGTATTGGTGTTGCAAGTCACGCCGGCAGCGATCGATCAGTTTAAAGCTGTCTTGAGCCAGGTGGATAAGGAGGAAATATATATCCGTATTTTTGTGAACGGGATGGGCTGAAACGGCCCCAGTTTGGGTTTGACTCTGGAAGAGTCATTTCAAGAAGGCCAGGATGAACAGCGAGAAATTGATGGGGTGGCTTTTGTTTATGAGGAAAAAATAGCCCCCTTTGTAAACGATAAAAAGATTGATTTTATTACGGGACCGCGGAGCGGTTTTCAGATTAAAGGCATGGGGCCGGATTCCTGTTGTGATTCCTGCACTTCCTCCTGTTAGGCAGCTGCAGGCGTTAAGGGATTATTAAAAGAAAATAACTGCAGTGTTTAGCCTTTAAAAAGGATTTGAAAGAACAAGGTGGCACCCTTTGTGAATGTGGATCTAAAACCGTATGCTACAAAGATATTTAAAATAAATATCAAGAAGTTTATTATTTTACAGATAACTGTTTTCCTGTTACTGTTTACATTGCTTTTCCCCGGGGCAGATCCCGGGGCTGAAGCGGTGAATACCCCGCCGTCTGTGCATTACAACGGGGCAGTTTTGCAGTTTGATGTTTCCCCGCTGTTTTTTCAGGAAACGCCTTTGTTTCCCCTGCGGGGAATTTTAGAAAACCGGGGGTTTATCCTGAATTGGGAACCCGCTGCCCAAAGGGTGGTGCTTGTCGGCCCCGGCCGGGTTGGGTATCTCTATCTTGGCAATCCCCTCTATTCTGTAAACGGTGTGGTTTACCGGACGGTTCAGCCGCCGGAAATTGTGCAGGGAAGAGTCATGGTGGCTATGGATTTTTTGCAGCAGTGTATTGACTGGGAAGAATTTATCTGGGACGAAAAAGGAGCTGCCCTTCATCTGGGGGGCAGCCCCGGTAATGCTGAAAATGGAGGGCAGGCATCCCCGCCGCTGCCGGGCAGGGTTGAAATTGAAGCATTTGATATGAAATTCATAGCAGTGCTGTTGCCTACTGGCAAAGAGGTGACCGTCGGGGAACATTTTAAGATTGTTATTGCTGCCCCCTTTGTTGAAGGGATCTATGCCTATGCCGTTCGTTTGAAATATGATCCCGAACAGATTGCCGTGCAAAGGCTGGAAAACCCCGCCTTTAATTCCCGGCAGGATTTTTCCTGGAATAAAATTGATGCTGCAGCAGGGGTAGCCGAGTACTTGCAGACAACCTTGGGATATCAGGAAAAAATACCGCCGCGTGATCCGCTTGTTATTTTAGAGGCCCGGGCTCTGCGGGCCGGGGTACTGTCTTTGCCGGGTGAGGCGCTGCAGGTAAATCTGCTGGATAACACTGCAACACCCATGCCTGCCGGCCTGGAGGAAAAAACCCTGTACATCACCGCTTTTTCCCAGGCCGGAAGTTGATGCACCCTTACCGGTGCCGGCAGTAAAAACGTTAACATCTGTGTAGGTTTCAGCCTGAGATGCAGAAATTGTTACAAACAATTTTAAGCCTGTTTGCTTCTGCCTGTTCCGGGAAAATTTACTTGACAGGGGTTGGGGGATGTTTTATAGTACAGTTGATTTGGATTGACCGGCTGGTCGGTCGACTTAAGAGGGGGGAAAGGTGTGCAGGCGGATAAAGGGAAAAGGGGTTTCTACATAACGAAGCGGCGCTGCTCTGTTGCCGCAATTTTTTTTATTTTGGCATCTTTTACATTTTTGCTGACGGGGGGTGGCTGTGGGCGGGCTACCGGTTCAGGGGAGCAACAACAGCCGGCAGTTGTTGAATTAACAGCATTGGAACACAGGGATCTGCACGCATCTGTGACGGTAAGCGGCCAGGTCAGCGCTCATGCAGAAGTAAAAGTGCTGGCAGAGCTGCCGGGCAGGATAGAAGAAGTGTATGTTTGCCTGGGGGATAAGGTGGAAAAAGGGGGGCTGCTGGTACGGCTGGACAGCCGCGATCAGGAAGTGCAGCTGCAGCAGGCAGAAGCAGCCTTGGCTGCGGCCGGGGCCCAGCAGGCCGAGGCCCGGGCCGGGGCTCGCTCGCAAGATCTGGCGCAGGCCCGGGCCGGGCTGATGCAGGCGGAAAGCGCCTTTACCGTGGCTTCTGCAGAACTGGAACGTATGGAGGCCCTGTACGGGGAGGGGGTTGTCTCGCTTCAGCAGTTGGAACAGGTACAGATGCAGTACACTGCAGCTAAGGCCGGGCTGGAGACGGCCCAGGCTATGTTGGAAAAGCTGGAAGCCGGGCCAACGGAACATACCTTGCAGGTTTTGGCAGCGCAGGTCAGCCAGGCGCAGGCCGGGGTGGCGGCAGCCAAGCGGCAATATGAAAAAATGTTCCTGCGGGCGCCGATCAGCGGCAAGGTTGCTGCGGTGATGGCTCACGCCGGGGAGATGGCGGGGCCAGGTTCGCCGGCAGTTATTTTGGTCAATGACGACCCCGTTTACATAGATGTTTTGGTGGATGAAGAACAGATTGGGTACCTTTCCCCGGGGCAGGAGGTCTCTGTAGCGGTCCCGGTGCTGGCGGAAAGGGAAACGCTGGAAAATAGCGGGGCAGACCCAACAGAGCCGGGGGGAACAGGGCACGGGAAGGGCGGTGAATTTCGGGAACCGGGCGGCCTGCAGGGGTCTATCGCTGAAATGAGCCCGGCAGCTCTTGCCGGCAGCCGTTCTTTCCAGGTGCGGGTCAAGGTGCCCAATCCGCAGGGCCTCTTAAAGCACGGCATGTTCGCCCGTGTAACCCTGCAAACCCGTTTTTTGCAGGATGTACCTGTAGTGCCGGCCACGGCTGTGCAGCAGCGGGACGGCAGGGATTACATTTTCTTTTGCGATGAGGGTGTCGCCCGTGCCGTAGAGGTTAAAACAGGGGTCCAGCAGGGGGATATGATCCAGGTGGAGGGCGAACTGCGCCCCCTGCCGGTTATCGCCCGGGCCCCACGCAGCTTAAATGATGGGGACGCCGTCCAAAAAACGGGTGACGTGCAGCAGAATAAAGAAGCAGGTGAAGGCCGGTGAAACTGAGCAAACTGGCGATCAACCGGCCTGTAACGGTTTTGATGGGCACCTTGCTGGTTCTTCTTTTGGGAGCGGTTTCCTTTACCAGGCTGCCGGTGGATCTATTTCCGGAACTGTCCCTGCCGGTGGCGGTGATCTGGACGGAATACCCGGGGGCCGGGCCGGAAGAAGTGGAAAATATGGTTACCCGCCCGGTTGAAGAAGCGGTCAGCACGTTGGGTAACCTGAAGGAGCTGTCCTCGCAGTCAACAGCGGGCAGTTCAGTGGTAATTGCCAATTTTAACTGGTCAACAGATATGGATTTTGCCGCCCTGGATATGCGGGAAAGCATCGATCTTATCCGGGGCTACCTTCCTGATGAAGCAGAACGCCCGCTAATTATCCGCCTTGACCCTGCGCTGATGCCCATTTTGCATTTGGGCGTCAGCGGCGATCTGGACCAGGCCGGCCTAACCACTTTGGCCCATGATGTGCTGAAAAACCGGCTGGAACGGATTGAAGGTGTGGCTGTGGCCGAGGTTGACGGAGGGCTGGTTTCTGAAGTTGAAGTTGCGGTAGACCTGCAGCGCCTAAGCCAAGCGGGGGTTTCCCTGCAGCAGTTGCAACAGGCCCTGGCTATGGAAAACCTGAACTTTTCCGGCGGGCAGTTTCATGCAGGGGGGCGTGAGTACCAGGTCAGGACGATGGGGCAGTATCGCTCCCTGGAGGAAATGGGGGGCATTGTGGTCGGTCAGGATGCCGGCGGGCCGGTTTACCTGCGGGATGTGGCTACACTGGGCCTGCAGTATAAAGAAGAACAGGTTATTACCCGCATGAACGGTGAACCGGTGGTTTCGCTAAGCATCCGCAAGCAGTCTGATGCCAATACGCTGCGGGTGGCTACCGCTGTCCGCCATGAAATTAAAAAGATGGCTCAAGAACTGCCCGGGGAACTTGACTTCAGTGTGGCCATCGATCAAAGCAGTTACATCAGCCGGGCGGTGGACAATGTGATTAGCACCGTATTGGTGGGGGCTGCGCTTGCTATCCTTGTTCTCTACCTGTTTATGGGCAGCCTGACGGCAACGCTGATTATCAGCGCCGCTATTCCCATTTCGGTGATTGCCGCCTTTTCCTTTATGTATTTTTATGGGATGACCCTGAACATTGTTACCTTAGGGGGGATGGCGTTGGGTGTGGGGATGATGGTGGACAATGCCATTGTCATCCTGGAAAATATTTACCGCTACCGCAATTTAGGCGAAAAACCTGCCGCAGCAGCCCTGTTGGGCAGCGGTGAAATGGCCGGGGCGATTACAGCGGCTACCTTGACAACCGTGGTGGTTTTTATCCCGGTGCTGTTTGTTGAAGGCCTGGCAGGAATAGTATTCAGGCCCCTGGCCTGGACGGTGGGCTTTGCCTTGCTGGCCTCTTTGTTTATGGCGCTGACTGTTGTGCCGCTGCTGTGTTCGCGCTCACAGCTGCTGCAGCCTGCAGAACAGCCGGAACAGCGAAGGTTTACGGCAGTTCCCCTGCGGGCCATGCAAAGTTTCATGCAGAAGTTAAATTCTTATTATGCAGGGCTCCTGGCTTGGGCCCTAGGTAGGAGAGGGCTGGTGGTGGGCAGTGTCTTGGGGCTACTTGTCTTGTCACTGGCCCTGGTACCCCTGATCGGCTCTGAATTTCTGCCAGAAGAAGATAGCGGCACGCTTTTTGTCAACTTGCAGTTACCAATAGGTTCCTGCCTGGAGGAAACAGACTCAGTAGCCCAGGATATCGAAGAACGTCTGCAAGCAGCTTACCCTGAAATTGAAACTGTTTTTTCCTATACCGGCACGGGCGGTACACTTTTTGAAACCGCCACGCCGGAAGATGCACAGATTTGGGTAATGCTCGTGCCCCGGGAAAAAAGGAAACTTTCTACCCGGGAAGTGGCAGAAAAACTGCGGAGTGATCTTGCCCTGATCCCGGGGGTGGATATTGCGGTTAGCACCCAGGATATCACCATGGGGATGACCTCCCAGGGCGGGGCTATCAACATCGCTGTAAAGGGCGATGACTTGGAGCTGTTGCAGGGGCTGGCCACAGAAGTGGCGCAGGTTGTGGAAAGTGTGGAGGGCACCAAGGAGGTAGATACTTCCTTATCCGGTGGGCGTCCGGAAGTTCAGGTACGCCTGGAGCGTGAACAGGCTGCTGCCTGGGGTGTTTCCACCGCCCAGGTTGCCCAACTGGTGCGCACTGCTTTGGAAGGCCAGGTAGTGACCCGCTACCGTGTCGGGGGCAAGGAGTACGACGTGCGCCTTAAAGGCGGGGAGGAGTTGGCGGTTGAGAACCCCGCTGCGCTTAAAAATCTGCCGCTGTTGACACCGGCGGGCCCTGTACACTTGGGGCAGGTGGCTGCGGTGACGACCGGCACCGGGCCGCGCAGCATTTCCCGCGATGGCCAGGTGCGCACAGCTTACGTAACGGGGGATATCTTTGGCCGGGACTTGGGCAGTGTAATGCAGGACGTGCAGAAAAAACTGGATGCTTTGGAGCTGCCGGCCGGCTATACCATTGACTATGCCGGGGAAGTCATCAACATTGAAGAATCGTTTTCCAGCCTGGGTTTTGCACTGCTTTTGGCTATTCCCCTGATCTATATGATTATGGCGGCCCAATTTGAATCCCTTCTTTTCCCCCTGATTATTATGTTTTCACTGCCCCAGGCATTTACCGGGGTGGTCCTGTCTTTGGTGTTGACGGGCAAAGCCCTGAGTGTGCCGGCCCTTATCGGGGTTATTCTGCTCAGCGGTATTGTGGTTAACAACGGCATTGTCCTGGTAGACTACATTAATATCCTGCGGCGGGAAAAAGGGCATAGCCGCGAAGAGGCAATACGCTTGGCCGGCCCGGTGCGCCTGCGCCCCATTTTGATGACAACCCTAACTACTGTGTTGGGTATGCTGCCTTTATCCTTGGGGCTGAAAGAAGGCTCGGAGATGCAATCGCCGATGGCTATTGTGATCATCGGGGGGCTCACCTTTTCCACACTGGTTACCCTGATTTTTGTGCCCGTCATGTATTCCCTGTTGGATGATTTGGCGCTGTGGTTCCGGGCTAAGTTTCAAGGGGGTATCTTCCAAGGCAGGGAGAGGGGGGTGCCGGGTGGAGAATAAAAAAAAGGAAAACCGGCTTAAAATTTTGGAGGCAGCCAGTAAGCTGTTTTATTACCGCCGGTTCCACGAGGTCCGCATGGAAGAAATTGCCGAAGCGGCCGGCATGGGCAAGGGTACAATCTATGAATATTTTCCCGGCAAGGAAGATTTATTTCGGGAACTGTTCAAGTACAGCACGGAAAAATACATTCACCTGGCCCGGGAGGCCAGTCGCGGGCAAGAAAACAGCCGGGGGCAACTTTTAGCCCTGCTTTTAAACCATATCGACTTCATAACTGAATACAGGCACTTAGAGTACTATGTGTTTAACTTAGGGAGGATAAACTTTCAGGAGATGCAGCCCTGGTTTAAAAAGAAAAAGAATCAATTTTTAGCCTTGGTGGAGGAATGTCTTCGTGAAGGGCTGCGCCGGGGTGAAATCCGGGAACTGAATATCCGGCTGGCGGCGACTGTTTTTACCGGCAGTTTTTTAGCGGCTCTCAACCCTTTTCTAATTGACGTGGAAAAGGACGGTAAAAAACATGCAGCCGGGGTTCTCGATCTTTTTTTTCAGGGTATTAAACAGCCTTAGGAATGTTGCCTTCCCCCAAAGAACGGTTCCCCTTTGGGGGATTTTATTCTACAATTTTCCTGATGATGACCCCCTTTTAAACAGGTTTTTCGGGCGGCCAACTGTCAGGTAAAGAGCAAAAAGGTGCAATTTTGTTGCCTGCAGCCCCAAGATAAGTTATAATATTTTCAAAGTCAGGCAGGCAGAAAGGACTATGTAAAATGGAAAACACCCCCCGGGGCCGAAAAAACAAAAAGGGCTTCTGGCACAACTTTTTTTTATACGGCAGTATTATTTTGACAGTAATTTTGGTGGGCGGCGGTTTTTGGCTGAGCACTGTCTGGGATCAGGTTTATGAAGCGGTTGCACCGGAAACCGGTGAGGGAAACGTTTCTTCCGGGGAAAAAGAGCGCGATCCCCTGCCTGATCGGTTGAACGTTCTTATTTTGGGTTTGGACTCCCGTGAACAGGTTTGCAGGGCCGATACAGTGATGCTTTTGACTTTGAATAATAAAACAGGTTCGCTGAACATTGCCTCGATCCCCCGTGACATGCGGGTCGATATTCCCGGCTACGGCCTGGATAAAATTAACCACGCCTATGCCTATGGCGAGGTAGCCCTGACCAAACAAGCAGTAGAGGATTTTTTGGATGTCCATATTGATCACTATATTACCACGGACTTTGAAGGGTTTGTCAACGTTGTGGATGCCTTGGGCGGTATTGAACTGGAAGTGGAAAAGGAAATGATCTACAAGGGGATTGATGTCAATATCAACCTGCAGCCGGGCTACCAGCCTCTTAATGGGGAAAAGGCCCTGGAATATGTGCGTTGGCGCAGCGATGCCGAGGCCGACCTGGGAAGGGTTAAGCGGCAGCAAAAGTTTTTAAAAACCCTGCTGCAGGAGCTCATTGCCTATAAAAATATCCTGAAATTCCCCCGCCTGCTGCCTGAAATTGCGGAAAACATCAAAACAGACCTGGATCTTAACCAGGCAATTAAGTTGGCAAACAGACTAAAAAGTGTGGAAATTGGAGAGATTAACACTTTTACCCTCCCGGGCAAGGCGGGTAAAATTGCGGGGGTAAGCTATATTCTGCCGGAGGAGGAAGAAATCCGGCAACTGATAGACGTGCATATTAAGGGTGTTTATACTGAAAAATCATAGGCAGGCACAAGGGTGTGGTTTGCAGTCCAGGGATGCCTTTGTTAACCAGGAAGGGTTTAGCTGCCTGGAAAAGGCTGAAAAAGGCAGGTGGTTGCACCCTTTAAAGATGATCTTTGGCTCCTGGGATCCTTGGATCATTGCAAAATGAAGGGGAATTATGTCTGACTATGCCGAAAAATTTGAGGAAAATAACGGCCGGAAGGTAAATATTTTAGGTGTCCCGGTGGATCGGCTGACCCTGCAGCAGGCTGTAGGGCAGATCTGCCATGCCTGGAATGAAGGCCGGTTTTTGCATGTTGTTACCGCCAACGCAGAAATGCTTTACCGCTGCCAGCAGGACAGGGAATTGAAGGAAATTATTAAAGGAGCAGAACTGGTAACCGCCGATGGTGCCGGTGTGGTTCTGGCCTCCCGTGTTTTAAAACGTGCCGTGCCGGAAAGAGTGGCCGGTTTCGATCTGATGCTTGCCTGTTTAAAAGAGGCCGCCCGTACCGGCTACCCTCTTTATCTTTTGGGTTCCCGGCAAAGTGTTTTGGAACAGGCTGCCGCCAAAGCCCGGCAGGATTACCCCGGGATCAACATTGTCGGCTGCCATCACGGTTTTTTTCAGGCAACAGAAGAAGAAGCAATTTTGGAGGAAATTTGTTCGCTCCGCCCGGCCCTGCTTTTGGTAGCCTTGGGTGTGCCCAAACAGGAAAAATGGATAGCCCGCTACCGAAAAAGGCTTCCCCCCGGCGCAGTTATCGGTGTAGGGGGAAGTTTTGATGTTTTGGCCGGGGCAGTCCGGCGGGCACCCTTGTGGATGCAGCGGGCCGGGTTGGAATGGTTTTACCGTCTGTGGAAGGAGCCTGCACGCTTAGGGCGCACAGCGGCCCTGCCATTGTTTTTACTCGCTGTCTTCCGTCAGGCGGTGCAGGGGACAGGGGAACAATAGCAAAAATATTCCCCGGGAGGGAATGGTTATTTGGACAATACTGCAATTTTTGAAGGATTAAATAAAGATCAATTTGCAGCGGTCACGCATACTGCAGGCCCCCTTTTAATTATAGCCGGTGCCGGTTCAGGAAAAACAAGGGTTCTAACACACAGGATAGCTTACCTGTTGGCTGTTGAAAAGATCCCACCCTGGCAGATACTGGCTATTACTTTTACCAACAAGGCCGCCCACGAAATGAAGGAACGCTTGGAAAACCTGATCGGGCCTGTGGCCCGCTCGATGTGGGTCAGCACCTTTCATGCCGCCTGTGTGCGCATTTTGCGCAGCCATGCGGAAAAGGTGGGTTTCAACAGCAACTTTGTCATCTATGATACCGCCGATCAGCAAACCCTGCTTAAGCAATGTTTACAAGAACTAAACCTGGATCCCAAAAGGTTTTCCCCCAAAGCAGCGGGGGCTGTCATCAGCAATGCCAAAAATGAACTAAAAGACGCCCGGCAATTTGCCCGGGAGACGGACAGCTATTTCCTGGAAATTGTTGCCGGGATCTACACCTTGTATGAAGAAAAACTGGCGGCCAACAATGCCTTCGATTTTGACGATCTTTTAATGAAGGCGGTGGAACTGCTGCAGGGTGATGCAGGGGTGCTGGCATTTTATCAGGACCAGTTTGCCCATCTTTTGGTCGATGAGTACCAGGATACAAACCATGCCCAGTACAAGTTGGTTAACCTGTTGGCAAAAAAACAGCGCAACCTTTGCGTGGTGGGCGATCCGGACCAATCCATCTACCGCTGGCGCGGGGCCGATATCAGGAATATTTTAAGTTTTGAAGAAGATTATCCGGAAGCCAAGGTTATTAAATTAGAACAAAACTACCGTTCTACCGCCTCTATTCTGGGGGCGGCCAATGCTGTAATTAAATATAATCCCGGGCGCCGGGAAAAAAACCTTTGGACTGATAACCCTACCGGGGATAAGATCTGTTTGTTCCCTGCCGCCGACGAACGTGATGAAGCGGCCCGGATTACAGCAGAAATTATGGCTTTAAAAGCCTCCGGCCGGAGGCTTTACGGCGAAATGGCTGTATTGTACAGGGCCCATGCCCAGTCAAGGGCACTTGAAGAAGAGCTGGTTAGAAAACAGATCAGCTACCAGATTTTTGGCGGCACCAAATTCTATGATCGAAAAGAAATCAAGGACTTGCTGGCTTACCTGAGGGTTCTTGTCAATAAGGACGACGATCTAAGCCTGGCCCGGATTATCAATGTTCCCAAAAGGGGCATCGGTGCTGTCAGCTGTTCCCGGGTGGCGGATTATGCGCAGCAAAAGGGCCTATCCTGGGCTGATGTTTTGCCCCGGGTTTCCTCTGTTCCCGGCCTGCCCGGCCGGGCTTTGAAGCAGATTAGGGCCTTCCGGGAATTGATCGGCCAGTTTCAAGCAGCGCGGCAGACGGCGTCTGTAACAGAGATCGCCTCTTCAATCCTAGACGAAACAGGTTACTGGGATGCGTTGTTGCAGGAAGATTCTGTGGAAGCAGATACCAGGCGTGACAACTTGAAGGAATTTTTGAATGTTACTGCAGACTACGACCTGCGGAATCCCGCAGGATCTTTGGAGGACTTCCTGGCAGATATTTCGCTGGTGGCCGACATCGATCATTATGTTGATGAGGCGGACAAGCTGGTGCTGATGACCTTGCATTCGGCCAAAGGCCTGGAGTTTCCTGTTGTTTTTATAATGGGCCTGGAGGAGGGGACTTTCCCCCATTTTCGTTCGCTGGCGAACGACCATGAAATGGAGGAAGAGCGCAGGCTGTGCTATGTGGGCATGACCAGGGCCGAGGAAAAGCTGTACCTGTCCTTTGCTGAAAGAAGGCTAATCTATGGCCAGACGCATCCTAAAATGCCCTCGCGTTTTTTAAGTGAAATCCCGGAAAAGTACTTTGACCACAGCGGCAAAAAAAAGGAAACTACCGCCGGTATCTTTACAGGCAGGCCTGCCCGGGAGGAGACAGGTACTGATGGAAAATTGGAAAATAGCTACCAGCTGGGTGATAAGGTCCGGCATAAAAAATGGGGCGAAGGGGTTGTTGTAGAGGTAAAAACCGGGGATACTGTGATTAAGGTGGCTTTTCCCGGCCAAGGCATAAAAAACTTGGATATTTATTTTGCCCCGCTGACGTTACTGTCCGGAAAGTAAGAAGGCTATCATAATTTATTTTTTAAAAAATAGAAGACAACCGGGGGGCGTTGGTTAATGAAACCTTATAATGGAAACCTTTTGCAGAAAATTAAAGAATTCAAGCTAGAAAGAAATGCCATCATCCTTGCTCATAATTATCAGCGGGAGGAGATACAGCAAGTAGCAGATTTTGTCGGCGATTCTCTGGAGCTAAGCCGCAAGGCGGCAGATTCTGACGCCGAGGTAATTGTTTTTTGTGGTGTCCGTTTTATGGCCGAGGTAGCTGCGATCCTTGCACCGGAAAAAACCGTGCTGCTGCCCGATCACCATGCCGGCTGTTCGTTGGCCGCTATGGTTTCGGTCGCCGACCTGCGGCAAAAAAAGAAGGAACATCCCCGGGCGGCGGTAGTTGCCTATGTCAACTCCCCGGCGGCCGTTAAAGCAGAGTGCGATATTTGTGTAACTTCTTCCAATGCTGTAGCCGTAGTTAATTCCCTGGCGGCAGAAGAAATAATTTTCGTCCCGGATAAAAATTTGGGCAGCTATGTTGCCAAGCAGACAGGCAAAAAAGTAATACTGTGGGATGGATACTGTGCAACACACCATTGTGTCACCAGGGAAGATGTAGCAAACGCCAGGCGTGCTGATCCCCGGGCTTTGGTAATGGTCCACCCGGAATGCCGCCCCGAGGTGGTTGCTGCAGCCGACTACAGCTTATCCACGGGGCAGATGTTTAAACTGGCGCGGGAAACAGAAAACGAAACGATCATTGTCGGCACCGAAACAGGTGTTCTGCCCCGCTTGCGGCAGGAAAATCCGGAAAAAAATTTTTTACCCCTTTCCCCTAAAATGGTCTGCCCGGATATGAAGCTGGTGACTTTGATCAAACTGTTGCTCGCCCTGGTTAAAATGCGGACACCGGTAGAAGTGCCGGCAGAGATCAGCCGTCCGGCCCGCCGGGCTCTGGAGCGTATGTTGGCCGTTGTTTAAATTCGAAAGCGTGTAAAAAACGGGTTAAAACATGGTTTTAAGGGAGGAAAACAAGTTTTGCAGCAGCAAGCTTATAAAAATATTGTAGCGGCCGCCTTGGCAGAAGATGTGGGTTTTGGCGATCGGACCACGGCAAGCATTTTTACCGCGCAAGAAGGAGAAGGCTTTATTGTGACGCGTGAGGCCGGGGTGGTGGCCGGGCTGCAGGTGGCTGCCGAGGTATTTGCCCAGGTAAACCCTGAGGTGCATTTTCAAACAGAGCTGGCGGACGGTGACAGCATTGAACCTGGTGATAAGCTGGCTTTTTTGGCAGGCCCGCTGGCGGGTATTCTGACAGGAGAGCGGGTAGCCCTTAATTTTTTGCAGAGGCTGTCCGGGATCGCTACGGCAACCAGGGATGCTGTGGAAAGGGTGGCCGGCAGCGGGGCGACGGTTACCGACACCCGCAAAACCACCCCTGGGCTGCGGGTTTTGGAAAAATATGCTGTGCGCGCCGGCGGGGGGGAAAATCACCGCTTTAACCTTTTTGATATGGTGTTGATTAAAGACAACCACATCCGCGGTGCCGGTTCTATCAGTGCAGCCGTAAGGCGGGTCAAGCAGCGCTGCGGTTTTACAGTGAAAATCGAAGTGGAAGCCGGCACCCTAAAAGAAGTGCAGGAAGCCCTGCAATGCGGCGTAGATGTCATTATGCTGGACAATATGCGTACAGAAGAAATGTCTGCGGCAGTGCACCTGATCAATAAAAAAGCTTTGGTAGAGGCTTCAGGCGGCATTACCAGAGAAAAACTGGCCGCAGTAGCCTCCACCGGGGTAGACCTGATCTCCTTGGGTTACCTGACCTACGCTGCCGGGGCACTCGATTTTGCCCTGCAAATAGGGGGGTGACAGAGGGGGTCACTCCAAACCGTCCCCCTGCCACCTTGTTTTAAAGGTTGCTTACCACTAAGTCGCCGACTTCGCTTGTGCCGGCGCCCATCCTTCCAGCAGAAAGGCTTTTGATGTGTTTGGCGCAGACGGCCATGACTGCTTTTTCTACAGCTGCCGCTGCTTCATTTTCACCTAAGTTTTCAAGCATCATCCCTCCGGCACAGATGGCCGCCAGGGGGTTGATCATGTTTTTACCGGTATATTTAGGAGCGGAGCCGCCGATGGGTTCAAACATGGAGGTTCCCCCGGGGTTGATATTTCCCCCGGCGGCAATGCCCATGCCGCCCTGTAACATGGCACCTAAATCGGTAATGATATCACCAAAAAGATTGTCAGTGACAATGACATCAAACTGTTCGGGGTTTTTAACCATCCACATACTGATCGCATCCACGTGGGCATATTCCCTTTGGATATCCGGGTATTCTTCCCCCACCTTGTGGAAGGTCCTTTCCCAAAGATCGAAGGCGTAGGTGAGAACATTGGTTTTACCGCAAAGGGTCAGCGTTTTTTTCTTGTTGCGTCGGCGGCAGCATTCGAAGGCATAGCGCAGGCAGCGTTCCACACCAAAACGGGTGTTGATCGACTCCTGAAGGGCTATTTCATGGGGAGTCCCTTTGCGTAAAAACCCCCCGCTGCCCGTATACAGGCCTTCAGTGTTTTCCCGCACGACGATAAAATCAATATCCTCCGGGCCCTTGTCTTTTAAAGGGGTTTCTACCCCGGGATAAAGCTTTACCGGGCGCAGGTTTATATACTGGTCCAGTTCGAAGCGCAGCTTCAAAAGGATTCCCTTTTCCAGGATTCCCGGCTTCACATCCGGGTGGCCGATAGCCCCCAAATAGATAGCTTGAAATTGCTTCAGTTCCTCAACAGCCCCTGCAGGTAAAACCTCACCGCTGCTTAGGTAGCGTTCACCGCCATAGTCAAATTCCTGAAATTCCAGGTTGAAGTTAAATTTTTTAGCTGCTGCCTGCAGTACTTTAACCCCCTCCTGCAGCATTTCCGGGCCTGTGCCGTCACCGGGGATTAGGGCAATTTTGTAGTTTTTCATTTTTGGTTCCTCCTCTGGTAAGTAGTAATATTGGAAAACTGCTCCTCTTAAAAATGTTTCCAGCGCTGAAGCGGCCTGAGCGGCAGGGTATTCAGCCTGATACTTATTTATACTTAATAAAAAGGAAAAGGTCAAATTTTTAGGGGCCCGCAGGGGCGCAGACTGCCCGGCCCGGGGAAGGCCGGGGCGTTTTTATGCTGTAGGGGTGCCGGCCCGGTTGCAATCGCCTTGTTTTTAGGTTTTAATGCTGGTATATTAAAAAAGAAAAAACAGGAGGAGTGAACGGTTATGCAGGACTTGTATCAGGATATTCTGGGCCTGGTATTAAACCGGGCTTATGAACGAAGAAGGGTACGCCTGGCCTCAGGCCGGGAAAGTGATTTTTATATTGACTGCCGGCAGGTAACGTTGACGGCGGAAGGTGTCTATAAAATTGCCAAATATATTTTAGGTTTAATTCGGCAGGAAAAGATGGCTGTCCAGGCTGTCGGCGGCCCGGCCTTGGGTGCTGTGCCTGTTGCTGCGGCTGTCAGCGCCTTAAGCTATGACCCCTCCTTTGAAGGGGAACCGCTAGATACTTTTTTTGTGCGGGCTGCGGCAAAAAAACACGGCAAAGGAAATAAAGTTGACGGGCCTGCATTGCAGGCGGGGCTGTCATTGCTTTTGCTGGATGACGTCTTGACTACAGGGGGTTCCCTGCTGAAGGCTGCCCGTGCAGTGCAGGAACTGGGCTGCCGGGTGGAAAAAACCCTGGTCATTGTCGATCGCCAGGAAGGCGGCTGTGAAAACCTGGAAAAAGAGGGCCTCAGCGTTGTTTCCATCCTTACGCGTTCGGACTTGGAACAGGCCCGCCGGGAATTATAAACGAAAGAAATTGTTTATATGCTGCAGCGGTTTATTTTCAAGGGACATTTTCGGGCACCTGCCGTACCCTTGGGATGGCGGATGCCCCAAACGGCGGGCCTGCCGGGCTGGGTACAGGCTTGCTGTGTTTGTAGTTTATAGCTTTGTCCATGACAAACCCCCGGAGTAAATTTCCTCCGGGGGTCTACAGTCTTATTCATCAATTCTGGTCGTTATTGCGCCGTTGGAAATTGAGGTTGATACCTGGTTTACAGTCTTATTCACCAATTCTGGTGGCAACAGCTTTTTCTTCGGAAGCGATCTGTTCTTCCATTTCTATAATTTTCACCAGTATCTCTGTTTTTTCTGCGCCGCTGGTTAGAATTAACTGACGCAAAAGATCTTCCCGCAGGCCGCGTAAGCCTGTTAACAGTGGTGTAGTCATAATTCCCCCCCCTTTATAGCTTTCTTTCCCCTAATAGGCTGGTGGTGCAGTGCTTTTGTTGACCTGATGGTCTTTATTCTTTTCCAAATGGTATAAAAATATGCGGAGTTATGCCAACAAAAAGAGATATGAGAATTATTTATACTAATCACCGCCGGTGGCGGCAACCAAAAGTAATGGGCGGGGCCGACGCAACCATGTAATACAACGCTGTTATTGCTTCCCCAAAGATCATAATAAACAAACTGCCCGTGGAAATGCAGCAGTATGGGGTAATCCAGAGCATAGGGTCCGCTGTGGATAAAACAGCGGAAGATTTGCCGGACGGGTTAACCGCCGGGCGGTAACTATGCTTTCTTGGCAACAAAAAACTTCACCCGGGATGATAAACAGGTGAAGTTTTTAAAAATAACTTTAAAAAGAAACTCAGTCAAAATTATTGAGAGGCGGGGTCATTGTTTTCGGGGGGATTCAGTTTATCTTTTAAACCTTTGCCGGCCCGGAAAACCGGGACGGTGCTGGCAGGAATAATGATTTTTTCAGTGGTTCCCGGTTTTCTGCCTTCCCTGCTTTCACGTCTTCTGGTCTGGAATGTACCAAAACCAACCAGTTGGACCTTGTTTCCTGCCACAAGTATTTCTTCAACTGAAGCTATGAAGGTGTTAACGAATTCTGCAGCTTGTTTCTGGGTGGTACCGATTTTTTGGGCGATTATTTTTGCCAGCTCAACCTTACCAATAGTTTCCATAGCCAATCTCCTTTCCTTTACTCCTTATTATTGACTACAATTTTTCCTGTTACCTGTTTTAAAGATCAACAGTTGTTTAAAGTATGCCCGGGAGCCTGAAAGTCTTTACACTAATTTTCCACAAATCAACATAAATTATTTCAGGAAACCCGCAAACAACGTTCCCTTCGCAATTTCTTCGACAAAAGTCAAGAATTCCCTGCATTTCTTCTGTTAAAACTTATTTTTTCCAATGTTATTTTCGGGAACCTAAGAACCTTTCAGATGATAGCCGGCATCAACGAAAATTGTTTCTCCGGTAATGCCGCGGGCCAGATCGCTGCACAGGAAAAGGGCGGCGTCGCCTACCTCGCGGCCGGCAATGTTTTGCTGCAGCGGTGCGTTTGCGCGGACATGGCCCAGGAAATCTGTGAAACCCTTGATGCCGCGGGCGGAGAGGGTGTTTACCGGGCCGGGGGAAAGGGCATTGACGCGGATCCCCTTTGCCCCCAAATCGTAAGCCAGGTAGCGCACAGCTGATTCCAGGGCAGCCTTGGCCACCCCCATCACGTTGTAATGGGGAACCGCCCGCTGGCTGCCAAGATATGTCAGGGTGACGATGCTTCCCCCCTCTTTCATTAAGGGGAGCGCCGGGCGGGTAACGGCCAGCAGGGAATAGGCGCTTATTTCCAGGGCAGTCTGGAAGCCCCGGCGGGAGGTGTCTACAAATTTGCCGGCAAGATCTTCTTTTTCAGCATAGGCGATGCTGTGGACCAGAAAGTCAAGCCGGGGGAATTTTTCTTTAATCTTTGTATAGAGGTCTTCAATTTGCCGGTCGTCCTGCACATCACAGGGCAACAGCAGCGGCGGCTGGTGGAAGCCGGCCTCCGCGACAAGTTTTTTTAACCTTTTTTCAAAACGTTCGCCCTGGACTGTAAGGATTAACTGGGCCCGGGCGTCTGCCAGGGCTTTGCTTATGTGCCAGGCCAGGCTGTGTTGGTTGGCGACGCCTAAAACAAGGCCCACTTTACCGTCAAGCATGTGTGGTCACTTCCTTTATTATTTTTAACCCCCTGCATATCCTGGCAGTTAATACTTTTTTTGCCAAGCAGGCGCTTTTATTTAGAAGTATAGCACGCGGTGCGTATTTTGCAAGTATTTGCAGCGTTATATGTAGTTATGCTTTGATTAGGCCCGGAAAAGAGCTATCGGTAGTGGTATTTGATTTCGGAATGGGGAAAAGCTAAGAGCAAACACACGGTTATGGGAATTCATTTTATCGCAGGGGGCTGTTGTATGTCTGGCAAGTCTTTAAAGGAAAAAAAAGAGGAAAAAGTTTATCCCCGGCCCGTCAGCGGGGAAAAACGGGTCTACATGTCCGGGAATGAAGTTGTTGCCTGGGCGGCGCTGGCCTGTGGTGCGGAGTTTTTATGTGGTTATCCCATTACACCGCAGAATGAAATTATGCATTTCTGGTCCCGCCTGGCACCCCGTTACGGACGTAAATTTCTGCAGACAGAGGATGAACTTTCAGCAGGGTTTGCTGCCCTGGGCGGGATTATGGCCGGGGCCCGCTGTTTTTCAGCCACTGCCGGGCCGGGCACCGTGCTTTTTCAGGAGCCCCTGGCTATGGCAGAAATGATGCGCCTGCCCCTGGTACTGGTAGTCCAGCAAAGAGGAGGGCCTTCCACAGCCACGGTGGTCTATTCACAGCAGGAGGTATTTCTAACATCCTTTGGGGGCAACGGTGAAGGTCTGCGCGTTGTCTATGCCCCGGGCAGCCACCAGGAAATGTACGACTACACTATCAAGGCCTTTACAACAGCCTGGCAGTACCGCTTTCCAACCCTGGTCCTGGGGGACGGCTACCAGGCGCAGATGAAAGAAGCGCTGACTATATATGATCCCCCGGCCCGGGGGCTGGAGGCGGCGCCTGCCTTTCCCTTGGTTGGCGCGGCAGGTCTTCCCGGGGTGGATCGGGAACCGGCCCATTGGCGCAATACCTTTTCAGTGGAGGAAGAGCTGTTCGACGCGCTGCAACCGCTGATTATTGACTACTATTCGGCTGTTCCTTTTTTAACGGAAAAGGAAACAGGGTTTTTGGAAGGGGCAGCATTGGTTGTTGTCGCCCATGGGATTGTCGGCCGGGCGGCGCGTGCCGCGGTGGGTGAACTGAGGGAAAAAGGTTTCCCCGTCGGGTTTTTCCGCCCGTTGACCCTGCGTCCCTTTCCGGACGAGGATTTAAGGAAAATTACAGCTGCCGGTCCCCGCCTTTTAGTCGTGGAATCGGCCTGGGGGCAGCTGAATAAATTAGTGCGCATGGCCCTGGGCGGGACTGGGGCGGGAAGGGCGGAAATTTATACATATTTGCGGCCCGGCCTGGGGATTACCGCTGCAGAAATTGTACAGGAGGCGGAAAATATTTTCAGGGGTTATGCAGAACAAGAAGCAGGTGAGGGGAACAATGTCTGAAATTTCGATGCCGCTTTGCTGGCGCCGTGAAACAAAACCGCATCAGTTTTGTCCCGGCTGTGGCCATGGCTTAATCTTGAAGGCTTTGGGCATGGCTGTCGATCGCCTGCAGATTGCCGACAAAGTGCTTTTTGGGTGTGACATCGGCTGTTCGCTGCTGGCCTGGGACTTTTTTAACCTGGATACGGTACGGACCCACCATGGCCGCACCGTGCCCTTAATTGTCGGTGCAAAAAGGGTGCGCCCGGAACTGGTGGGTATTGCCTATATGGGTGACGGCGGCGCCTATGCCATCGGTGCACAGCATCTGGTTAACGCCACGATGCGCAACGATAAGGTGATGGTGGTGATTGTCAACAATACCACCTATGCGATGACCGGCGGGCAGTTGGCCCCTACAACTTTGCCCGGGCAAAAGACGGAAACCTCACCGGCGGGCCGCCGGACCGAACGGGAAGGCTTTCCCCTGCGCGGTCCGGAGATGCTGGCTGCAATTGCCCCCCCGGGGTCTTATGTGGCACGCGGTTCGGTTTCCCGGGTGCGGCGTTTGGCCCGCCTGTTGGAAAAAGGCTTGGAAAACCAGCTTCAGGGCCGGGGCATTTCTGTGGTGGAAGCCCTTTCCACCTGCCCGACCAACTGGCGAACTAACGCTGAAGATACCTGGAAATTTCTCGAAAAAGAGATGACCGATTACTTTCCACTGGGGGAATTTGTTTCCCCGCACGACCGTGCGGGCGGCGCACCAAAAGTAAATGGCAACAGCCGGAAGGGTGGAGGTTAAATGGCTCTGGAAAAACGTATAGCCCTGGGCGGCGAAGGCGGCCAGGGTGTGCAGTCGGCAGCCGACATCCTGGCACAGGCAGCTTTTGAGGAAGGCCGGGAGGTACTCTATATACCCAACTTTGGCATTGAACAAAGGGGCGGGGTTTCCTTGGCCTTTGTCCAGATCGGGGAAAAACCGATCGGCTCCCCCAAATTTAAACAAGCAGACCTAATTGTTGCCCTCAGTGTGCGTTCCCTGGAAAGGTTGGAGCCCTACACAGGGGCGGAAAGTACCATTCTTTATGACAGCTCCCTGTTGGCCCCGCCAGAGGTGGCAGATGCAGTCGTCGGCCGGCAGGTTTACAACACCCACGCGCCGGAGGCTTTTGCCGAAAGGCAACTTACAGATCAGAAACAAGCGATCCCGGAGATTACAACCGGAGTAAAGCATATGTTGGGGCTGCCTGCCGGTGAAATTGCCCAAAACCAACTTCATCCCCGGGTATCCAACATTGTTATTTTAGGCGCCCTGGCCCGTCTGACAGAGGCGGTGCAGCTAAACAGCCTGGAAAAAGCATTGCTGAAACGGTTGGCAAGCAAGCTAGAGCGTGATCCTGCTTTAAAACCTTTAAATTTAAAGGCCCTCCGGCTGGGCTGGGAAACCCTGCACCAACAGGTATCCGTTTAAAACGGGGTGACACGGGGACGGTTTGGAGTGACCCCCTTACAGTATACACTCTGGGGACGGTTAAAACCCCCGCTTTTTAAGCTATTAATTTGTGTTGTATATAGTCTTTAGGGGACAGTCCCCCAAGGGATTTTTGCGGGATTTTGTGCTAACGCCTGGACAGCTAAGTCCGACTTTTCCAGTGGTCTTAGAAACATTTTCCTGTCACTGCAGCAATTAAAAACAGGTTTTAATTAAAAGGGGGGGTTGTTTTGGGTAAAACATTTACAAAAGTAAAATGGGAGGGGCCTAAGGGTATCTTTATCATTTCACCCGACCTTTGCAAGGGATGCGGCCTCTGCATTGAAAAGTGTCCTTCCCAGGTAATTGACTGGGCTATGGAAACAGGTGTTTATGGCACCTTTGTTGTCGAGGCCAAACGCATAGACCGTTGCACCGCCTGTAAAATTTGTGCCCTGGTCTGCCCTGACGCCGCCATCGACATTGAAAAAAAGAATTGATGCTGAAATATGCAGGGCTACTAACACAAAAGCCTCAGTGTTAAACCTGCAGGGAAAACAGGCTGGAAAAATCCAAGGGGGCCGGTGGCCGGTGTTCTTGTTTTTTTCTAACAGTTGGTAAGGTTTCCGGCAGATCTTCAACCTAAAAAAAGGGTGCCGGGGTGCCCGGATTTAATTTTTGAATAAATAATAACCTCTTTAACAACCTTTCTGCCGGACTATTTTTTGGACAGGCTTTACCTCTTGCCGGGATTATAATTTTTATTTTGAAAAAAGCCTTGCTTTCAGCAGGAGTTTTAAAGATAAAGGCGAATTATATAGTGACGCTTGTAACACATTATTAATTTTTGTAACACACGGAGGTGCAAGGCAGGATTATGTACATGAATGAAACCTTATGGGAAAAGGCGGTTGACTTTCACGGCCACACTTGCATGGGTCTTGTTTTTGGTTATCGTGTGGTAGAGGCGGCCTGGCGGGTTTTTGGTGAACGGGATGTAGACGAACAATATGTGGCCATTGTAGAAAACGACAACTGTTCTATTGATGCTATTCAGGTTTTGTTGAGCTGCACATTGGGCAAGGGTAATCTGATTTATAAGGATTACGGTAAACCCGCCTATACGTTTATCCGCCGCAAGGACAATAAAGCGATCCGGGTTACTTTGCTCGACCCGCCGGATGAAAACCGCGATATAATCAGGGCCTTGCGTGAAAAGGTGGATGCGGGCCAGGCTTCAGAAACAGAAAAAGAACTGCTTAAAACAAAAAGTGAAGAACAAATTGCCGCTTACCGTTCCAGGCCTTTGGAGGAGATCTGTAAGGTTCAGGAGGTTGATGCTGAAATCCCGGAAAGGGCACGGCTTTTTTCTTCTGTAATCTGTACTTCTTGTGGGGAAAAAGTAATGGAACCCCGGGCACGCCTGCAGAATGGCCAAATTGTCTGCATTCCTTGTTCCTTGGCCTACACCCGCGGTTGGGGAACAGCATAGGCCAAGCGATGCGGCTGTTTGTCCGGTTTGTTTTCTTAAGCGCGTTAATTTCGCCGGGTTTAACTCCGGCCCATACGTAAATAACTCTTTTCCGGAAGGGTAGGCTTGGATACAACAGGTTTAAAAAAATGCCAGGGGAAAGAAACCACATCTCCTTTTTTTCCCGGTAAGGCTTCATGGCAGGCAAGGCCCGGCAGGGCTGAAGGAAAAATATTTGCTTGGGACCGTTCCCGGGGCTTTGCCTGTTGCACAGGGGCCTAAAAGGTTAAGATTTTAAAGGCGGGGTCTCAGTTGCTTTTATCCAGGGCGTTATTTTTTTGGACGTCCTGTGCTACTAAACCGAATTAAATAACACTGGGCGGGGCGGCCCTGCCCCCTGATCGCTTTTAAAGTAGTTATAAGACCTGCCCCGGCAGGCATTCTTCAATGACGCTAAAATCCTGCAGTTTTACCCGTGGGGAAGATGCTAAGGTAGCAGGTTTACAGGTGTTTGCATATATTGAAGGCATGCCGTTTAGTTTTCTAAAACAGGGTTCTTACCTTCTCATTTTAGAGGGTTTACTAATATGTTCCGGCAGGCTGTCCAACCTGCCGGACACCCTCCTTTTTAACCAGCCGGTTGCTATTTTAGAACCTGGTTGCAAAGTTCTTGCGACGTAAGTATTTTTCCTGCTTGTTCTACACGCATGGTGTCACCGGAAATTTCGTCAATGATAACAATTTTTCCTTCCACCTCACCAAATTCCAACTTAATATCCAACAGATCCAGCCCTTTACCCGCTAAATCTTCTTTAATCAGCGCGGTAGCCCGGCGGGTGGTCTCCTTAAGCTGGCGGACAGCCTCCGGTGTCAAGATCTTTAAGGCTGTCAGTGCATCTTCTGTAATCAGGGGATCCCCGCGTGCATCATCCTTTAGGGTGAATTCCACCAGTGAGGGCAGGGGCACGCCTGCCTGCACATAGCTGCCATAACGGCGGATAAAGCTGCCATAGGCTTTTTCCCTGCAGATGACCTCCAGGTTGAAGGAACGGGCCTGCTTAACAAGCATACTGTTTTTTTCAGGAAAGGCCTTGAGGAAATGGGTGGGCAGGCCGGCGGTCTGCAAAAGTTTAAAAAAATAAGTGCTGAGCTGCAAAGAGGCGTTTCCCTTACCCTTTACTTCCCCCAGGACTTCGTTGGCTCCCGGATCAATCTTGCCGCCCCTGCCTGTAACAGAATCTTTAAAATAAAGGCGCAGGCGGCCGTTTTGCTGCAGGAAAACATCTTTTGTTTTACCGCTGGCGATCATTTTTGGCAACTGTCTTACCCCTTCCCCTTAAACGGATATAATCGTCCCCTTAAATACATAGATTTCTTTTTTTGCAACGGATTTCCTGCTGCAGCCTGTAAAAGTTTGACGGCAGTTGTAGAAATAGCTGTTACTTAAAAAGAAAAGTTTTTAAAGCCTTTTGCTTTTTAAGGGTCACCAAAGCGGCCACTGTTACCTGCACAATTTTGACCGGGCGAACACCGTTTACTTTTTAAACATATTCCAGATGAAGGTAGTGGCGGCTTCAATGTACCGGGCAGGGCTGTTCAGGGGAACATCCAACAGTAAAAGAACGCTTAGGGTTAGGCCCAGCACAGTAAAAATTAAAAAAACGATCAGGTCTCTATAGCGCTCCTGCCGGTAAAGCGGGGGGGTTTCATAGGCAACGATTAACACCCCGAAAAGCAGCACGGCCATAATAGTCATTGTTTCTCCTCTTTTATTTAATTTTTTTAATCGATTCGATGGCCAGGCCGGAAAGCCGGATGTGGGTTTTAATGTCCAAAGAAACCTCCAACCGGGGAAATTCTGTATCCCAGTTTCCCCTTAACCGATCCCATGTTTGTGGTAAGGAACGATGAAAGGTGGCCCCAAAACCAAAAATGTCAGTGTTAAGCTCCTGCTGGCAACGGTGTAAAACAGCCTCGCTCTCTTTTTCTATTACCGCGGCCATACGCTTTTCGATATTTTTGAGCACAGCCGGGTCTGTTTTGGGATCAAAAAACCCCTGGGCGTCTTCAATGTTTCCTTCCAGTTCAATCTTGATTTGCACATGCGGTTTTCCTTTAACCATAGAAGGGGTAACGGCGCTGTTTGCACGTATAACCTCCACACCGATCAAAGCGGGGGGGGCCATAGGGTTTTCCACCAGCAAAGGGGTGTTTTCCACTTTTCCCCGGATCCACTGCAGGCCCCTGGTTTCTGTCCGGTTCAGCCAGCCCACCAGCCGATCATCCTTAAAGGCCGCTGCGCCGTTGATTACCGGGCTTTGAATTATTTCCTTTCGCTCCAGTTCGCCCTCTAAAGGGACGGGCCTCTTGGGTATAACCTCAAAACACCCGGCTACCGGTTCGATTCCTTCACTTCCCAGCGCGATTAAAAAGTCATTAAGGTTTACATTTACTACAGTGCCCAGGCGGCGGGTGGCGTTTTGGATTAACCCCAAACCCCCTTCAGGCGGCAGGGGCACCATTTCAAATTCAGACTTTAGAAATTCAGCGGCAGTCATGTCTTTAACAACCAAAAGGTTTGCAGTCAGACGGGGTTCCCGGTTGCGTTCAAAAAAATCAAGTATTTTTTCTACCCCCTGACGGGCTGTTTCCTCTCCAAAAATTACAAAACGGCTATGGGCACAGAATATAAACCGCGGCGAAAAAGCGGCAAAATTACACATGGCCTCCAGCATATTCCGGCCACTGCTGCTGGCCAACCAGAAGGGTCTCTCCGGAGGGGCGGAACCTTCGCCTGTTTTGCCGGCTACAGCAAAAGGTTTGACGATTACCGCTGAGGCCAGAATATCACCGTTTTCTTCCCGGTCAACACCCCAGGCAGTAAGAATAGCCAGATCTTCTATTTCGGTTTTGTCCCAACAACCACTGCAGCTTAAAAGCATAAACACCAGGCTAAAGGCCAGGATCAAAACAATTTCCACCGGCCTTCTTTGCCCTCTCCGATCGTCCCCTTTGGGGTGTGTGCCCCTTGTGCTCTCTTTTGGTTTAATCTTGTTTTCAGGGCAAAGGCGTACTAATATCTTTATCCCGTTCCTTAACCATAAACCCGGCCTGGGTATGAATAATGGCAATAATTTCACCCCTGGTTTTAATTTTCAGTTGTGCGCAGGGTATTTCCTTTTTTCCCCCGCAGCAGGGCTAAGGCACTTAACAGTAAAATTATCCCGATTTCAACAGTTACAGAGTAGACGCCCCAAACCTGGGGTGTATAAAAGCTGACCGCGGCAGCAAAGTTATCATAAGACAGGATGGCTAAAACAATGACGATAATGCCGAGAGGATAAGCGAGTTCCCGGTAGCCCTTCAGGTTGAAAAGCTGGGCCGGGCCCAGCATCCCGATCCACATAAAAAAGGCAGCCTTGATTAGGGCCACGACTGTCCAGACGGCTAAGACAATGACCTCAATGCGTTCCAGGAAGTTGCCAATGCTGATTATCCGGGCCAACTGAAAGGGTGGCAAGGTAAGGTTTTGCGCGGTCTGGTTAAAAACTGCAATGATAATTATTGTAAAAAGCAGGATAACCGTCCCGCTGGTTAATACGGTGAAGAACAGCGTACGCCCGGCTTTTTGTGGTTCGGAAAGGTAGGGGATTACCATATTGGCAGCGACAAACTCGCTTAACAGCCCCAAGGGAATTAAAACCGCCGGCAATAAAGGGAGAACCCCTCTGGCCAAAACCGGCTGCAGGTATTCAAAATGGGCAAAATTTAACGGTAAAAAAAGAGTCAGCAAGACGGAAAAAAGAACAAGGACAAAACTGCTCTCCGCCAGCCGCCCGATGACCTCAATTCCGCTGCGGGCTGTGGTTGCCGATAACACCACCAAAATAATGATCAGCACAATGGGCGGGGTTTGCGGTAACACGCTAAGGTTAAAACCAACAGCCGTTTCCCGCACAACCAGCGAAGTAATATGCACAAAAAACCAGACATAAAATACCCCGACCAGAAAACCAAGTGGTTTCCCCAGGAGTTTAGGGCTATATTGGATCAGGGTTTGCCGGGGAAAGCGTCTTCCCAGCCAGGCAGCCAACAGGCCCAGCGGTAAGGCAGCTATAATAGCCAACAGGATGGTCAACCAGCTGTCGCGGCCGGCAATAGCAACCGTCAGGCTGGGCAGGATCGAGGTGGTAGTCTCCAGGTTGGAAAGAACTAAAAGGGTATATAGCTGCCGGGGGCTGATCTTACCACCTTCAAGGGGTTTCAAGCGCCATCCCCTCCTTTATTTTTTGCATCGTCTCTTTCCCGGTGTTGCGGCGGTTTTGGTTTTAAACCTTCTGCCTGACGCACCCTGTCCCGGGGAGCCACCAACCGCGGGCGGGTACGCATGGCCCAGAAGGGCACCCGGACGAGAGTGTCCTTCAGGTCGGAAAGCATGACCGGCCCCAGCGGTTTGAGGTAGGGAAACCCAAAGGAGCGGAGTGACACCAGGTGCAGGAAAATGGTGTAAATCCCGGCCAAGATGCCAAAAAAGCCCAGGGTAGAGGCCAGTATCAGGAGCACAAAGCGCAATAAACGCATGGTGATGGCCAGGCTGAAAACAGGCGTGGCGAAAGAGGCGACGGCCGTCAGGGCTACGATAATCAACATAAACTGCGAAACAAGGCCGGCTTGCACAGCCGCCTGGCCGATAATAATAACGCCCACAATGGATACCGCCTGGCCGATCACCCGGGGCAGCCGCAGGCCGGCTTCGCGCAGGATTTCAAAGGCCAGTTCCAAAAGAAAGGCCTCCACAAAAGTGGGAAAGGGGATCCCTTCCCGCTGGCTGGCGATACTGAGGATTAATTCTGTGGGCAACATCTCCTGGTGGAAGGTGATGATCGCTACATAAACCGAAGGGAGCACTAAAGAAATAATGATGGCTACATAACGGATTAAACGGATGAAGGAACCGATAAAATAACGTTCATAATAATCTTCCGGTGTACTTAAAAATTCCGGCAGAAAGGAGGGGACCAACAAAACGAAGGGTGTGCCATCCGTAAAAACGGCCACCTTTCCTTCCAGCAGGCTGGCAGCAACCCGATCGGGGCGCTCGCTGCGCAGCAGTTGGGGAAAGGGGGATAAAGGTTCATCTTCAATAAATTCTTCCAGGTAGCCGCTTTCTAAAATCCCGTCTATTTTAACACGTTTTAATCTTTTTCTAACTTCCTGCAGCAATTTGTCAGTGGCCAGGCCCTGAATATAAGCCAAGGCAACCGTTGTTTTGGTCAGCTCGCCAAGTTGAAATTCTTCGATCCGCAGGCGGGGGCTTTTCAGGCGCAGGCGCAACAAGGCTGTATTGCCGCGCAGCCTTTCGGCAAAACTGTCCCGCGGGCCCCTGACCACAGACTCAGTGGCCGGTTCCTCGATACCGCGTTCCTTCCAACCCTCGGTCCCCGTCAACAGGGCCCGGCTATTTTTATCAATTAGCACTGCTGTTTTGCCGCTGGCCAGCCCTGTAAAAATATCTTCGAAAGTTTGGGCTTCACTGACCTCCCCTATTTGTAAGAGGGTTTTATTGGCGGCCTCAAAAAAGGTTGGGTGAGGTTTTGCCTGGGCGGAAAGCGCGGCCGGCGGTGCCAAAAGGGGGGCGACGACGCCTTCGGTAACAGCAAGGTTGATGACCAGACCATCGATAAAAAAAACGGCTATTTTAATGGGGGGAGAGGTGGCTGTTTCCATTTCCCGGACAACTAAATCGGCGCTTTCACCATAGGCTGCGGTGATCCGGGCAACATTGGCATCAAGATCTGTGCTTAAATTGGCACTGGCAGCCGGGGCAGGGTCAGGGGAGGGCATGTTTTCCTGTAAAATATTATTTTCTGTCTCATTGCCTGTTTCCGGCAACCTTTGTTGTTTTTTGCGTTTGAAGAACAGCTTCCCCAAAAAGCTTTTCCAAAACAAAAAAATACCCCCAAACAAAAATAATTACCCACAAAGTTACCATCTTTTCTAAAATAACCCAGAAAGGAACAAATTATACTGTTGGGTTGCAAATGTGTTAAAATAACTTTAATGAAATCGCAGGGTAATGTAGGGAAAAGACAAGTAATGAAACAAGGATAACGGGGGCAGATGCTAAGGGTGGCTTAAAAAAATGCTGCTTTGGCACCCCGTTTTGAACAAAAAGGAAGTGAAACTGGCTATGAAAACAGAGTCAAAAAGCAGCCCTGCCGGGCTGGCACATAACCTGGGGGTAAAAAGAGGAATTATAGCCCTTTATGGTGCCGGGGGGAAAACAACATTGCTCAAAAGGCTGGCACGGGAACTGGTGGCAGCGGGAGAAAAGGTACTGCTGACGACAACAACAAAAATATTCCGCCCGGCAGGCATGCCGGCAGTGATCAATAACGATTTGCAGGCGACGAAAGCTGCCTTGCGTGAAAAATTTCGCCACCACAACCTGGTTGCCCTGGGGAGCTCCCTTTTACCCGGTAATAAATTTGACAGCATCGAACCGGGCTGGGCAAAGGAACTTTTGCATGCCGGGCCGGCTACGATTATTATTATCGAAGCTGACGGTGCAGCACACAGGCCGATTAAGGGTTATGCTTCCTTCGAACCTGTTTTACCCCGGGAGGCGGATCTGATCGTCCCGATCCAGGGTATCGATGCCCTGGGCCAAACTGTTGAGAAAAAAAATGTGCACCGGCCGGAACTGTTTGCCCGGGCGACCGGCGCTCCCTTCGGGCAACCCTTAACCCCGCTCCACTTTGCCCGTTCCCTGCAACAAATGATAGCCCGCGGGCGCTCACAATCCCCCCGGGCCCGGGTTGTGCCCCTGATCAACAAGGTTGCAAGCCGGCCGGAACCGGGGCTGTTGCAGGCCCTGGCTGCAGAACTGGCGCCCTTCCCCCTGGTGGATAGGGTATTGTTTACAGCCCTGGAGGAGAAAATCCCCATAAAGTATATTTTGGCCCTCCCTGCCGGAGCGCTGAAAGCTTTGGATGGGGACCTGAAATAATATAGACACATTTATGAAATGACAGATACACGTTGCCTCCATATAGAAAATCTAATGTTATAGATGCAACTGCAGACCCAAGGGCCCTTTCTTCCGGCAAAGCAGCTACAGCGATCATTTGTACGGCTCGAATATGTATTATCTTTTAAAATTATTGCCTTTGTAAAAATGCTTGTACCGCACTTTGGTATTTGTGTTCCCGAATGATGCCTTGAAAATACTGTCTCCCGTGCGGCTGTTTCCCAACAAAATGAAACTGAAGGCTTGCTTGTTGGTAAACTTTACCCGCTACAGGTTGAACATTAAAGGCCTTACAAAAGGCCCTTACGGAAAAAACAAAGAGAACGTCAGCGTCGCTGCAAAACTACGGTTTTTTGCTTGGTCATTTTAAAGCAGGTTTTGGGCGCTTTTTCTGTTGTTCCAATGTTTTACAACTGTTCCCCAAGACGCAAAAAACAGGCTTTTTCCGTTGTTCTGCTCCTTCGCCTGTGACTTTTACCTGTTTTTTTCCTGCAGTTTATCCAGCAGTTTGGAAATTTTTTGTCGCTGCCCGGCGGTTTCCTTCTTATCTATTTCCAGCGTTATTTTTAGCCAGGTTCCTTCCTTGACTGCCGCGGGCAATAATTCCCTGGGGAAATCTACTTTAATTTCCTTTGTTCCAAATAACAGGACGGCATAATTTCCTTCGAACCGATCTATGACCGCCTTCATAGTTCATTTATCCTCCTTTTGTGGCGCTTTTGGGCCAGCTATTTTACAGGATCTTTAAAGTTCGCCGTACAACAAGGCAAACCAAGCTTTACCAACTGCTGCCTTCCGGTTGGCCGGTCAGGGGTTATTTTTTTCATGTTCAAGGTGGAATGTTTCGCCGTCGGTTGTGATGGTAATAGTGCCCTGCAGGTCTGTCCTGTAAACATTTACCCCGGCTGCAGCAAGGGTTTGCAGCGTTTCTGCGTGAGGGTGTTCATATCTATTGTCTGCACCAACCATAATAACGGCACACACCGGGTTTACGGCCTCCAGAAAAGGGGCGGAAGTGCTGGAGCTGCTGCCGTGGTGGCCAACCTTAAGTATGGTGCTCTGCAGGGGGTAATTGCTGCTAAGCAGCAGGGCTTCACTTTTTTCTTCAGCATCACCGGTAAACAAGAAGCTGACTTTGCCAAAGGTAAATTTTGTAACCAAAGAGGCGTCGTTTAAGTTTGAGGCAGAAGGGTCGGCCGGGTGCAAAACCTGCATGGTGAGGCCCTCACCCAAATCCCGTGTCAGCCCGGCCCGGCCCACGGTAAATTTTATATCCTGGGTATCGATGAGGGTTAGATAGTCTTCAAAGGTTTTGGTGGTATGCACCACCCCGGGATCGATCACTTCCTGCACCGGGATATTTTCCAGGACTGCAAGCAGGCCCCCGATGTGATCATTGTGGGGGTGGGTGCTTAAAACCAGATTTAGGGAGGTGACACCCCTGTTTTGCAGGTAGTCTGCGACACCGCTGTTGCGTTCTCCCCCGTCAATAAGTATATTGTTTTCCGGGGCTTGAATAAATATGGCGTCCCCCTGCCCGACATCGATGAAGTGAACAGTCAGGGTGCCGGCAGCATCTGTTTCCGGGGAAACCCCCGCCTCAAAAATTGAAAAACTGCCACAGCCGCCCGTCCAAAAAGCAAAAAGCAGCATTAATATACAAACAATGGGAAAATATTTCTTTATTGCTGTGCTGAGAGGGTTGGTTTTGGTTTGCATGTTCTATATGATCCTTCCTTGGGTTTATAACTACTGGTTTGCATCTGCGGGTTTGTACCTACAGGGTTTGCAGGCTTCAGGTTTGCGCCTACAGCAGGTTTCAAGGGGTCTGGGTAAAAACAGGTACTTTAACCAGGTGGTAAAAAAACCATCAGGCTGTGTAAAAACTGTTCTTAGGATGTTTTCAGGCCCCCAGTGTAGTCAAGGGGTATCAAGGGAACTGTTTTCAGAACCATCTTTCGTCATCCTTGCCAGATTGGCAGTGTCATGCTGTTTTGCACCCCTGTGTTCATTTTTGCTTTTTTCCCCGCAGCATCTTATTTCATCTTTTGTTCCTGTTTTTTCTTCATCCTGTGTTTCTTCCCCCTCCCTGCCTGCAGTTTCATTTTCTTCTCCTGGGGCTGTTTCATCCCTTGCGGTATCCTTCACGGTCACAACCTTGGTTTTCCAGCGGCCGGTAAAGTAATAACCGGTGCTCAGGGCGGTGCCTACCAGCCAGCCCAAGGGTATACCCCACCAGATTCCGTCAGAGCCGTATCTCTGTGAAAGGAAGGCCGCAGCCGGCACCCTGGCCAGCCAGAGTGAAATCAGGGTAATCAACATGGGAATAAAAGTATCCCCGGCCCCGCGCATAACACCGTTGGTAATAAACATGGCAGTAAAAACAATATAAAATAAACCGACAATCATCAAATAACGGGCCCCGGTGGCAACTACCTCCGGGTCGGTATTAAACAGGGAAACCAGTTTACCACCAAAAATAATGGTAACGGCGGTCATCGCCAGTGAAATAACGCTGGACATTCCCAGGGCGGCAAGAAACCCTTTTTTGACCCTTTCCGGTTTGCCGGCACCTAAATTCTGCCCGACGAAAGAGGAAACTGCCGCCGAAAAATTCATGGCCGGCATGGAAGCAAAGGAATCGATCCTGGTTGCTGCGGTGTAGGCAGCGACAACAGACGAACCAAAGCTGTTTACAATCCGAAAAAGAACTGTCATTCCCGAACCGACCAGCATCTGCTGTATGCCCGTGGGCAGCCCGATTTTGATCGTCAGGCGAAATATTTCCCGGTCGAAGCGCATTTCCCTGAAGTTAAAATTAAAAACTTCATGAAAACGGTTTAGATAGTATAATCCAAAAGCAAAGGAACAGCCCTGGGCAATGACTGTGGCCCAGGCAGCCCCGGCTACCCCCCACTTAAAGACAAGAATAAAAATCAAGTCCAGAATAATGTTGATGATTGTGGCAATAATCAAAAAAAGCAGGGGGGTTTTGGAATCCCCCAAGCCCCTCAAGATAGCGTTGATGGAGTTGTAGCCAAAGGCGGTAATGATGCCGATAAAGGTAATATCCATATATTCCTTGGCCATCGGCAACACCTCCGGCGGTGTTTTTAACAGAATCAGCACAGGTTTGCTGACGATCAAGCCGACGACAGTAATGGCCAGGGAGGCAAAGAACAGAAAAATATAGGCGTTGTCCATAGTTTTTTTTACATTCTGCATATCCTGGGCGCCATAATATTGGGCGATGAGGATGGTCGTCCCCATGGTTACGCCAAGGATCAAGGAAATCAACAGGAAAATAACAGGAAAACTGATGCCTACAGCGGCCAGGGCATTTTTACCCAGGGCCCGGCCGACAATAATACTATCCACCGTAGAATAGAGCTGTTGGAAAACATTGCCGATCAACATCGGCAGGGCAAAATAAAAAAGAAGTTTGGCCTCATGGCCAGAAGTTAGATCCCCTGCACGGGCCCCCTTCTTATTTTTATCAACCTTAGGTATATTCTGAATGTTTCTGACCTCATTTGTTAATAAATTGACGCAACCGGGTTTCTTTTACTGTTCCTACATTATAATATTATAACGTTTAAAAAGCCTGCTGGCAATTAAAGCAGAGAGGTGGCGAAAAGCCCAGTCCCCAGACCGGGTGTGTTACTGCAACGCCCGCGCTGCGCAACGGCTGTACGCTCTGCCGGCCTTTCAGTACGCTTCCATCCTATGTTTATGTCTCAATACACTGAACCGTAAAACAGCGGCTGCAACCACTTTCGGAATGTCTTTACCTTTTCCCTGCCGTTAATGGATGCTGCAAATTAAAAATATAGAATATCTTCTGAAAGGGTATTTACAAATTTATTAGTTCTGTTATAATTACTAATAAATAATAATAACTGCCAGTGTTGCAACATTATGCCTTTTCCGGTGCCAGTCCTTATTGGACAACCTTTGTGAACCCCTATGTTAAAATTTGGGTTGAAAATTAATGGCAGGGAAGGGTAAAATAAAAATGTTTCAAAGGGCGGGGATGGTTTTAGGTGTTTTAACTAAAATAATTCAAATATGGAGGTCACATTATGGATCTGATGAAATGGGAACCAAGAAGGCAGTTAATCAGAGGGTTTTTTGACGATTTCTTTGATATGTTACAGAGCCCCGGCCGGTTTAGAAGAAGCTGGCCTGAAGGCGGTATGTGGGAACCGGCAGTGGACGTCATCAATAGAAAAAATGAACTGGTAGTTAAGGCAGAACTGCCCGGGGTGGATAAGAAAGACATCAAAATATCCTTGATCGAAAACAACCTGACCATTCATGGCGAGGTTAAAAAAGAAGAAGAGGTTAAAAGGGAAGACTATTACTGCCGGGAAAGGGCCTTTGGAAGCTATTCCCGTACTATTTCCCTGCCGACAGAGGTCGATAAGGAGAAGATTAATGCCAAGTTTAAAGACGGTGTTTTGGAAATATCCATGCCCAAGAAACCGGAAATGCAGCCCCGGGAAATTACTATTGAGGCAGAATAACGCATGTAACCTTTCGGGCCCGGCTTGTTGAAAAGAAGTTGTAAAACAATGATCAGCTGTAACCATGCAGCCTTCTGGTAGCAGACGTTGGTGACAGAAGCCTGCACAATGCCCCCTGCTTTAAGGGGGCCTATTTTTGTGCGCCTCCGGCTGGTGTACAATAGAAACAGCAAACAATAAGTTTGCTGTTTCACCATGCAGGCCCTAGTAAGCACAGGGCTATTCCCGCGCTGCTATGTACTGCAGTAATACAGTAAGGGTATTTACAGAAAAGGTGTTGCTAAGCGTTTTGGGTGGTTGCCCCATCTATACAAAAATATTAAGAGCATTCCATCAGTAGAGGATCTGTTGCCCTAGTCCCCGATGACCTTAACCAACACCCTTTTTTTCCTGCGTCCGTCGAATTCCCCATAAAAAATCTGTTCCCAGGGGCCAAAATCCAACCGGCCTTTGGTAACGGCGACCACCACTTCCCGGCCCATCACCTGCCGCTTAAGATGGGCAGCGGCATTGTCTTCAAATGTATTGTGCGCATATTGGTCTACAGGTTCATGCGGGGCCAGTTCCTCCAGCCACTTTTCAAAGTCTTTGTGCAGCCCACTTTCATCATCGTTAATAAATACACTGGCTGTGATGTGCATGGCGTTGACCAGGCAAAGCCCTTCCTTGATCTGGCTGCGATCTATAATTTCCTGCACCCGGGGTGTGATGTTGATAAATTCCAGCCTGTTTTCTGTTTCAAACCAAAGTTCTTCACGCAATGATTTCATTTCGGTAAAACCTCCTTTCTTAGATATAATTCTACATTAGCTATTATACTATTATAAAATTACCGGGCAAAACTGGCAGATCTGGTATGGGGGTGTGCCCCGGGCCCGGGAAGCCGGCTTTTCAGAATTCTACATTAATTATCCAGGAGGGAAAGGGCAACCTTGTGCTGAAGTATAGAACAGGTTATACTGGAAAACCAGGTAGGAGGGGAAGCTGTCCATGGCCCATCATTTTGGTTTTATCTTCAACCCTTTAAACACCTGTTTAACTTGTGGCAGCCGGGATTTTTTAGAAACAGCTATCGTTGGGGAGACGCTTTCTATTGAAAAGCTGGCGGCGGGTGGTATACACTTAGATGTAGGGGAAGAGGTTTTTATTTGTTTTAATTGCCTGCTGGAATTTTGTTTATAAAAAACCGTAACCTGTTTGGTATGATGAAATTCCTATGTAAAGGGTCGTTCATAGATGCACCTTGTGGAAGTGAAGGCCAAAAATTTTTCAACAAGCAAACTATTTTTAGGGGACTGTTTCCCGGGGATGAAAAAATACCTGGCTGAAGATTCTGTAGATGTGGTTGTTACTTCACCCCCCTATAATATTGGGGTAGCCTACAACAAGTACGACGACACTATATCCCGGGAAGAATACCTGGCTTGGCTTGGCCGTTGGGCGGCAATCGTAAAAAAAATTTTAAAGGACGACGGTTCTCTCTTTCTCAACATCGGTTCCAAACCTTCGGATCCCTGGGTTCCCTTTGAAGTAGCCTTGGAAATGCGCAAATACTTTAAGCTGCAAAACGTTATCCACTGGGTAAAGTCCATTTATATAGAACAGGAAAGTTACGGGGAAAAAACCAGCTTAAACGTGGGCCATTATAAACCAATTAACAGTAAAAGATTTATCAACGATACCCATGAACACGTCTTTCATCTTACAAAAACCGGCAACGTTGCGCTCGATCGTTTGGCGATCGGCGTGCCTTATAAAGATCAAACCAACATTGCCCGCTGGGGCGGCGGGAAAAAGGGGCTGCGCTGCCGGGGAAATTCGTGGTATGTGCCCTACAAAACTATTGCAAACCGCCTGCGGGACAGGCCCCACCCCGCCAGCTACCCGGCAGAACTTGCCAAAATGTGTATACAGCTGCACGGCGTTAAAAAAACAAAACTAGTTCTGGATCCCTTTTTAGGTATCGGCAACACTGCGGTTGCCAGTAAAACATTGGGGATAGATTTCATCGGCTTTGAAATAGACAAGGTTTATTTCGCTGAGGCATTGAGAATTTTAAAAGCAGGGGACCGCTAATTCCACCGGGCATTTATGACGGGAATATGACAGGAACAAGGTTTTCTCATTCCTGTTTGCCGGTTCAGGAATTGTTTCCGCCACAGGTTTCTTGCCGGTTTCTGTATCGGTTACTGCTACAGGCGACAATGCAAAGCCTGCCCGGGAGTCTCCTCTTAATAGTTCTCCCTGTTGCAATAGCGGGGTGATAAAAATGCAAAACCGTTATACCGGCGATGTTGGGGATTATGGTAAATACGGACTGCTGCGGTTTTTAACTGCACCGGTGCCGGCAAATGAAAGATTACCCAGGCTGGGGGTAAACTGGTACCTGGTACCCGATGAAACAGACAACCGGGACGGCGAATATACCGGTTATTTAGCCCATGATAAAGCGCCCCTTTTCCGGCCCTGTGATCCGGAGCTTTATGATCGGCTGCGGGCGATCATCCGGGAAAATTTAAGATCTGTGCAGCAGATTATAGCTGGAGAAATTCTGCCGAACGGGACTAAGTTTTACGCCGAAACCCTAGCTTATTCCCACCTAAAAAACAAGAAGGCTGCCAGGCTTGCACACCGCAGCCGCTGGGTGCAGCAGGGTTTAAAGCAGTTAAAAGATTGTGAACTAATTTTCTTCGATCCTGACAACGGCCTGGGTGTGCCCAGCATTCCCAGGCATTATAAACAAGGGATAAAATACGTTTTTTATGACGAACTGGTCGACTACTTTAAACGGGGGCAAAGTTTGATTATTTACAACCACCGGGATCGTAAACCGATGCCCCTTTACCTGGAACGCTTCAGAAAGTTAAAGAAACATCTCCCCCAGGTTTCCACAATATTTTACCTCCGTTTTAACAGTTACAGCGTCCGCGACTATGTTTTTGTACCCCAACCAAGTCATATAAACCTTTTAAAAGAAAA
>JAAYRR010000096.1 GCA_012518675.1 Bacillota bacterium
CCGCCATTAGGGTTGTGCAGGAACTGGCGGGCAAAATCCCCCTTTTGGGCCTCGGCCTGGGCCATTTGGTTACAGCCTTGGCCTTGGGAGGCCAAACCTACAAGCTCAAATTTGGCCACCGCGGCAGCAACCACCCGGTTAGAAATCTGCAGACCGGGCACATCCAGATCACCACCCAAAACCACGGCTATGCCGTTGCTGAAAAAAACCTGCCGGCCGACCTGACCATAACCCACCGCCACCTGCATGACGAAACGGTGGAGGGATTTGCCAGCCAAAAATTAAAAGTAACTACTGTACAGCACACGCCGGGGGATCTTACCGAAATAACCGCGCCGGAACATCCCTTTAATCTTTTCAGGAAATACCTGCCGGTCCCGGCGCTTTAAAACTACTATAGTTTCAAAGAGGTGTAGTTGACCATGCCCCGTGATTTACAAATTAAAAAAATTATGGTGATCGGTTCGGGCCCCATTGTGATCGGCCAGGCTGCCGAATTCGATTATGCCGGTTCCCAGGCCTGCCGTGCTCTTAAAGAAGAAGGCCTGGAGGTTGTCTTGGTAAACAGCAACCCGGCCACGATCATGACAGATACCAATATGGCCGATCGTGTCTACCTGGAACCGCTCACCCCCAAGTTTATCGCCCAGGTTTTGGAAAGGGAAAAGCCTGACGGCCTTTTACCCACCTTGGGCGGCCAGGTTGGTTTAAATGTTACCCTGGAGGTAGCCCGGCAGGGCGTTTTAGAACGCCTGGGCATCCGGCTTTTGGGAACGCCTTTAGAAGCCATAGAAAAAGCAGAGGACCGGGAAAAATTTAAACAGGTCATGCAAGAAATTGAAGAACCGGTACCCCCCAGCGGCATCGTTTCCGGCCTGGAAAATGCCCTGCAATTAGCCGCAGAAATCGGCTACCCGGTCATTGTGCGGCCCGCCTATACCCTGGGCGGTACCGGCGGCGGTATGGCCCGGGACGCAGATGAACTGCAGGAAGTAGTGCGGCGTGGCCTAAAAAACAGCCCCATCCACCAGCTGTTGATCGAAAAGAGCGTGGCCGGCTGGAAAGAGATCGAATTCGAAGTGATGCGGGACCGTGCCGGCAACTGCATCACCATTTGCAGCATGGAAAATGTCGATCCCATGGGCATCCACACCGGGGACAGCATTGTGGTGGCACCGGCCCTGACCCTGGGCAGCCGGGAATACGGTATGCTGCGCCGGGCCTCTTTGAAAATTATTCAAGCCCTGGGGATCGAAGGGGGCTGCAACGTTCAGTTTGGCCTGGATCCGGAAAGTTTTCAGTATTACGTCATCGAAGTCAACCCCCGGGTCAGCCGTTCCAGCGCCTTAGCCTCCAAAGCCACCGGTTATCCCATTGCCAAGGTGGCCAGCAAAATAGCGATTGGGCTGCAGCTGGATGAAATTAGAAACTCGGTGACCGGTCAAACATGGGCCTGTTTTGAACCTGCCCTGGATTATTGCGTCGTAAAGTTTCCCCGCTGGCCCTTTGATAAATTTGCCCAGGCTGAACGCCAATTGGGAACCCAGATGAAGTCAACCGGGGAGGTAATGGCCCTGGGCCGTTCCTTTACGGAAGCCCTACTGAAAGCAGTCCGTTCTTTGGAAATTGACCTTTTTCACCTAAGGCTGCCGGAACTCAAAGCGATGACCTTCGGCGCCCTGAGAAAAGAACTTTCCTCCCCCACCGATCGCCGCCTTTTTGCTGTTGCCGAAGCCCTGCGCCGGGGTGTTACCCCGGTGGAAATTAACCACCTTACCAAAATAGATCTTTTTTTCCTGCACCAGATTGCAAGCATTATCCGGCTGGAAAATAAGCTTAAAGCCTGCAACAAAGAAAATCTAGCCGGGGACCTGCTGTTCAACGCCAAATATGCAGGCTTTGCCGATCAGGCCATAGCTGAACTGACCGGAACCACAGAAAAAGAAATCCGCACCCTGAGGCAGCAGCACGGCCTGCAGCCGGTTTATAAAATGGTCGATACCTGTGCTGCCGAATTTGAGGCGGAAACCCCTTACTATTATTCTACCTATGAACAGGAAAATGAAGTCCGGCCCACGGCCAATAAAAAAGTTGTCGTCTTGGGTGCGGGGCCCATTCGCATCGGGCAGGGCATAGAATTCGATTATTGTTCCGTCCATGCCGCCTGGGCCCTGCGGGAAGAAGGCCTGGAATCGATCTTTATCAACAACAACCCGGAAACGGTCAGCACCGACTTTGATACTTCAGATCGCCTTTACTTTGAACCTCTCGTCCTGGAGGATGTCCTCAATGTCATTGAAGCAGAAAAACCCCAAGGAGCTGTAGTCCAATTCGGCGGCCAGACTGCCATTAACCTGGCCGAACCCTTGGTTGAAGCCGGGGTTGAAATTGTCGGCACCACTGTGGAGGACATTGACGCCGCAGAAAACCGCCGCCGTTTTGATGCGCTGCTGGAAGAGCTGAAGATCCCCCGCCCCCGCGGCGGGACAGCCATCACTGTCGACCATGCGGAAAGAATTGCCCGGGAAATCGGCTACCCGGTCCTGGTCCGCCCCTCCTATGTCTTGGGCGGCAGGGCCATGGAGATCGTCTACAACAGCAGGGATCTGCGGGCATATATGACTTCGGCGGTCAACGTTTCGCCCCACCACCCGGTGTTGATCGACCAGTACATCAGGGGTATCGAACTGGAAACAGACGCCATTGCCGACGGCCGGGAATGCCTGATTCCCGGGATCATGGAACATATCGAAAAAGCGGGCATTCATTCCGGGGACAGCATCGCTGTCTACCCCCCGATCAACGTTTCGCCGGCACTGCAGCAGAAGCTGATTTCCCATACAACCAAACTGGCCTTGGCCTTGCAAATCAAGGGCTGCCTGAACATCCAATACGTTTACCACGACGATGTTCTATACGTTATTGAAGTCAACCCCCGTTCCAGCCGGACAGTCCCCTTCCTGAGCAAGATCACCGGCGTGCCGATCATCAACCTGGCCACCAAGATCTCTTTAGGTCAAACCATCGCCTCTTTGGGCTACCGGGGGGGGCTCCTTGACCCGCGACCTTTTACCGGCATCAAGGCGCCTGTGTTTTCTTTTGCCAAGCTCTACCGGTTGGAAACTTCGCTGGGCCCGGAAATGAAATCCACCGGCGAAGTGTTGGGTATGAACCGGCAGCTGCCCCACGCCCTGTACAAAGCACTGCTGGCTGCAGAATTCAGTATGCCCCCTGCCGGCAACATCCTGGTTACCGTAGCCGATAAAGATAAAAAAGAAGCGCTCACTTTAATACGAAAACTTACCGCCCTGGATTTTAAAATTCATGCCACCAGGGGAACAGCCCTTTTCCTGGAGGAGGCCGGCTTTGATGTAAAACGCGTTAACAAAATCCGCGAAGGTTCCCCCCATGTTTTGGACCTGATCCATGCCGGGGAGATTAATTTGGTAATCAACACCTTAACCAAAGGGAAAATGCCCCATACAGACGGTTTCCAGATCCGCCGGGCGGCCGCCGAACACAATGTCCCCTGTTTTACTTCCCTGGATACAGCTTTGGCCGCCGGGAAGATTTTGGAGGAACTGAAGGAGGGTGACAGCCACGGCGTTTTCTCCCTGCAGGAATATTTGGCCCTGCCACAGAAATAAAAAACGCCGGCTGAAAATTGCAGGTGCATTGCAGGTGCATTGCAGGTGCATTGCAGCTTGCAGTTTAAAAATTTTAAACCGGGAACCAAGTAGGCCCGGCCTTTAGTCTGTGATAAAATGTTAGTGATTAACAGGAACAGGATTAAATAATACTATCTTATAAAACAGAAAAAAGGGGTGGACAAGATGAAAGTAAATAAAGTCATTATTATGGGTGCGGCGGGCAGGGATTTTCATAATTTCAACACCTACTTCCGTCACAACCCCGCCTACCGGGTGGTGGCCTTTACCGCCGCTCAGATTCCGGATATCGACGGCAGGCAGTATCCCCCCGGGCTGGCTGGAAAAGACTACCCGGCGGGCATCCCCATCCATGCAGAGAAAGAGCTGCCGGCACTCATCGAAAAACACGCCGTAGACCAGGTTGTTTTTGCTTACAGCGATCTCGCGCATGAGGAAATCATGCACAAGGCCTCCCTTGTTTTAGCCTGTGGCGCCGATTTCAGGCTGATGGGCCCCAAAACAACCATGCTCCGCTCCCAACGCAAAGTCGTAGCCGTTACTGCAGTCCGCACCGGCGGCGGGAAAAGCCAGACCACCCGGTATATCGCCCAAATCCTGGCAGAGGCCGGTAAAAAAGTAGCCGTCATCCGCCACCCGATGCCCTACGGCAACTTGGACGAACAGGTAGCTATGCGGTTTGCCAGTTATGCAGACTTGGACAAATATAAGTGTACAATTGAAGAAAGAGAAGAATTCGAACCCCATATTGACCAGGGGATCGCCGTCTATGCCGGCGTCGATTATGAAAAAATCCTGCGCCTGGCTGAAGCAGAAGCCGATATCATCCTTTGGGACGGGGGCAATAATGATCTGCCCTTTTATTTTTCCGATCTGTATATCGTGATCGTAGATCCACACCGCGCCGGGCACGAAACCGGCTACCACCCCGGCGAAACCAACCTGCGCCTAGCCGATATTGCCATTATTAACAAGGTTGATTCCGCTGACCCTGCCGCTGTAGAAACGGTAAAAGAAGCTGTTACCAAAAACAACCCAGCGGCCAAAATCGTCCTCACCAACTCGCCGATCACTGTTGAACAGCCGGCACTGATCCGGGGTAAGAAGGTGCTGGTTGTAGAGGACGGCCCCACGCTGACCCACGGCGGCATGGCTTACGGTGCCGGCGTGCTTGCAGCCGAAAAAGCGGGCGCCGGTGAACTAATTGACCCCCGGCCCTATGCGGTAGGCAGCATTAAAGAAACCTTTGCGCAATACGCCCATCTTTCCCGGCTGTTGCCGGCCATGGGCTACGGCAAAACCCAGATTGCAGAACTGGAACAGACCATCAACAGTTCCCCGGCAGAAGTGGTCGTCATTGGCACCCCCATCGACCTGCGGCGGATCATGACCCTGCAAAAACCCGCCGTGCGGGTTAAATATACCTTGGAAGAAACGGGCGCCCCACAGCTGCCCAAACTGTTGGCAAAAGTGCTTTAAAAAACATAAAGCAAACCGGCAACGCCGGCAACAATCAATCTGTAAACGATGCACAAAGGCCGTTTCCCGGGCGGTTGGTTCAAATCCCCAATCCGCCCGGGAAACGGCCTGCACTGCTCCCCCATCACGGGGATGTAGCTTGTAGCCGGCCCCGGGCTAAAGATTACAGACCCTGCATCATCTGTAAGGTCATGTCCCAATAGTTGCAGTTGCACCAGATACTAGTCGTCAGATATAAAAGGACTGTGGTCAGCCTGCCGGCAGAGTGCTGCCCAGTTACGGTCTACTTCTTTTTGTAGCAGGGCTTTCTGGGATTCGTCCAAACCGGCAAAGCGTTTCTGCCCCTGCAGGTATTCTTCAATAGGAATATGTTCCTCCGGGAAGGAGCTGATCCGGTAACGCGCACCGTCTGCCACTTCGTACAGAGGGAAGATCCGGGTCAACACCGCCAGGCGGGCCAGCCTGACTGTAAATTCCACAGGGCTGCCCCAGCCCTGCATGCAGGGGGTAAAAATATGCAAAAACCGAAACCCTTTAACCTGCATAGCCCGCTGCATCTTGGCCATCAGGTCCGCGGGGTAGGCCACCGAAGCTGTCGCAGCATAGGGGATCCGGTGCGCCGCCATAATTTTCATAATTTCTTTTTTGGGGCTGCTTTTCGCCCGCGGGGCAGGTGTGGTTGTGGAAAGCGAACCGTAGGGGCTGGCCGAGCTGCGCTGGGTCCCCGTGTTCATATAGGCCTCATTATCATAACAGACATAGAGCAAGTCTTCGTTGCGTTCCGCCACCCCGGAAAGGCCCTGCATCCCGATATCAAAGGTGGCCCCATCGCCCGCCAGGACAATCACCTGCGTCCTGGTATCCCCCACAGCCTCCAGGCCTTTTTTTATGCCGGCGCCGACCGAAGCTGCAGCGGGAAAGGGGCAGTGCAAAACTACCGTTTCCAGGGAGCGAAAGGGCTCTACCCCCGCAATAATGCTCCAGCAGGAAGCCGGGATCACAATAACCGCCTCCTGCCGGGAAACCTTTACCAAATAGCGCACGGCCAGCGCCGGCCCGCACCCCGCACAAGCATTGTGCCCGTTTAACATATATTCCCGCCGTGGAAAATCGCCTAATAATGTTTGTAACATTACAGATCCACCCCCCAGATAATCCGGCCCTGTTCACCGCCGCCGGCTGCAGCAGCCTTTAACCCCCGGCGCAGCAGTTGAGGGGTAAGATCTACGCCCCCGGCCAGGTTCAGTTCACAAATTTTCCCTTCAAAGGGACTTCCCTGCAGCAGGGCACGCAGTTCCTGGGCAAAAATCCCGCCCAAACCGGCAGAAAGATCGCGATCGACAACCACTACCCTTTGGATATGCGGCCGGGCCAGCAGGGAAACAATTTCCTCTGCGGGCAAGGGCCGGAAAAGCCGCAGGCGCAACAGCCCTGTGGGCCCCTCCGGGCTGTTTAAAGCAGGTAAAACACTTTTGATCGTCTGCGCAGCCGAGCCGGCGGCAACAACGACCGTGGCGGCCTCTTTTAACCCACAGGCTTCAACCAGCGGGTAGCTGCGGCCCAAAATTGCAGCATATTCCCGTGTAAGCTTTTTAGCAACCCGGGGAACCTGCAGCATGTCAAGATGGCGTTCCTGAAAAACACGTGCCAGGTATTGAAAACTTGTAACCGCCTGCAGGTTTTGCGGCTGCTCTGTCTGCAGCGCCGCCTTTGCCGGCGGCGCAGGTAAAAAGGCATCGGCCTGTTTTTGCAACGGCGGCTCCACCACTTCAACGGTATGCGAAAGCACAAAGCCGTCGTAGATAACCATGCAGGGCAGCCTTGTTTCCTCTGCCAGGCGGAAAGAGAAAAGCAGCGTATCCATTATTTCCTGCACAGCGGCACAGTAAAACTGTATCCATCCCGTATCGCGCTGTGCCAGGCTGTCCAGGTGATCGGGTTCCAGGCTCCAGGGCGCCCCCAAGGCGCGGTTGGCGTTGACCATAACAATCGGCAAACGGGCCCCGGCAGCCCAATGCAGCAGTTCATGCATGTAGGCCAGGCCCTGGCTGGAGGTGGCTGTAAAGGTACGCGCCCCGGCGTATGCAGCCCCGATCAGATAAGCCAGGGCGGAATATTCTGATTCCACGCTGACATATTCCCCGGAAAAGTCACCCTGTGCCCACATGCCGGCAATGCTTTCCACCAAGGACGTCTGGGGGGTGATGGGATAGGCGCAGACCACCTGCGCCCTTGCCAGCTTCACCGCCAAAGCAGCCGCCTGGTTGCCGTCTAATAGTTTACGTCCCATGCCCGGGCACCTCCTCCATTGACAAAACCCCCGCCGGGCATTCCACGGCACAGATGCCACAGCCTTTGCAGTAATCCAAAAGAATTTGAAAGCTGCCGTCCGGCTCCTGTTTAATAGCCGGTTCCGGACAAAACACCCAGCAAACACCACACCGGCTGCAAGTTCCACAGCTGAAACAGCGCCCGGCTTCCTGTTGGGTCGCTACCTGCCGGCCCTGTTTTGGGTAAAGGAAGGCGTTTAAGTTATCATAACCGATAGCCTCCTGCGGGCCTTGCAGCGGCGGGGCGATACCGGGGTAAACAGCCGCCCGTGTTTTAAACTGTTCCGAAAAAGCCGCAGCTGAATCAGGCGTTGCTGTTTCCGCCGGAGGTAACAAGCCCCGGTTAAACCCAGACGTGCGCCCGGACGGTTCAGGCGCTGCAGTTCCCGGCTGTTCCCCCAGGGCCTGCCGCAGTTGCAGTGCGGCCTGACGGCCGCCAAATATTGCCGCTGCCACACTAGCCGGCCCGGTTAAAGCATCGCCCGCTGCAAACAGTTTATTTTCCAAATTTAAACTGCCCCGGGCCGGGTTTTTTTTGTTTGCCTGCTGCACTGCATTTTGGAGCGCCGGGTCCAGTGCCGGCAGATTACTTTCCTGACCGGCAGCAACAATGAGCAGATCACATTGCAGTTCAAAGGCCGTTTCCGGCAAAACCTGCAGGGGTTCTCCCCTGCGGGAAGGGGCGGTATGTAAAGCACAGACCTTCTCTACCCGGGCTTCGCCGCAGATCTCCTGCAAAACAGTTTCAAAGACAAAGTTTACCCCGGCTGCCGCAGCGGCTTCTATTTCTTCGGGATGCGCAGGCATCTCTTCCCGGGAACGCCGGTAAAGAAGACTTACTTCCCGGGCCCCCCGCAGCTTGGCCATACAGGCGGCATCCACAGCCGCATTGCCCCCGCCGGCAACAACCACCTGCCCCGCAACTGCTTTGCGCCTGCCGGTATGCAGATCCCCTAAAAATTCCAGCGCACCACTCACACCGGGCAGCTTTTCTCCTTTAACCTGCAGCCGCCTGCTTTGCTGTGCGCCCACAGCAAGTAAAACAGCATCAAACTGCGCCTGCAGTTCCGGCAGGCTGATTTCTTGGCCCACCTCCCGGCCGGTCCGGAAGTTAACGCCCTCCGCCTCTAAAATTTTTAGTTCTTTGGCCAATATATCCCGGGGCAGGCGGTAATCTGGAATCCCTGTGGCTAAAAGTCCGCCTGCCAGGGGCAGTTTTTCAAAAATAGTAACTGCCGCCCCTGACTGCCGGAGATAATAAGCACAGCTTAGCCCGGCCGGCCCGGAACCAACGATGGCCACCTTTTTCCCTGCCAGCTCCTTAAGCCGGCCGTTTTGACCGGTTTTATCCGTTCGATAATTCTTATGGCGCCAAAGCCCTACAGCTTTTTCTACCTCCCGGACAGCCACCGCTTCGTCCCACGAAGCGCGGTGGCATTTTTCTTCACAGAACCGGTAGCAGACCTGCCCGGTAATTGCCGGAAAAGGGTTGTACACCTGCATAACCTGCCAGGCCCCTTGCAAATCGCCCTGCCGCACCTTATTCAGCCAGTGCGGTATCCCGCTTTCCAGCGGACACGCCAGCCGGCAGGGCGCATTGCTCTCCTGGAACACAGGGGTTAAAAACCGCCAGGAACCTGTTTTGTTCATCGGTGTGGGAACTGTTTCCTGCAGCACCCCGGGCCGGGGCCACCCGCTTTTACTGGAAAATTGCATCCTTAAAGACCTCCTTCACCTCTAAAAACCCCCGCCGTGCCCCGGCCAGATTTTCCTTTTCCAACTGTGGAAATTTTCCCTGCAAGGCTTCCAAGAAAACCTCCGGCGGTGCCAGGTGCAAAACCCTGATCAGCGCCCCCAACATCACACTGCTGATTAAAGGCGCCTCTGCAATGATCAGGCCGCATTCAGCGGCAATGTGTGCTGCATCGACAATGTATACCTTTCTGTCCCGGCTTACTTCCGGTCCGAAAGGCAAGGTACCTTCCTTGGCATTTAAAAGCAGCAGCCCCCCTGTTTGCAGCCCCTGCAAAAATGTTTCCGGAGGCAATAGAGCCGCATCGAACACCACAACACAAAAAGGGTCTGAAATACGGCAGCGCGGCATCAGGGCAGAACTGCTGTAGCGTAAAAAGGCTGCTACCGGAGCCCCCCGCCGCTCCGCCCCAAAAAATGGGAAAGCCTGCGGGTAATAGCCGTTCTGAAATGCAACTTCGGCCGCCAGCGTGGCGGCAAGAACAGCCCCCTGCCCACCCCGGCCGTGAATACGCACCTCTACAAGGTCATCAGCCCACATAAAAATCCCCCCTGCCTTAACTTTTCCATTATAACACAGAAATGCAAAAATAGGTCAACCGTTACCCCCAGCAGGCCCTTCAGAAAAAACACCATCTATAAACATTGGGATCTTTGGCCCCACCCCTGATGCAGTTCTAGAAACCACATGAAATTTTAAAAAACAGCAACAGCAGCTAAAATTCAAAGCAGCAACTGCCAGGAAAAACCGGGGATGGTTTTTGTTACCCAATAACAAAATACTGCTTTTGGACAAAAAAAGCAAGCACAAAGTTGTGCACAGTTCTGCCGCCACCCGAAACCGTAGACCTGTAAAATACTAATTCCAACCCTATTCACATCGGAACACCCGGATTTACAGTGATGTAGGATCGTAAAAATCTTTGACATCTATTCCAGTAAATATTTCATACGTTTAAAGTTCTGTTCAACTTGCCCCCGCACTGTCCTTCACCGCAGAAACCATTCCTGTAAAAACCATTTTTGCAGGGCCAGACAATAAACTGCCGCGGTAAGCTGCAAAATGAGGCCTGCAGATTCTCCCCCCCTATTCACCAATTTTTTTTTAATAACTAAAGGCAAATACCTTTTAGCATTTTTAGCCAAAAAGTATCTGCCTTCAATTAAAAATACAAGCATAAAAATACAAGCAGGTAAGATGGACAGGCTGTTTTACCAGTGCCGCTTTTTACCTGATGCGTGCAGACTGTTTAACTGTAAATAAAACATGGGCACGGCGTTCTGTCACCATTTTTTCGACAATCTGTGCCAACTCAGCAGGGTCTTTTGCCGGTTCAAAACAGTGCATCCCCATGCAGGCGAAAGCTGTGGCCTGTTCTGCCCGCGCATCTTCATCATAGCCCCAGCTGCGGGCCTGACCAGGCGATAACAGGCGCACCACCTTGGGGGGCACAAAGGCAGAAAGCGCGGCGCTGTGCAGATTTAAAAGGGCCGGGTCATCTGTGTTGCCCACCACATCAATTTTTGCCCCTCTTTCCCTAATACCAAAGGCTGCCAGCGCCAAAGCGGCACTGAAGAGGGAGTGCCGGCGGTATTCGCCCATAAAAGCCTGCACCAAATCTGAGGCTTTTTCCAGGTAGGCTTCCTCCCCAGTTAAAAGGGAAAGCTCTGTAAACCAGCGGGCACAGAGGGAATTTTGACGCAGATCAAAATGAGGCAGCGCCATCCGGCCCAATTCCTGGTCCCTTAAAGGCCGATCACAAAGGGCCCCGCGGGCCATGGAAAGGGTTTCCAGGCAGTACTCCGCCAGTTCCCGGGAAAAATTTAGCCAGCCAGGATCACCGCTGTGCTGGTAGGCTGCTGTCGAAGCCAGACCCATGCAGGCCTGATCTTCCAAAAGGCCCCAAACATGTGCGTTGGAGTCCTCCTTGGAAAGGTAGTGAGCCATACCGTTGCCCGGCTGATAACAGCGCCCCCGAAGCAGGTTGAGGGTCGCCATCGCGCGGTCGTACCATTTTGATTCGGCGAGCACAACCGCCGCCTGAAAAAGAGAGCGCACCAACAGTGCATTCCAGTTTACATAAATATTGCGATCAATTGCCGGTTTAGAGCGTTTTTGTCTTTCTGCCAGCGGCAGAGCATAGTAGTCTTCATCAGCATCCTGTGAGCCGGCCCAACCGCCTGTTTCCGGCAGGTAAAGGTTATTTTTTAGGTACCGGAGGACATCCCGGGCCGCACCGGCAAAAAATTCGTCATCTGTAAACTTGTAGGTGGTAAGCAACAGCTGCAGCAGCCGGGCATTATCCTCCAGCATCTTTTCAAAATGGGGCACGCTCCAGTCGCGTGTGGTGCTATAACGGAAAAAGCCGCCTTCTACAGCATCATAAATCCCCCCGTTAAACATCATGCGCAGGGTATGGGTAAAAATGTTTTCCCATTGCGGATCCTTTTCCTGGTAAAGACAGGCTAGCTGGGCCAGTTCCAGGGCCTCGAACATCGGAAATTTTGGAAAGCTGCCAAAGCCGCCATAGCGTGCATCATAGCTTTCCCGGATCTGATCGGCAGTAAAACCGATCAGATCGGCAAATGTTTCCGTTTCCTTCCCAATAGCCCTTTTTTCAGTTTCCATTTTAGGCTGGGGGCCGCCCTGGGCAGCAAATTCAACGTCACCCTTGGTCAACAGATCTTCATCTGCACCGGCCGGGGCGGTAAAATCCGGTTCAGCAGAGCCTTGCCGGTATGTACGCAGGGTGCCCCGGATCATTTTTAGCATTTCCTGCGGGGGGATATAAGTCCCGCCGGCGATTACATCGCCTTCCGGGGTTAGAAAAGCAGTCGTCGGCCAGCCCCCTAAGTTGTAACGGGCGTTGATATCCGGTCGCTGGTCTGTATCAACCCGGACCGGCACAAGATTTTTGTTGATTTCACCAATTACCTGCTGATCACTGTAGGTCCTGTCATCCATAACATGGCACCAATGACACCATGCCCCGGCAATACTCAGGAGAATGGGCTTATCTTCTTCTTGTGCTTTTGCAAAAGCTTCCTCCCCCCAAGAATACCACTTCAGCGCAGTTAGCGTTTGTGGGATTTTGTCCTTGCCTGCTGTGTTCCTGCCTTTATCCTTAGCTTGAAAAGTCATTGCACAAAACACCTCACATTTTATTTTATTTTTCCTCAGTGTTTTGTTTTTATGTAAGAACACAGCCTGCCCCACTTGTATTTTGCTAAGGTTTGCCGGCTGCCCCCCGGAAATTTTTTGCAGGCCTTGGGCCCGCCAAAGGCCGCCTGCTTTTTTTTATATCTAAGCGGCTTTACCCGTCAGCTGTTCTATCCGTCAGCTAAGATGAAATCTGGTCCATTTTATCTTTTTTGCGCAAACTCTTTTTTTTACGGGCTTGGAGAACTTCAACCGCTTTCCAGCCTAAAAAAGCCAAAAGCAGCAGCGGCACCAACAACGGCAGTGAGCCGACGGCCACCACCAGGCAGGTAGAAAAACCCCTTAAAAGGCGGTTGGTATTCAAAGACAAAAGATAGCCGATCCTTTCCCCATAGGAATCAAACCCTCCGGTAACACCCGCAAACCGGGGATCTTTTTCCTCCAACCTGATTTCCAGGGAAGAATAGCCCACACGCTCCTGTAGGTGTTTAAATTCAGCCGTCATCCCCTCCAAGTCGCCCCTGATTCTGCCCAGTTCCTTTTCTATCTGCAAGATTTCTTCCACATTTTTGGCCCGCTCCAACAGGTTGCGCATTCTTTCTTCCTGGACGGCAAGGTTTTTCAAGCGGGCTTCAAGATCGATGTAGTGCATGGTTACATCATCGGTGTAAACATGCGGGTTTTTAACGGTACCGCATTCGTCCAGCGCGTCCCAGAAAGGATCGAATTTATTTGCAGGTACCCGCACGGATAACTGTCCGGCCTGACGCCCGTCCCGCAGATCATAAAATTCCAGCGAAACCAAATAACCGCCGGCATCTTTAACCCTTTCCTGAATTTTGCGGGCTGCAGCCTCCAAATCCTTAATTTCCAGGGTCAGCCGGGCCTGCAGAACAACATAACGCTTTTCTTCTGTTACCGCCGATTTAGCTTCTTCTGCCGCTGGATGACCGGTGAAGGACGCCTCTGCAGGCGCTTCAGAACTGCCTGCGTGATTATATTCAACCGCAGCCTGATCGGCACCCGGCTGTCCCATGGCATCCTTGGAAGAAGCACTGCACCCCACACTGCTGATCAAAACGGTTAAGCACAGAATACCGGCCCACCAGCACATAATTTTTCTTTTCAGTTTTTTCTTATTTGTTTCCCCTGACATTTTAGTCCCCCCTCACCCCTAGAACGTATGGGCCCCTTAAAAAGTTCCCGCAGGGAGAAAAACATTTTTAGCCTGCCGGTTAGTGATCACCCTTTCAATATAACAACAGCCTGTTTCAAATAAATATAAGAAATTGTTGAAACTACCTATGAAAACCCCGCCCAACGGTTCAGCCCGGCCGATTTTTCCATAAACAGTGTGACCACCTGTGAGCTTGCATCTGTAATGTAAAAGGAAGTGCCCCCATTTTCATGGGGGCCTCCTACAAGTTACGTTGGTGCCGTAGGCTTTTAGATACAAATTTGGCACCGACAGCAACAGCCGGCGCGGGGGGTAACATTAATACCTGCAGCGATACTTTCGGCGTTTAGACACCCGTCCCCATTTTCACCCCGGCCAGTTAACAACGGGCTGTATCAGTAACTTTTTTTAATAGCGTTGATCACAGCAGGATCCATTAGTGTAGAGGTATCGCCTAAAACCTTGCCTTCGGCAATATCACGCAGCAGCCGCCGCATAATCTTTCCGCTGCGTGTTTTCGGCAGTTCAGAGATAAAGATGATATCCTCGGGCCGCGCCAAGGCACCGATTTTATTAACCACCAGCTGTTTTAAATCTGTGACAAGTTCAGCCGAACCTTGGGCCCCTATTCTGAGGGTCACAAAGGCACATACCGCCTGGCCTTTCAGATCATGTTTTTTTCCGATCACAGCGGCTTCGGCCACTTCACCGTGTTCCAAAAGTGCACTTTCAATTTCGGCAGTCCCAATACGGTGGCCGGAAACGTTAATCACATCATCCAGCCGGCCTGTAACCCAAATCAAGCCATCCTCATCAACCATGGCACCATCACCGCTGAGGTATACACCTTCAAACTGTTGCCAATAAGTGGTCAGGTAGCGGTCAGGATCATTATACAGTGTGCGCAGCATAGCCGGCCAGGGTTTGGTAATTACCAGAAAACCCTGTTCCCCGGGTTTTACAGGTTCCCCCTGTTCATTAAAAACAGCCACCTCCACACCGGGGAAAGCCCGTGTAGCTGCACCGGGCCTAAACCAGTCATCCCCCGGCAATGGGGTTATTAAATGCATACCCGTTTCTGTCTGCCACCATGTATCTACAAGCGGGCACCTTTCCCCCCCAATGTGCTTAAAGAACCATAACCAGGCCTCCGGGTTGATCGGTTCCCCAACAGAACTAAGGAGACGCAAACTACTTAGATCGCAAGATGCGGGCCATTCCTCACCCCAGCGCATTAACAAACGCACCAATGTTGGGGCTGTGTAAAAAATGCTGACCCTGTATTTTTCAATAATCTTCCACAAACGATCCCTTGCCGGGTAGTCAGGCCCCCCTTCATACAAGACGGAGGTTGCCCCATTGGCAAGCGGCCCATAAACAAGATAGCTGTGCCCGGTAATCCAGCCTATATCAGCAGTACACCAATATATATCCTCTTCCTGGCAGTCAAACACATATTTAAAGGTTGACTGGACACCAACCATATAGCCCCCGGTAGTGTGCAAAATACCTTTGGGCTTACCTGTTGTCCCGCTGCTGTAAAGAATAAAAAGGGGATCTTCGGCATCCATTACCTCCGGTTCACAGTAAAGATCTGCGTTTTCCATTAAATCTGCATACCATACATCCCTGCCGGGTTCCATGTATACAGGCTGCCCCGCCCTTTTAACAACAATTACCTTTTCAATGCTTGGGCAACCGTCGTTTTCCAAAGCCAAATCAGCGTTGTCTTTCAGGGGCACAGGCTTGCCGCGCCTAAACCCCCCATCAGCAGTGATCAAAATTTTGGATGATGAATCATTGATCCGTTCTTTCAACCCACCGGCACTGAAGCCTCCAAAAACCACGCTGTGTGGCACCCCCACCCTTGCGCAGGCCAGCATGGCAATCACGGTTTCCGGGATCATCGGCAGATAAATGGTGACGATATCCTCACGTTTTACCCCCATTTTTTTTAACGCGCTGGCCAGTTTGTTTACCTCGCGGTAAAGATCCTGGTATGTTAACACACGCGAGTCGCCAAGTTCACCTTCAAAGATGATGGCAGCCTTGTTCTTCCGCCAGCCTGTAACATGCCGATCCAGGCAATTATAGGCGGCATTCAATTTTCCGCCGTTAAACCAGGTCCAATGGTAAGAAGCAGCTTGACTTTCATCCAAAACCGTATCCCATTCCTTAAACCAAGAAATACCCTTACTCATTTCTCCCCAAAAACCCTCAACGCCCTGTGCGGCCAAAACCTGCAACTGTTCTGCTGTTTTTTTTGTTTTTTGATTTTCAAAAGGGTTGGCAATATCCCCGCGGCCCGCAGGCATATTTTTTTTACTATCCCCCATTTTCTTACCTCCAAAATCAGTTTTTATAAAGCTAAAACCGCTGCCTAAAAGAAACCGCTGTCCAACCTAATAAAAGTTTTTCACGTACCACCACCATAAACACCATATTCAGTAGGTTTCATTAATTCTGACAATTATGCCCGCAGCAACCCTGTTCCTAAAAAAACAACGCAAAGTTTCGGATACATATATATATTATGAATATTTATAATTTATTAACACCATCGGCCGTGCTTTCCAGAATATAATTTTTACATTCCATACCGGAAGAAGAAAAAGAAAAAGAACCGGTTTTCCGCAGCTGCTATAAACCGTTGCCCTAAAAAAACAAATACCCGCAAAAATTGAGGGTATTTACACCAAATATAACGTTATGTTTAAATATAAGGCCGCACCGGAATGGATATCTGAAAAGGGCACCGTCAACTATAAAAGCAATTACTACCAGGGGAAAAACCATGGCGGTGATGATCAACAAGCGCCGATACCGGCAGGTGGCCGGAATATAACCCTTCCAGATATTGCAGTGGGGGGCCAAGATTATGCCTATTTTCCGTGTGGCCGAAAGTATTTATTTGTGCATAAATTTAATAAACAGACGGCGCTATGCCCACTATTGGCTTCAATAATTCCCACAAAATTATTGTGTTTATTAAAAAGGGGCGGCCAAAAGACCGCCCCTGCAATTTATATTATAGGGTTTCGCAACACAAACGCTGGCAGCCCGCACCAAAAGGTGCGGGCTGCCAGCGGGATTCTTATAATATTTGATTATACCTTTTTAAACATCAGTTAACACCAAGTTAAAAGATGCAGGCAACCGTGGCCTGTGCTTTAACGTTGGCCCAGTTCCTTCATTTTAGCCAGACTTTCACCGATGGCTTTGCCAAAGTCGGCCACTTCTTCCGGTGTAAAGTTTAAAAGCTCCAAGCGTGCGGCATCAATGCCGACATCCTCCAGAATGCCTTTCACCCGGCTGACACGTTGGTTTGCCCAGTATAGCGTTTTTTGGAAGGGACAGGTGTTGCCATCACTTTCAGCACAGCCGGCAACAATTACACTGTCTGCACCCAGTTCAAAAACCTTCAGCATGTGGGTGGTATCAATCTTGGAAATACAGGGGAATTTAACAACTTCAACATTGGCCGGTTTATTGGCCACAAAGCCTTCGTTAAATTCCGGCAGGGCATAAGCACCCAGCCCGCAGGCCAAAACCACCACAGAGGGCTCACCGTTTTTGGCAGCCACCAGGTTTTTAACAGCAGGTTCCAGCTTTTCTTCCGCTTCAGCAATATAGGGCGTCCGGAACTCAATCGCCAAGTTGGGGCACACCGTGAGGCAGAGGCCGCAGGCCTGGCACTGATGATCGCGGATCATCAGATCGCCTTCAGCACTGACCACGGGTACGTTGTAGGGACAGGTCCGTAGGCAGGTCAGGCAGTCAGCACATTTTTCCACTACACGTTCCGCCCCGGCGGCACATCCCAGGCAGCGCATACTTTCCCAAACCGCCATCGCCATGGTATAACCTTTTTCCACCGGTTTAAAATTATCAGCACGTTCCGTGGGGGAGAGCATGGGGATGACATGCCGATCAATTTTCTTGACTTTTTCGGCAACATCGGCAGCCAACTCCGGCAGAGGCTCATCTTCCACGATCATCGTGGTGTGGAAAGATTTTCCTTCCAGGTAATTTTGTACGGCCAGCGCGGCGATCTTGCCGTTAGCCATGGCCTTGACCGCTGTAGTGGGGCCAATCGCAATTTCCCCGCAGGCAAAGACGCCTTCTGCAGGTGTCTGCATGGTCTCCGGATTGAAACCCCCCAAACGGCCGCCGTCAACAGGCACACCGGCCTTGCCCACCGCGTCCAAGTCGGAAGCCTGGCCGATTGCAAAAATAACAGTATCGCCGGACAAGGTAGTTAAAGTATCCTCATTATAGCAGGGGTTGAATCTTCCTGCGTCGTCAAAAACAGCGGAACATTCCTTCAATTCCAACCCCACAATTTTATCATTTTCAATCTTAACTGCTTTCGGCCCCCAAGAGGGGTTCATTGCGACGCCCTCTTCCTGGGCTTCCTCTATTTCCCAGGGAAAAGCAGGCATTTCCTCCGCCGATTCCAAACAGGCCAGTTTGACTTTGGCCGCACCGCAGCGCACCGCAGAACGGGCCACATCCATGGCCACGTTGCCGCCGCCGATGACCACAACTTCCCGCCCGTCCAGCCTGAAGTTATCACGCTTGGCAGCCCTTAAGAAATCAAGGGCCAGCAGAATATCCTTATGGTCCGCCCCGGGAATAGGCAAACCGCGGCTGGCCGTCAGGCCAACAGCAATAAGTATGGCTTTAAAACCTTCTTTTTTAAGGCTTTCCACATCACAGTCAGTACCGAATTCCACTTCGGTTTTGAATTCCACACCGATATTTTTCAGGTTTTCAATATCCTGTTCCACAGTTTCGTCAGGCAGGCGGTAAAGGGGAATAAAGTTGCGCGGGGCGCCACCCAAATATTTTTCACGTTCAAAAACAGTAACCGCACAACCTTGCAGGGCCAAGTCAAAAGCAGCAATTAACCCCGCCGGCCCGGAACCGATCACGGCAACTTTTTTCTCAGGATCAATTTCCACCCCAGCGGGAAAATCAGCCTTGCCAAATTCCACTGCTGCTCTTTTCAAACCGCGGATGGAAAGAGGTTCGTCTACATTCTGACGCCGGCACTCGTCCTCACAGTGATGGGCACAGATAGTCCCGCACACAGCCGAAATGGGGTTGGCTCTTTTAATCGCTTCCAGGGAGCGATCAAAATCCCCGCAGGCGATCAAACGCAAATATTCCCGCACCTCCTGATGTATGGGGCAGGCTACCTGACAGGGGGGTAAACCAGCAGAACCCTCTTTTAATTCAACATTATTGCTGTTTGACATCAAGTTCACTCCTTCTTAATTTTTCAGCCCTCCACCCGCAATATAACCTTGGGATAAGATGTCCACGACTTTCACATAGCCTGGCCATGCGGACTCCTCAGGCTGACTTCCTGGAAATAATTTTTACAACCCAACCTCACCGCAATCTATTCTACATCTTATAATTAATTCTTCTTCAAAAATATTTTTCCTGCTATGGCCCGTCTTTTTTTCTGCAGTAAAGGGCTTTACCCTGCCTTTATAGCCCCATTAGTCTCTTTTTTCGCCTAAACTGACAAATTATTACCCGGGTAATAGTAAATTAGGCATCGCCGGGAAAAGGTATTGAAAATTTAAAAGAGAATTATAGTTAATATTGACAAAACAAAGTCAAATTTACCTTGCCCCAAAAGGCAGCGCTTGGAAAGGAGGTCAGGCCGCCTACTGTGTGGGCGGCTGTAAAAATGATTTTAGTACCTTATGAAGGTAAACTGCCACAGGTTTCTTCCAAGGCCTTTGTGGCACCAACCGCCGTGTTGATCGGCGATGTAATAGTTGAAGACGGGGTTAGTATCTGGTTTGGGGCGGTGTTAAGGGGTGACATGGGTTCCATCCACGTGAAGGCCGGTGCCAATGTGCAGGATAACACTGTTGTTCACCTCAAAGATGAAGGCAGCCTGGCTGTAATCGGTGAAGATGCCACCATCGGCCACGGCGCCATTTTGCATGACTGCACCATCGGCAGGGGCGCCATAGTTGGTATCGGCGCTATTGTTCTGGATTTTGCCCAGGTGGGTGAGGAAGCCATTGTCGCTGCCGGCAGTGTCGTGGGGGACAACATGATCATCCCCCCCCGGCACCTGGCAGCCGGCGTCCCGGCTGAGGTGAAAAAAGAAATTTCAGGTACCTCTTTGTGGTATGTCCGGGAAAGCCCAATCTGGTACCACAAAACACGTGATGCCTACCTGAAGCAGGGCATCGGCGTGGTCGGGAAGGAAGGAAAGCAGTAGGCCGGCCAACAGCGATCTGCCGGCCCGATAGCCGCAAAACTAAAATAACTTGTCAAAACCTGTGCCTTCGCCCCCGCTTTTGTAACTGTGGGGCTGAAGGCACAACCTTCCACAGGGCCGTACCTTTGCGGTTAATACCAGCCTAACTTCCCAGCTTGTGGTTGATAACCAGCCTCAGGATACCGGCAACCATGGGGACGTCAGACCTTGTAATAAGTTTCCCTGGAAGCAGCACCTTGTTCACAGTGGGGGAAACAATTTAAATAATATGCTGATCAGCCCGGCAGATCCCCAAAAATGCCTATTGGCAGGTCTCCGTGGGAAGTTTTTTCAAGAAATAGTTTTTATACAGCTTGACGCAGCTTACAGTTGGCGCCCCAGCATCAATATTACTGACTTCAGGCAAATTTTTAGCTGTAAAAAAACTTCATTACTTTACTGCAATTTACCGACAAAAGGTAAGTCAGACCGTGCAAAAATCCCCAAAAGGGCGACAACCCCCTATTAAACAGGGAATACAGTTTAAACATCATGCTAATAAGATCACCGCTACCTAAAAACAAGATCTTAAACAGGTGGAGAAAATTTATCCCGAAAATAGTTTTTACACACCACAGCATCATCAGGTTTTCATAGCGGCCCTCAGCCGGGGCCTCGGCATCAGTTTTTGGGTCTGAGCTTGCCCCGGAGGTAGAGCCACAGAAGATAAAGGGCTGTTTGGCTCGCCCTTTCCTTAACCACCTGGCGGCCGCCCCAATATTCGTAGCGCCGGCTAAACTTAAAGTTTTCGGCCTCCAAGGCCAGGTAAGTCAGACCTACGGGTTTTTCCGGCGTCCCCCCGCCGGGGCCCGCAATGCCTGTGATGCCGACACCGATATCAGCCCTGCAAAGGCGGCGCACACCGGCCGCCATTTGTTCTGCCACGGCAGCACTGACCGCGCCTGCACGCTCCAGCGTTGCCTGCTCTACGCCTAATAATTGCATTTTAGCTGCGTTGCTGTAGGTTACCAAACCCGCCAACAGGTAGTCTGAACTACCGGGAACATTGGTTAGGCGGTGGCTCAATAGGCCCCCGCTGCAGGACTCTGCCAGCGCCAGCGTCAGGCCCTTTGCCCAAAGCAAACGGGCTACAGCAAGCTCCAGTTCTTCCTCATCCTCGCCGTAAATGTAGTCCCCCAAAATTTCCCGCAGTTCCCGGGCCTTGTCGGCCAACAGAGTCTGCACAACCTCTGCTGTGCTGCCGCGTGCAGTTATTCGCAGGTGGACCTCCCCCGCCTTAGCCAGGGGGGCCAGGGTTGGATTGTCCTGATTTTTAAGCAGGACGGCAATCCGCTCTGACAGATCAGATTCACCCAAGCCAATAATGCGCAGCACTTTGGATTGCAGAATAGCCAGATCCCCTTTTTCCTGCAATTTAGCACGCAATAAAGGAAGAACCTGTTCCCTGAACAGGGGCAGCATTTCTGAAGGGGGGCCCGGCAACAAAACGACAACCGGACCCCTGCCGGCCTGTAAGTCAAGGTAAATCCCCGGTGCCGTCCCCCTATCGTTGGGCAAAATTTTCCCTCCCTGGGGAACCATGGTCTGGCGCAGATTTTGCACCGCCATGGGCCGCTTGAAACGGTGGAAAAAATCCTTCAACCTTTTTTCCCACTCCTTGTTCTTCACCAGGGGCAGCCCCAGCACCCGAGCCACAGTTTCCCGTGTCAGATCATCCTCCGTCGGCCCCAGGCCCCCTGTTAAAATAATTAAAGCAGATCTTTGCAAGGCCTGGCTAAAAACGCCCCGCAGCCGTTCTTCATTATCCCCCACTGCCGTCTGGTAATAAACACCAATGCCCAAGGGAAAAAGTTCCCGGGCCAGGGCCCCGGCATTGGTGTTTTCAGTCTGCCCCATTAGCAGTTCAGTACCCACAGAAATAATTTCACATTTCATGCCGTGCAACCAACCTCCCGCACACTTTAAAATAATTCTAACATATTATTATAGTCCACACTGCGAAAAAGAAATTAAAAAGCATTATTTCCCCGAAAGATGCGTTTTATGATAAAATAAAAGCAGTCGTCCGCAAAGAGGAGCTGTAGCGTAATTATGGATCAGGGTATTTTGGAAAAACTATACCACCGGCATTTTAATAAAACTTTTCGTACCGCCTACCTGGTAACCAGGGACTACCAGTTGGCTGAAGACGCCACCCAGGAAGCTTTTTTAAGGGCTTTTTCCAACCTGTCAGCATTGCGGGAAATAGAAAAATTTGGTTCCTGGGTCAGCGTTATTGCCGCCAACTACAGCATCGACCTCCTGCGTAAAAATAAAAAAATAGTTTTTACAGAAAATATTTCCCTACATGCCAACCCCTCTACGCACGATTCGCCCCAGGAAAGCTGGGACAACCATGAAACCGCCCAAGAAATCAGGGAGGCTCTTTTTTTACTGACACCGGAGGACAGGGAAATTCTTATTTTAAAATACTTTAATGAATTAAGTGTTAAGGAAATTGCGGCTGCAACTGCCGCCCCCACCGGAACTGTTAAGTCCCGTTTGTTTCGTGCCCGTAAAAAAATACGGGCCCTTTTGCAACCCACTGAACATGAAAACCGTCAAACAAGTAAGTAAACCTGTTAAAAAGATGTTGTTGCTACGGTTGACACCCGGGTATAACCTTTAAAGCCGCCCGGTTTCTTTTCCAGGTAAGGGGGACAAATCATACGCCGTAATTTTCACTGCCGTTTCATACCGGAGAACAAAAGCAGTTTACCGGCACAAGAAAAACCTGTTTCATAATTATGCAGGGCAAGGGGGAAAATTGGAAAATGATCCGTTTAAAACAAAAAAGAATCACGGAACTCCTCCGGCAATCCTTCCAGGAGGAAGCGCAAAATGTCGAACCCCCTCCCTGCCAAAAACTTTGGAAAGAACTGCAACAACGACCGGAATTTATTAACACTGCAAGCAAAGCAGAACAATTCTTCTTGGAACAAAGCAACAGAGAGAAAAGCCGGCAGGCCTTTTGGAAAAAATACCGGCCTTTAGCCTCCTTCATCGCCGCGGGGGTCTTTATGGCTATATTTTTAACCCAACTGCTTCCATTGATAAACCATCGGGATACCCTTTTACCGGAACATGTTTCAGCCCCGGACACAGGCCCCCAGGCTGAAGGCACAGCAATAGACAGCGACGCAACCCTTTTTACCGCCGAAAATGATGCAGCAGAACCCGCAGAAAAATTCAGCCTGCGCAGCACTGTGGAAGAAAAGCTCCCGTCCCAACCCGCGGCAGGAAGAACAGGGCAGGCAGAAAAAGAACAAGCAGGGCAACAGGAAACAACTTTTATGCGCCAGGAACAAAGCATTTCCCGGCAGGAAGGGACGGACAACAATTCCCGGCTGGACAGAAATTCCCAGCCCCCCCTAAATGAACATCTTTTCAAAGAAGCGGCGTCCTTTACGGCAGCCTTAGCCGACGCCCAAGGGTTGACCGACGAGGAGATATGGCAGGTCAAGTTTTCTCCTGAAAATTATAATTTCCAGGAAGGAGAAATAATCCAAACAGAGTCGTCCCTCCTCCTTGTATCCCAGGAATTCACAGATAAGGAGGGTCACAGGTTTTCACTGCGCCAGCAGTTTACCCCGGATATCACGGGCGAAGAACGTGAATTCCCGGCGGCCGCCTCCGTTCAAAGCCCGGCACAACCCCTCCAGGTGGGTTCCTACCCCGGTTACCTTTTCCGCCCTTCACCCGGGGTTTACATGTTAACATGGCAACAGGAAAAATCAACGGTTACCCTGGAAGGGGAACTTGCCGAAGAGCTGCTTTACGAAATCGTTGCCACCTTAGGCAGCCCTGCCGGGGGCCTCATTGAATGATTGCCCACGGTTTTTACCGCAGCCTGCCGCTGGTGTTGGGTTATTTCCCCATCGGCTTTGCCTTCGGCGTTTTAGCTGCAAACACCGGACTGGCCCCCTGGGAGTGCGGCCTGATGTCCCTGTTCGTCTATGCCGGTTCTTCGCAGCTGATTGCCGTAAGCCTTTTGGCCGCCGGCGCCGGGATCCTGACGATCACACTGACCACTTTTTTGGTTAACCTGCGCCACATTTTAATGAGCGCCACCTTGGCGCCATATCTAGGCCATTTTAGCCGGCTGCAGCAGGCCCTTTTTGCCTACCAGTTTACCGATGAAATCTTTGCCCTCTACAGCGTCACCTTCCCTCAGGAAAAAATCCCCAACAAGGCGGGGGTTTTTACCACCAACTTAGTAGCCCATGGCGCCTGGATAGGCAGTTCTGTCTTGGGGGCCTGGGCCGGTACCACGCTTACCGGCAGCCCTGAAAGCTGGGGACTGGACTACGCCCTGCCGGCCATGTTTATTGCCCTGCTTGTTTTGCAGTTAAACAACCGGCGCCATATTTTCATCGCCTTCTTTTCGGCAGCCCTTTCCCTCCTGCTTTTCTGGAAAACCGGAGGCCACTGGCACATGATCATCGCCACACTTTGCAGCGCCACCTTAGGGCTGTTTCTTGAAAAAACCCCTGCAGAATCCCTGTAAACCAATGTCTGTTTAATTATATATACCAACACGCCGCCAAACAGACACAGTATTTCCTGTTAATAAAATGATCACATATTAGAAAAGCCGGGCGCACACTGACCAGTCCTGACAGCCTAGAAAAGCTGCCGACCTGCAGTTTTATTTCTTCAAGTCTGATATAATCAGAACTAACTAGAAAATTTAACTGCAGGTTGTGAAAATATGCTGATTTATCCCCGGAATACTATTTTTATAATCATCCTGTGCATGGCCCTGGTTACCTACCTGCCGCGCCTGTTCCCCATCCTTTTACTGTCCCGGCGCAAGCTGCCGCCGCGGTTAAAAATCTGGCTGTCCTATATTCCTGTTGCCGTTTTAGCCTCCTTGCTGGGCCCGGTTCTTTTTCTGGCCGACGGGCGGCTAACCCTGCACCCCGCGCCTAACCCCTACTTTTGGGCGGCCCTCCCTTCCTTGGCCGTCGCTTTGCTGACTAAAAACATGTTCTTGACCATCTTGATCGGCATGGCCGGCGTCGCTCTTTTAAGATTATTTGCCGGGGTTTAAACTAAGGTTGCCCTAAAGTCCATCGTAGCAGCCGCAACCTGCCTGCTACACGCTTGCGTACCTAATAGTTAACCTATTCTTCTGCAGGCAGTTCTGCCTCACTTTATTTAACGTTTAAAGTACGCCAAGGGCTCCATAAAAGGTACATGGATACAGCAACCGAACCTAAGGCATCGATGTGCCTTGTCACAGCATGGGCTGGCAGGAAGGCAACAGCACCCAAAGCCAAAATAACGCAGGTATCAACAAATATCTTTGCCAGATACAGCCGGCACTGGGCACCAATAATCGGGTGGGGGCTTTCCCGTTCCAGGGCGCTGTAGCGCTGCCAAAACCAGAGGTTAACAATAAAGCCCAAAACAGCGATAACCAGGCCGGGTATAACATTGCCTCCCGGCCTGAAATTTTGGAAACGGAAAAACGCCAGAAAAAGCATAACCAGCCCCGATGCACCTAAGGCCAAGGCTACGCTAAGGTTAACAATTCTCTCCCATCTTTTTTTTGTTTCTTCATTCGGCTCCCGGCCTTTTGTTAGATAACGGAAAACAAGCCAGGATAACAGCAAAACCAAAAATTCCAGGGTCCGCCGCACAAAGTCAGCAACTTGGGTAATAGAATGGCTCAAGAACACAGCTATACCTGTAGCTAAGGGCGCCCATAAGCTCAGCAACAAAGATGCCAAAAGTGTTTTTTGGCGCCTGTCAGTCCCCTTCTGCAGTTCAGGGCTCATCCTACCACCCCACACAAGAAAACAGATAAACCAGCGGGAAAATTAAGGCCGCGGCTGCCAGGGGAACGGTCAGGGTATCGGTGCCCCGGCGGGAAAACAGTTCAACAGCCCCGCAAACCGGTGCCGCTACCAAAGCAATCAGCAAACAGACAAACCAAGGAAGCCCACTGCAAGCAAATAAAATGATCATAATCACCAAAAAGGCAGTTACAGTCATGGCTGCTGTGCCTTCCAAGGTTTTAGCCCCTTCCACCCAGCGGTGCACAATATTGATCTTACCAAAAAACTTTCCTACCAAGGCTGCAGCAGCATCCCCCAAGCCCCAGGTCAGCACCGCCACCGCCACCATATAATGCCATTTAGCCCCCAGCAAACCCCAGAACAAAAAGATGAGGATCGCAAAAGAAACCTGCACATAAACCAACTGTTTGCGCAGTTCACCCCCCCGTTCAGCCCTGTCTACAAAAAGCTTTTTATAAACCACAGTCTTTTCAACCAAAAGAAGGGCCGGATATGCCAGAAGCACCAACAGGAAAGCGGCAGCAACAGCCAAATACCAGACGCTAAAAAGTCTTAAAAGAATGAAAATGGACATACTGTAGCCCACGTGCTGGATTTTGCGGATTACCTCACCAGGCAGCCCCGTTCTGACCTTGAGTATTGTCGGCAATGCGACTAAGCCAACCAGGTAATAGACCATTAAGATCACTGCCGCCCAAAGATCACTTACAATCATTTTGGGCCCTCCTTTTGTTTTTTTTGTTGCCCTGCCCGGGAAAAACTGGCGGACACACGCCGGAACAGCGCTACAAAATTTTGCAGCTCATCTGCTGAAACCCCCCGGGCAGCCAGGGAAAAAACTTTTTCATAGACCTGTTCCACCTGCGGTCCAATTTCGGCAGCCTTTTCGGTTAAAAACACCCTACTGACCCGTTTGTCTAAAGGATCCTTTTCCCGGCGAACAAAACCCTTTTTTTCCAGGGAAAAAAGGGCCCGTGAAACCGCCGGTTTACTAATTTCCAGCTCTTCCACCAGATCCTCCTGCCGTAAAACATGTTCACACGCCAAAAGATGCAGCAAAACATTGCCTTCAGCGCTGCTCAGCTTAAGAGGTCGCAGCTCTTCATTAACCATCTGCCTTGCTGCTTTAATAATGTTGTTTGCATAAAACCAGATATCCCTGATGCCGGACATAGTACCCCCTTGTAGTTAACATGTTTACTATAGTATACAGCTTTTTAGTTAACTTGTAAACTATTATTAGGGGGATACCGGCATAGTGGGACTTAAGGAACAAAAATATATTCATTTGCAGTGCGATTTTTAAAAACCTATAGTTGCTTGACACGATCCGGGGGTTTTTTGATCCTTGTTTTTCTGGTTCCCAGCTGTTATAATAACAAATAAATAATAAATTTTTACCTTTGAAAATTTGTTTCATACCCTGAAAACAGCTTACAGAATCACACGGGCCCGTAGCTCAGTTGGGAGAGCGCTAGATTCGCATTCTAGAGGCCAGGGGTTCAACTCCCCTCGGGTCCACCA
>JAAYRR010000097.1 GCA_012518675.1 Bacillota bacterium
AACCCGCCTTCACCAGACGGCTCAGCTCCTGATCTAAATTCACGGTCAGATGAGGGTTGATACTGGCGATCGGGATCAGCGCCTCCCGGCCGGCACAAAACTCCAAAACACTTTCGTTAGAACAAATGCCTGTAACCGCCGGGCATAGCTCTGCAAAAATAAAGCCGTAGTCAACCCCGTTTGCACGCAGATATGCGACAAAATGGTCGGGATCACACATTTTATCATAAAAATCCTGAAAATTTTCCTCGCCATAAAAGCTTTTAACCCAATCTAAAGCGCCCGGCGTCTGTTTCTCAAAATACATCATGTGAATATGCGCATCAATAATGGGAATACCCATGAAACCAACTCCCTTAAAATTGAATTCCTGGTGCCTTCTGCAAAATAAACCCCGCAAAAATATTATCATACTTTCCGGCCTAAAACACTAAAAAAAATGTCCCGGAAGCCGGCCGGCCCGTCAGGGAAACTGCAGCCCTGCAACTTAAAGCCCGGTGGGCCTAACCCGGCCGGGAAGCCACTGTGATTCTGTGGCAACTGTTGTTTAAAGCTGTTTTACAGTCAAACCATCCATAACTTTTTATTTTTTTATAACCTAATTCCGTCAACCACAAATCTAGTTCTTTTTTAAAAAGGGGCCGTACCGGCACTATTATTTCTTCCCCCGGCCCAGGGTGAGCGCCGTTTTTGCCGTCAGCAGGAACAACGTCAAAAATCAGCTTCGCCTTTTCCCTTTCTTTCCCCGGTTTCAACCACAGCTTAATTTTTAAACCTGCGTGCTGCCTTTCTAAAACCGATACAGGACAATGATCACGTTTTAACAGATAATCATAATTAAGCGTGTGCATAACCAGGACCCCACCCGGTTTAAGTTTTAAGTACATTTGTGCAAGTGTTCCACAAATATCTTCTTTACTTAAGAGACAGGACAGGGAATTTTGTAAACAGACAATCAAACCACATTGCTCCCTGTAAAGAGCAGATATATCACGCATATCCCCCAAGCAAATCCCCAGTTTTACACCCGCCTGGATACTTTTACTATTAATTTCCTTGATAAGCAGCGGTTCTGGGACGAAAACAGTAACATCTTTGTCCCATTGAGCTAACAAAACAGCCAATTCACCGTTTCCACAAAAAACGTCCAGCACTTTTTGAATAGCATGTTTATTTATAATTTCCTTAAAAAACCTAATCTGCTGTTCATCCAGGCCAAAAGCAAAATCACCAGCGTTGCCACGCCATTGAAAGCTTTTACCTGGTAAGTATTTTTTACCGTCAAAATTAAGCATACAAGTCATCGCTCCCGCCTGCAGGCAGGTGGTTATCTACTGAAAACATCGCCGGGCAGGTTGTTTTTCCGGTTTCAAAAATATTTTTCAACAAAGACTCTATTATAATTTTAATAAAATAAGGCATAGAAACAAATCGCTTAAAAGCATGGAAGCAAGTTTAAAAAAGAGTGAATTAGGGGTTAACCCTTTTGGACCAACCCTAAACACAAACAAATATTGACCTAAAAACAGATAAGAGATATAATTTTAAGAAAGAAGCCTTCATAAAGGGTGCAAAAGTCATCATGTTTTCTTCCGGGTTAAACACTAAAGCAGAGCTGATCCTGGTCTGCAGGGTCAACCCGACCTTTAATGTCAATAAAAAGCTGAAAACATCCCTGCAGCGCATTTTACAAAATTCTGTGGATTACTTTGATTTTGGGCGGGCTGGCTTTTTCCTGGTGAGGGAGGGCCGCCATCCTGTCTGGTGGGAGGCTGCCAAGGAAAAGGCAGTTTCTAAAAACAAAAAAAAATCTGAACGCTGGCAGCACCTTTGCTGCCACCTTTCTACTGTAAAAAATAATAAAAAGCAAAAAATGCTGGAACCATTTAACCCGATCATCACAACTACCCTGCCTGTAATTTTGCGTGCAGGTAAGCCGGTAGGCACTATGGAAATCGGCATTTTTAACACCGATCTGCAAAATGCCCAATATATGCTTGTTAAGGCCGTTTCCTTGGGCCGGCATATGGCCGACACTATTCAGGAGTCATTGTTTCAAGACCATAAAGGGCCTCACTTTAAAAAGTTGGCGGTATGGATGGAAATGGTTAATACAATCAGCTCCACCTTGGATATCAGGCAGGTTTTACATGTTGTAGCCCAGCTTACAGCAGATCTTTTTTCAGCTAAAAGCTGTATTTACCTGCTGGATGAAAAAGATCGGACCCTTATTCCAGCTGTGGCAGTCGGCAGTTATGATCCGGAATTGCGGAAAAAATTTAAAGCGCTGCGTGGAACCAAGCCCTTCCCAGCCATTACCCGTGTAATTGAAACCCGGCAACCGGTTTCTGTTACACCGCAAAACATGCACCTTTTGCTTACACCTGAAATTATTAAAAATTTTGACTATGGCTGGCTGGTGTTGGCCCCTATTCTGGTCGAAGGCAAAACAATCGGGATCATGCAGGTAGATCGGCCCAAGGAGGCCGCAGGTTTTGACGCCGAAGAAAATGAAATCATTTTTGCCATTACCCGGGCTACGGCGATTGCCATGGAAAACGCCCGGTTAATAGAAAAACTGGAACAAAAGGAACAACTTTTACACCAGTTGGTTAACAAGGCCATTACAGCCCAGGAGGATGAGCGCAAACGCCTGGCTGCTGACCTGCACGATGGTATCATTCAGTCCCTGATTGCCATCTGGTATCGCCTGCAACGGATCAAACCGGTTCCGGAAACCGATCCTGAAAAATGGTATACAGAGATCGCCGAGCTCACCAAACTCCTGAGCGGGCAGATTCAGGACATCCGGCGCATTCTTTATGATCTCCGCCCCCTGATTTTGGACAACTACGGCCTGGTACCGGCCGTCGAATATTATGTTCACAACCTGCAGGAAAAACATAACCTGCCTATTGAAATTGTTACCGGCGGGGAAGGCAGGCGGTTGGCATCAAAAATTGAAGTTACACTTTTCAGAATATTGCAGGAAGCACTTACCAACGTGATCAAGCACGCGCAGGCCACGCAGGTAAAAGTCAGGCTGGAAATTACCGCAAACGAAGCAACCCTGGAAGTTGCGGACAACGGGACAGGCCTGGATATGGCCCTGCTGGCCGTAGGCCCGGCCCATAACCGCTTGGGCCTGGCCAGTATTCAGGAACGGGCACTTTTATTGGGCGGTTCATGTGTCATTGATTCACAGCCCGCCAAAGGGACACATATTACTGTAAAAATTCCCCTGGAAAGCTGACTTCACTGCCTGGGGAAAGGAGGCTTACAGTGACCATTAAGCTATTGATTGTAGACGATCACCCCATGGTGAGGGAAGGTTTGGCAGCCATGTTGTCCGACTGTGAGGAAATTACCCTGCTTGACAGCTGCAGTAACAGTGAAGAGGCCATCCAGGCCGCAATAGAACAAGAACCTGATATCATCCTGATGGACATCAGGATGAAAGGAAAAAACGGGATTGAAACAACGAAGGAAATATTGTTACTGAAGCCTCAGCTTAAAATCATTTTTTTAACTGTCTTTGAAGACACGGAATCCATCCGTCAGGCTTTGCAATCAGGCGCTGCCGGTTATATTTTAAAGCATGTTTCCCGGGAAAAATTGATTGAAACCATCAAACGTGTTTTTAACGGTGAAACCGTCATCGATCAATCAATTTTTCACCAAATTGTTGATGACTACACCCGCCTGAGCAAAAAAGTTGCTGAAAAAAGAAAAGCCCCGCTCCGGGAAAACATAGAAGAACTGACACCCCGCGAACAGGAAATTCTGCAACACCTGGTGAAGGGGCTGACCAACAAAGAAATTTCGTCAGCCACCAACCTGGCGGTGGATACTGTAAAAACCCACCTCCGTAATATTTTTCGCAAATTCGGTGTTAAAAACAGAACACAAGCCATTACCCAGGCCATGAAATTAAGCCAAAATCCAGACAGTGTCCTTTTTTACGACTTTAAAATTATGGGGCGGGATTAAAAAAAGAACACCCTTGCAAGTGTTCTTTTATTACTGTTTGAAACCACTTTATCTTAAACTTTATCATAATTTAATTTAGGAAATTAAATTTATGAAGTTGCTTCCGGATTTTCACCTATTTCAAAACGGGCAAAACGGCGGATAATAATATTTTCCCCTATCTTGGCCCTGTTTTCGGTAAGCAGCTCCTGGATAGTCTTTTTGTCATCTTTAACAAAGGGTTGTTCCAAAAGACAGTTTTCCTGGTAATACTTTTCAATCCGCCCGCTGATTATTTTTTCAACAATTTTTTCCGGTTTTCCTTCGCGCAGCGCCTGGTTGCGCAAAATTTCTTTTTCTTCTTCAACAACCGCCGCGGGTACATCCTCGCGTTCCAGGTAAAGGGGATTGGTGGCCGCGACCTGGAGGCAGATATCCCTGACAAAACTTTTAAATTCGTCATTGCGGGCCACAAAATCTGTTTCACAGTTTACTTCAAGCAAGACACCAACTTTTCCGCCCAAATGGATATAAGCATCGACAACCCCCTGGGCTGCAACCCTGCCCGCTCTTTTAGCCGCACTGGCCAACCCTTTTTCGCGCAACAAAGTGAGCGCCTTTTTTTTATCGCCACCGGTTTCCACCAGGGCTTTTTTGCAGTCCATCATCCCGGCACCTGTCAAAGTCCGGAGTTCTTTAACCATTTCTGCAGTGATCATGTTTTTTGCTCAGCTCCTTCCTGAAAACTGACTTTCCAACTATAAAATTATTCTGCAGGCGCTTCCTTCTCGGCATCGCCGGCGGAGCTTTCCTGAGACTTGGCCGCCTCTGCTTCCGCGGCGACTTTTTTCTCTTCCCTTTCCGCTTCCGCCTGAGCAACCTGCAACCCCTGTTTTCCCTCCAGCGAAGCTTCCGCAACCTTGGAGGTAATCAACCTGATGGCCCGGATGGCATCATCGTTGCCCGGTATGATGTAGTCGATTTCATCAGGATCACAATTCGTATCCACAATGGAGACAATTGGGATTTCCAGTTTCCGGGCCTCGGCAACAGCTATTTTTTCCTTGCGGGGATCAACAATATAAACTGCCCCGGGAAGCTCCTTCATATCACGTATACCGCCCAAAAATTTCAACAGCTTATCCTTTTCATGATTCAGCTTGATAACTTCTTTCTTGGGCAGGCTTTCAAAGTAGCCGTCTTCCTCCATTTTTTCCAGTTCTTCCAGCCTGTTAATGCGTTTGCGGATTGTAGCAAAATTTGTGAGCATGCCCCCGAGCCAACGTTGATTAACATAAGGCATTTCACAACGCGAGGCCTCTTCTTCGATAGATTCCTGCGCTTGTTTTTTGGTGCCCACAAACAGGATTTTTTCGCCCTGAAACGCCAAATTTTTGACAAAATTATAAGCTACATCTATCAAACGCACCGTTTTCTGTAAATCAATAATATAGATCCCATTGCGTTCTGTAAAGATAAAGTTCCTCATTTTGGGGTTCCAACGCCTGGTCTGATGCCCAAAATGGACCCCCGCCTCCAACAGTTGTTTCATGGTTACAATAGACATTTAATATATTCTACCTCCCTGGTTTAGCCTCCGCCGTATCATTATTGCGGGAACCCCGCCGGGCACCCCCCGCAGCTTCCACAGCGTGCGTATTTAAGCCATACGTAGTATAACATAATTCCTGATAATTGACAATCTACACCACTTATTTCAAATTCAACTGTTTCAATGCCTGCCTGAAGGGTAACCAAGGGGGGCGGAAACACCTTCCCCCTTCCTTTAAAACAGCAAACAGCCACGAAGTATAAGACTCCGTGGCTATCGTGCTTTGTGAATGGTGGGCGAACGGCGATTTGAACGCCGGACCCCCTGCTTGTAAGGCAGGTGCTCTCCCACTGAGCTATTCGCCCTTTGGTGGTGACCCCTAGGGGATTCGAACCCCTGCTGCCAGCTTGAAAGGCTGGTGTCCTCACCGATTAGACGAAGGGGCCAAAAGTTAAAAGATTAAAAGGTTAATGGTGGTGGGCCCACTAGGACTCGAACCTAGAACCAACCGGTTATGAGCCGGTAGCTCTGCCAATTGAGCTATGGGCCCATTAAAAATGGCTCCCCAGGCAGGATTCGAACCTGCAACCCACCGGTTAACAGCCGGTTGCTCTACCGTTGAGCTACTGAGGAATGCCTTTAGGACAATTTATATTATAACGGATTTACACGGTGCAGTCAAGGGGTTTACGGCCGTTACAAATAATTTGTATTGTCTTTTTTATTCAAGGTAGTCCTTCAGACGCTTGCTGCGCATCGGGTGTCTTAACTTGCGCAGCGCTTTGGCTTCAATCTGCCTGATACGTTCCCTGGTTACGCCGAAAACCTGCCCCACCTCTTCCAAGGTGCGGGTACGACCGTCATCAAGACCAAAACGTAAACGCAGTACCTTTTGTTCCCGCGGGGTCAGCGTATCCAGCACATCTTCCAGCTGTTCCCGCAAAAGCTCAAAAGCCGCCGCCTCAGCAGGCGCCTGCACTTCCTGATCTTCAATAAAATCACCCAGATGGCTGTCATCTTCCTCCCCGATCGGGGTTTCCAGGGAAACCGGTTCCTGGGCAATTTTAAGAATTTCCCGCACCCGTTCCACGCTGGTATCCATCTCCTGGGCAATTTCTTCGGGTGACGGCTCGCGACCGAGTTCCTGTACAAGCTGCCGTGAAACCCGGACCAGCTTATTAATCGTTTCCACCATGTGTACAGGAATACGGATTGTACGGGCCTGATCGGCAATGGCCCTGGTAATCGCCTGCCTGATCCACCAGGTTGCATAGGTGCTGAACTTATAACCCTTGCGGTAGTCAAATTTTTCGACAGCCTTAATCAGTCCCAGGTTGCCTTCCTGGATCAGGTCCAGAAAAAGCATACCCCGGCCGACATATTTTTTGGCAATACTCACCACCAAACGCAGATTGGCTTCTGCCAGCTTCCGCTTGGCGACCTCCTCGCCTCTTTCCATCCCTTTGGCCAGCTCTACCTCTTCTTCCGGTGTCAGGAGTGAAATTTTACCAATTTCCTTAAGGTACATGCGTACAGGATCATTGATGCTTATTCCCGTGGAAAGATAAGTTTTTTTTGCCTTTTCCCCCTCCAGGGCATTTTTTGTATCCTCTCCCTCGTCTGCATCGGTATCCTCTTTTCCATCCACCACTTCAATACCCTGGCCGGCGAGTTCTTCATAAAACTCATCGATTACATCCGTGTCCAGGTTGAAATCCTGCAGGGCATCAAGGATTTCCTTATAAGAAAGGTTACCTTTTTGCTTACCCTTTTCAAGGAGGGAACGTTGGATTTCCTGTAAAGAGGTTTTCTTTTTCACTTCTTTAGACATCAAGATCCTCTCCTTCTCCGGAGCGGTAAAGCTCCTCTTCCCACTTCTTTAATTCAGAAAT
>JAAYRR010000098.1 GCA_012518675.1 Bacillota bacterium
ATCATATTCCTTTATTGTAACCAAAAACCACAAACTAACAGCAGACTTTTCTAAGTCAACACCCCCGCCTACTTCTGGAGGAGGGGGCGGTGGGGGCAGTTCTGCAACACCCCCTCCTTTGCAAAAACAGGTAGGGGGGACAGAATTTGAAACAAACGCAGTTGTTGGGCCCAAGCTAATTGCTACTAAATTCATAACCAACAGCGCCGGTGAAACAGTTGAAATCCTTGCACTCAAAAAAGAGGCTAAAAAACAAATTGAAAAGGCCCAAAAAGAAGGGGCATCTGTCATAGAAATAAAAACTGAAAAATTTAAAACACCTGTTGTTGCCTTTTTGATACCCTTGGATGTATTGAAAGGTATCACAGAAATAGATTTAGCTTTCAACACGCAAAGGGCTGTTTTAAGGTTACCTAAAGAATTAATTAAAACCATTATCATTTCAGGACAGGATTTATTCATTCAGGTGGAAAATGTTGAGGTTGCTGCAGTGAACAAGCAGATGGAGGGTGTGACCGAAACAACGGGTGCAGAAATTTTAGGGGTTCCTGTAGCAATCAATACCGGCATTGAAGGTTGCACTGACATTTCCCTTCCTTTGTCTAATTTCAAAATGCCTACTGCTACTACGGAACAACAAGCTTTTCTAGAAACCTTATGTATTTTTGCAATATATAAAGACGGTGAAAAAAAAATTATAGCAGGAACAATAGAGGTTGATGCTACAGGCAGCCCAGCAGGCATAAACTTTGCAACAGAAAAATGTGGCACCTTTGCCATAATAAAAATGCCTGAAGTGATTACTATAGAAAAACCCTTAGCTGTCAAGCTTACTATCGATCAATTAAAAACAATTGTGAACGGTAAGAATCATATTTTGGATGCCTGTCCCTTTATCAAGACAGGGAAAAGCAACAGGGCTATGGTGCCCATACGTTTTATAGGGGAGGCCTTGGGTGCAGAAGTGAAATGGAGGGACAGTGGCAGGCAGGTTGAGATCAAAAAATCACAAAATACGATCATCCTTACAGTTGGTTCAAAAAAGGTGCTGGCAAACAACAGTGAAAGGGTTTCAGATTTTCCTGCAGAAGTATTACCACCTGGGAGAACATTTGTGCCACTTCGTTTCGTAAGTGAAAATTTAGGTGCAAAGGTATCATATAATCCCAATAATAAAGAAATTACAATAGTCAAAAACGAATAGAAACTTGCAAAATCTTATACCAACTGGTAGGATCCAAGTTTGTTCGAACCTTTCACTAATTTCTACCTTTTCCTGTTACGAACCTAAGGCCGCTAGTGAACTGCACCCACCAATAACCTGCAACGCAACCTACTGGCGGCTACCGGTAGGCTGCGTCTTCCAGAAACACCTGGCTTTCGTATAGTTCCCTGAACAGGCGGCTCTGCATATAAACCTTTTCTTGCGGCCCGGCGGCTTCGACACGGCCCGCTTGCAGAACATAAATATGATCCACCAGTTCCAAAAGCACAAAACGGTGCGCAATGATGATCCCTGTTCTGTTCTTTAACATCTGTTGCAGCGCCCGCCGCAGGATGGTTTCGGTGGCACTGTCCAAGCTGGAAGTGGCTTCATCCAATACCAAGATCAAGGGATCGGCTAAAAAAACCCTGACCAGGGCGATAATTTGCTTCTGACCGCCGGAAAGACGTTCTCCCCGGCGGCCGACCCTGGTCTGGTAGCCCTGCGGCAGTTTTTCCAGCAGGGGGTGAACCCCCAAGTTTTTAGCGGCTGCGATCACCGCTTCGTCAGTTGCCCCGGGGTTGCCGTAGCGGATATTTTCCAAAACCGTGGTTGAAAACAAAAAGGGATCCTGGGACACCACCGCCATAATTTTCCTGAGCTGTTTCCCGGGAATTTTATCTACCCGCACCCCGTCAATTAACACCTTCCCTGCCTGCACTTCATACAAACGGGCCAAAAGTTTTATGATCGTCGTCTTGCCGGCCCCGGAGAGGCCCACTAAGGCGGTTGTACTGCCCGGTTCAAAAGTCATATTTATATTTTTAAGGACTGGGCTGCCTTGATCGTAGGCAAAGGTAACATCACAAAATTCAACCTTGCCCCTAAAACTTTTGTGTGCAACAGGGGCTGCAGTTGAGGCAGTTGCAGAAGTTTTAGCATTTACAGCAACAACCCCCGCACCGTTAACCTCTGTTAGTTTGGCCGCTTCCGGCTGTAACTGCGAATATGCATAGATCCGGTCCAAAGAGGCGCCGGCTGACTGCAGCACATTATAGACCTGGCTGATTTCCCGCACCGGGCGGTAAAATCTTTCCACATATTGCAAATATGCTGCCAGCAACCCCACGCTGATCGCCCCGCCGGCAGCAAGCTGCCCGCCATACCACAAAACAAGGGCCGTGCCGATACTGCCCACAAAAAAGATTAGGGGGAAGAATAGGGCAAAGGTGCCCATGGCCCGCAGGTTGGCCTCCATATTGTCTTTGTTCAGGCTTTCAAATTTTTTAATGTTTGTTTCATTGCGGCAGAGCGCCTGCACAACCTTGTTGGCAATAATATTTTCCTGCAGCTCGGCATTGATCTTAGCAATTTTTCTCCTGACTACATGAAAAGCGGCACGCATTTTCTTACCAAAAATTTTGGTAAAAAAATAGATTACAGGCACCGTTGTCCAAGTTAAGAGGGCCAGCCGGGCATGGAGGGAAAACATCACACCCATAATGGCGACAACAGTCAACAGATCGCCGGCCAACCCCACTAGGCCTGAAGTAATCAGATCAGACAGAGTATTAACGTCATTGACCAGCCGGGACATAATCTCGCCGGGGGGGCGCCTGGTAAAAAACTCGAGCGGCAGCCCTTCCAGGTGGGCAAAAAAATCCCTGCGCAGGTTATATATTATTTTCTCCCCGGCGGCGCCGGCCAACTGGGTCCGCCAGTATGAACTCAGCCACAAAATACCATTGACCCCAACATAAAGCAGGGTAATCATAGTCAGCCCCCGGAGATCACCGCCGGTAATATATTGATCGATAGCCTTCATAATTAGAAAGGGGCCCGCTGCGGTACAAACGGTTACCAGCAAGGCGGCAAACAAGGCCCACAGCAGCCCGGGGCTGTGCGGCTTTACATACTGCCAAAAAAACCGCAGGGCTGCGCTGTTTACATCTGAAAGGCGCAGTTTTTCTTCCTGTTTGGAGGAAAATTTGCTCAGGGGGCCTGCTCCTCTTTTCATTGCGGCAACCCCCTTTCGTTTTTTTCCCAATATTCAGGTTTACCGGGAACGAATTTGCTTTGCAAAAAATTTTCATAAAAGCGGCTGTACATGCCCCCGGCCGCCAACAGTGTACGGTGGCTGCCTGTTTCGGCAATCCGGCCCTGGGAAAGCAACAGGATATTATCTGCGTTTTGCACGGTCCACAGCCGGTGGGCAATTACAAAAACAGTCCGGTTCCTGATAATCTCCTGCAGCGCAGCATGCAAGGCCCCCTCGGTCTGCGCATCCAGTTCTGAGGTGGCTTCATCTAAAATAAGCAGCTGGGGAGCGGTCAACAGCACCCTGGCAATGGCCAGGCGCTGCCTTTCCCCGCCGGAAAGGGCCATCCCCCTGGTGCCCACCGGGGTGTGGTAGCCCTGGGGTAAAGCAGTAATAAAATCGTGGATCTGGGCCAACTTGGCAACCCTTTCAATTTCAGCCTGGGAAGCTTCCGGTTTACCATACGCAATATTTTCCTTTACAGAGGCATCAAAAACAAAGGTATCCTGAAAAACAACCCCCACCTGCCGGCGCAGGCTTTCCAAGGTGACCCCTTTGATGTCGTGGCCGTCAATCATAATTTTGCCCCGGGTGGGCTCGTAAAACCTGGCCAGCAGGTGGACGAGGGTAGTTTTACCGCTGCCCGTGGAACCGACCAGTGCAACCATCTGCCCCGGTTCTGCTGTAAAGTTGATCTCCTTTAATATTTCGTTTTTGCCGTCATAGGAAAAATGAACGCCTGCCAGGCAGACCCTGCCTTTCACCGGTGGCAGGGGGTAGGCGCCGGGCAGATCCCTGATTGCAGGTTTCCATTGCAAAATTTCAATTACACGTTGCCCGGCAGCCGAGGCCCGGGTGATCACGCCCACCATGCGGCCGGTCATCCGCAGCGTTCGGACCAGCATACCCATATAGGTGATAAAACCCACCAGGACACCGGGCGAGACACGCCCCCCGATCACAGCCCGACCCCCGCTCCACAAGGCGGCGGCTGCAGCCAGGGCCGCTAAAAATTGCACATAAGGCTGCCAAAGCGCCGTGGTTTTGATCACCCCGAGCGACGTAGCCAGGTACTTTGCATGTTGTTGGTCAAATTTCTGCTGTTCATAGTCCTCGCTGCCGGTTAATTTTACCAGGTTGATGCCCATAATACTTTCTTCCAAAACGTTGCTCATTTTTCCCAATTGCCGGTTGACCTTGCCGTAACCCGGCTGCACCCTGCTGGCATAGATGGCAATACCGTGAATTAAGGCCGGGGTAATCAGCAAAAAGACCAATCCCAGCTGCCAGTCCCAGTAAAACATGACGGCCAGAATACCGATCAGCGACAGGCTGTTGGCCAGAATATTAACAACCGCCAGACCAAAAAAATTATTTAGGATGCCGATATCCACCGTCAACCGGGACATAATATCCCCGGTGCCGGCACCGTCAAAAAAAGAAAAGGACAAGGTATGCAGATGGCGGTATAAAATGTTGCGCAGCCGCAAGAGGGCCCCCTGGCCCACACATTCTGCCAAGTAGCGGGCCCCAAAATTACAGCTGATTTCCAGCAACGAAAGGAAAACCATGACCAACGCCGCTGCCCATAACAGCTGTTTTTTACCGGCAATAATCAGATTATCAATGGCATAACGGATTGCCCAGGGCGGACCCAAACCCGACACCGTAGAGAGAAGCACCAAACACAGTGTCAACAAAAGCAGTCCCCGGGAAGGCCGGGCCAATTTCCAAAGTTTATGCAGCATTGCTTAAACCTCCGTTACCTACACCATAACACGGGCGCAACCCTGCATCAAGCCCCGGAAAAGCTGTTTTTTAAAGGAAAATAGCCTGGCGTAATACTTTGTCCGCCAGCTCCGGAGGCTTGTTCATGCTAAAATAAGGCCGGTTGGCTCGGGGGGCTAGGCAAACAGGGGGCTGTTCCCTGTTTCCTTAATATATAAACAAGGCACCAAACAGAAAACCACCCCCTGTTCAAACCGTTTAAGCCATTGGGCACAGACAGGTAACCGTTCCCGCATTTGAAGGACACAGGTGAAGAGACATCAACCATTAAAATTTTCAAACCCATTTGGTGCCCAGGAAACCGGCCCTTTGACACCAAAAGGGGGGTTATTTTTACACTGACCATCCCTGCACTTGAACAGGCAACTGCTACCAGAGCCGTTTTATTTGAACCTTGGCACCCCATATAGCGAACAGACGGCTGCCTGCTTAAATCAAGTCTCTGAAGGATTCCTGCAGCAGTTGTTTGGTATAAAAATGGGCCGGCTTTTCAAATATTTCAAAGGAAACGCCCTCTTCGACGATGTCACCTTGGTACATAACATAGACCTTATCGGCAACCTTCCGGGCCAGGTGCAGATCATGGGTAATGTAGAGCATGGCAAAGCCGTTTCTGTTTTGCAGCCCTTTAAGCTCCCTTAAGAGGTTGGCCTGGGTAGAAGGATCCAGCATGGAGGTTACTTCATCGGCAATCAATAATTTGGGCCTGGTGATTAAGGACCGGGCGATGGCCACCCGCTGCCGCTGCCCGCCGGAGAGGGCCTGGCAATAGCGGTTTAAAAAGTCCGCATCAACCGGCAGCTGCACCATCTGTAACACCCTGTTCACCTCTGCCTCCCTTTCTTTTTTGCCGCCCCACCTGATAATATCCAGCGGTTCTCTCACCACTTCCCGCACGCGCAGGCGATCGCTGGTGGCAGAAAACGGGTCCTGAAAAATAATCTGCATGCCCCCCAGCATTTTGGTGGCCCATCTACCCTTTACCTTTTTATTTTTAAAGAAGATCTGGCCGGCATCAGCCTTTAAAACCCCCACTAAGATGTGGGCCAAGGTAGATTTACCGGAACCCGATTCGCCTACCAGGGCGATTACTTCACCGCTTTTTATTTCCAGGCAGGCTTCTTTAACGGCTTCTACATTCATGTTTTTTAATCTATAGGTCTTTTTAATCCCTTCGGCCCGGAGAAAAGTTTCAATGCCCCCCTTGTGACAGGCAACCATGCGTTCCAGGCCCACGTATTTAAGCAGAGGCCGGGAGGTGCTGCAGCTTTCCCCGTTTTGGCAGCACCGCGCGTAAAATGCGCAGCCTCCGTTTGGAGCGGCCGCATTGGCCGGTTCACCGGCGATACCCCATAAATCCTTGTATTTAAAGAGGTTGGGGGAAGAATTGAGCAGGCCGCGGGTATAGCAGTGCATGGGGTTCCGGAGCACCTCGGAGGTTAGGCCCGCCTCCACAATGCGCCCGCAGTACATGGTCATCACCCGGGAGGTAAGTTTTTTAATCACCCCTAAGTCATGGGAGATGAGCAGCATTGTAAAGCCCAGTTTTTTCTGCAGGCTTTGTAACAACCGCAAAATTTCATTTTTGCTTAAAGGATCCAGCGCTGTAGTCGGTTCGTCAACAATTAAAAGCTGGGGATCGCAGGAAAGAGCCATGGCCACCAACACCCGCTGCCTCATGCCTCCCGACAGCTGGTGCGGGTAATGATGCCGCCAATGCGGATCAAGGCCCACCATCTCCAAAAGTTTTACCACCCTTTGGTCGATCTCGGCAGGAGAAAGGTTGTAATGAGTTTTAAGCGGTTCCCCCACCTGTTCCCTGATTTTTAAAACAGGGTTGAGCACTTCCAGGGAATTTTGGAAGACCAGGGCAATCTCCCGCCAGCGGTAGGCTTTCAATTTGCTTTCCGGCAGCCCCACCAGATTTTTTCCCTTATAAAAGATCTCCCCGGTAACGGTACCCTCGTCCCCTTTGATCAGCCCTGTTATGCCCAGTGCCAGAGAGCTCTTCCCACATCCCGATTCCCCGATGATGCCTAAGCATTCATTTTTCCTTAATTGGAGGGAAACACCGTCCACAGCCTTTACCGGCGGGTGAACATGATCGTACGTTACCGCCAAGTTTTTTATTTCCAGCAAATACTTATTTTCAACAGTCAAAACAGCTCCCCCTTCATAGTAGATCACAACTTTATAGGCGCGGGTTTACTATTCTTTCCAGTTCACGGCTGATAAAAGCTAAGGAAAGAACAATCAGGGTCAGGGCCAGCCAAGGATACAGCAGCCACCATTTCCAGAATTCCGTAAAATATATCCCCCGAAAGCTGGTGGCATGGTTGATGATTAACCCCCAACTTTTGGAAGTGGGGTCCCCCAGCCCCAAAAAGGACAGCCCAGCCTCGGAGACAATGGCTCTCCCCGTCTGCCTGATCATATTTACGGCCATCAGGGGGAAAACTGCCGGCAAAAAATGCTTCCAGAGCAGGTACCAGGCCCCGGCGCCGTAAGTTTCCGCCGCCTTGATAAAACTGTGTTCCTTGAGCATCAATATCTGGGCACGCACGATTCTGGCGGGGAAGACCCAGGAAAACAGAGCCAACACAATAATAATATTGAGAACACTGGGGCCCAAAAAAGCAGCCAAAACAATCATCAGCGGGAAATCCGGCAGGACAATCATAATATCGATCAGGCGCATGATTACCTTGTCAACCCACCCGCCTGCATAGCCGGCGATAATACCAACTAAGCCGCCACCCAAGGCTGCCAGAAAAGCCGTGCCAAAGCCCACGATCAAGCTGATCCTGGCCCCGTGGCAAAGCTGCGCCCAAAGATCGATGCCCAAATCATCGGTGCCCAACGGATGGCCTTTCCCCGGCGGCAAAAGGGCCGGGCCCGAGGAGATTTTATGGGAATGAAGAGAAATATAAGGGGCCCAAACTGCCGCCAAAAAGATCAGTAAAATGATCAGCAGGCTGATTTTCCCCAGCAGGGAAAACTCCCTGCATTTTTTTAACAATTTCTGCAACGATGCATAAGTTCCCGCCACCTTTAACCTCCCTGCATGTTGGTTTGGTTAACCCGGGGATCAAGTTTTGCATAAACCAAATCTGCAAAAAAATTAGCCAACAGTACAAGCAGCGTTACCACCAGAAAAATCCCCTGTATGAGGTGGTAGTCATGCAGCCTGACTGCCTCTCGCATTAAAAGCCCCAGGCCGGGATAGGCAAAAACATTTTCCACCAATATGGCGCCGCCGATCAGGGTGCCCAAGCTAAGAAACACACGGGTAACTATGGGCAGCAGGGCGTTTCGCAGGGCATGGCGGTAGAGAACGCGCCTCTCCGGCAGTCCTTTGGCCCGGGCGGTGCGCAGGTAATCCTTTTTCAAAACGGTGGTCATACTGTTCCTGGAGAGCAGATACATGCCGCCCATGCGGGAAATGGTCAGCACCAAAACGGGCAAACAGGCATGGTGCAAAACATCAAAGATCTTTTCCCAACAGTTTTTATATCTGGCAAAATGCGTGACCGCCCCTGCCAAAGGGAACAGCCCCAACCCTGCGGCAAAGACGAACAGGATAATCAGGCCCAAGAGAAATACCGGAATTTCGGCCAAAACAATAAATTTGAAAAACAGGAACTTATCCGGCCATTTGTCCCGGTGCCAGGCCGAGATACAGCCCAGGACGGAACCGATAATCGTGCTGAGAACCAGCGAGGAAACAACCATAAAAGCTGTCCATCCCAACCGGCGCATGATAATCCTGCTCACCGGCTCCTTGTAATAGAGACTAAATCCTAAGTTGCCCCGAAGCAGCCCCCCTAAATAGGCCACATACTGTTCGCCGATGGACTTATCCAGGCCATAATAGTCGAAAAAGAACTCACGCTGTTCTGCAGTCAAAACAATTTCTTCCTCAGCAGCACTTTGTGAGGAGATCACCAGGAACGGATCGCCGGGGATGACCCGGGGTAAAAGAAAATTTAAGGTGATCACAATCAAAATTGTTAATCCATATTCCAAAAACCGCAAGCGGTGCGGCTGCCCCACTGCATTTCCTCCCATCGGACCTCCATTTTAGCCTGCTGCAAACCGCCTCCGGTCCGCTGCAACGCTTCTAACATTGAACACTCCGGTTTGATATTTGAACATTTGTATTTTAGTCTACAAAATTTGCCCTGCTGTCACTGTGATAGGTATCTTCGCTCCAACCGTCGTAGACCGCCGGCCGGTGCACCGAAATGGAATTTGTATAGTAGAGGACCAGCTTGGGCAGATCTTCAGCTAAAATCTGCTGCAGCTCAGCCATCATCTCCCGGTGTTTTTCCGGATCGGTTTCCTTGTCCTGGGCAAAATAAAGCCTGTCCAGTTCCGGGTTTTGGTAACCGATAGTCTTCCCCGTGGTGGATGTAGCCCTGCCTTTTTCCTTGCCGCCGGTCACTTCCTCAATGTCTTCCCCGTTACCGCTGCCGTTAATGCAGAGCTCAAAATCCCCTTCCTTGAAGCGGGCGTCCCTGGTCATGGTATCGGTAACCTGAACAATGGCCTCTATGCCGATCTTGGCCAAATGCATCTGCACCACTTCGGCCAGGCGGGCGTCTGTAGCCAGCAGCTGATATTTCAGCTTTTCCCCGCGGCTGTTTTCACGCACCCCGTCGCCGTCGGTATCTTTATAGCCCAAGCTGTCCAATAGCTCCTCCGCCTGCTGCAGGTTATGATTATAAGCAGGCACAGCGGGGTTATAAAGTTCGTTGCTGATGGGATGCAGCACACCCGGGTTCCCCGGCACTGCAGCGCCGCGTTCCACTAAATCCACCAGCTCCTGGCGATCGATAGCATAAGCCATGGCCTGGCGTAAAACTTTGTCCGCCAGCTCTGGCCGTTTGTTCATGTTAAAATAAAGCCGGTTGGCCCAGGAGGTTACATATTGCATCACACGGTACTCCGGATCATTTTCATAGCGGGATAAGATATCGGGGGTAACCCCGATGCGGTCAACTTCTCCCTGTTCAAAAGATAGAATGGCTTCGCTCACCGGCACAAACTGGATCTCCTTGACCCGCGGCTTGTTACCCCAGAAATGATCATTGGCTACAAAACCATAGATGCCGTGCTCCTTGCTGAAATCGGTCAGTATGTAGGGCCCTGTTCCCACTGCCGCCTCGGGCGTAGTCAGGCTGTAGGGATCGGTAACCCCCTCCCAAATATGTTTGGGGATGATGGTAAAACTGCGCATCTTATCCAGAAAAAAAGGCTCCGTTTCCTGCAGCTCCATCAGCACCGTCTGTTCATCCAAAGCCTCTACCCTGCTAACGGCAGAAAAATCGGCAATATTCACCGGGGGATACTGTTGCTGGTATTCATAGCTGAAAACCACATCCTCAGCTGTGAAAGGCCGGCCATCCTGCCACTTTACCCCGGGTTGCAGCTTAAAGGTATAGGTCAGGCCGTCCGCACCGGCTTCCCAGTCGCAGGCCAGCATAGGCACAGTGTTTCCCTCGCTGTCACTGGTCAGCAGGGTATCAAAAATCAGCCGCATTTTACGGGACCCGGGGCCCCGGGGGTAGTGCGCGTAAGGGCTCGGATAGCCCCAGTCCCCGCCGCTTAATCTGATGACCTCCGCCTGTTCCACCGCCTGTCCTGCCGCACCGTTTCCCGGCGCGGGCTCCGCTTCACCGCTTGACTGTTCCATCCCGCAGCCAAATACAAAAAGGGTTGTAAAAATTACCAGCGCCAATACAATAGGCAAGCCGCGTTTTCTGTACATCGGGCTGCCTCCTTTTATATTATGATTTTTTACAATGAGATTTCATTATTTATGAACCAACTTTTACAACTGTTCCCTTTTTAACTGTCCCTGTGGAGAAGAAAAATTTTTGCCATGTAAATTGCAGGTTTATTTTTTTTAGCAAAATTTCTTTACTACTTTAATCCCAAACCGTTAATTACATTTATATGGAAACAACTTAATTACAGCTTTACCAAAACCTGTCCCATTCTGCTTTGGTATTCATGGCGAAAAATTCCGTTTTCCATCCTATCTTCAACAAAAAACCTGATCTGTTCGTCGCTGGGGAATTCTTCAAGATCGTAGCGCTTCAGCTCTTCTTTTAAAATGGAAACGGCTTCTTCGGGTTTGCTCTCATGTTGCCGGTTTTCCTCCCAAATTTCAACGTTCATTGCAAAGCCTTTCGTATAAAGCAGGTTTAAATAATAAAGCATGCTGATCGACCAGGCAGGGGGCTTTTCCCCATACAGGGATTGCCAAAGTTCTGCCAGGGCGTTGTTCTGCCGCCTGCCGGCAAAGCCGCTGATAAAGCAATATTTACGGGTACACTGCAAAGCCTTGTTGATTGTTTCCCAGTTATTGATCCCAGGGCTCATGGAGGCGAAAACCAGATCGAATTGTTTTTTTAGATTCTGTTTTTCAAGATTAACTTCTTCCCAGGTGTCCTGGATGATCCTGACATTGTCAATCTTTTTCCGGGCTATCTGTTCTTCCAGATAAGCGACCATCGCCCCGGCCGGTTCCAGAGCCACCACCTCCCTGACCCGCTCCGCAAAACCCAAAGCAAAAGCACCAGGGCCCGCTCCGATATCCAGCACACTTAGGCCGTCAAAGTTTACCCCCTGTTTTTGCAACCAGATAAAGACCCTTTCCACCCTTTTTTTACCTCTTTCACCCCCGACATTTTTACTGAATCTTGCCGCCTTTTTGTTCCAATGTGCTATGGATTCCTGCAAACTTTTTCTTTTACGGCGGGAAAAGGCCTCTTTCTTGGCTTCCTCCCAGGCCTTCTCCCAAAATTCCGGTTTCTCAACTTGCAAATCAGCCAGCGTTTTCATAAAATTTTCTGCCTCCCTTTCCTGTAACCCAGCGTGTTACATTTTATAATTTTATGTTACACTTTCTGCAAAAAAATAAGCCCCCTTATTATAACCCAGGCAGCCCGGATAATCATCCTGTTGCCCCGGTTAAAACCAATATAAAAATATTTTGCAAAAGGCTGGGCGCGCCTATGTTACTAATAATCTATTCGTGTTACTACACTACTTACAATTCTACATCCTGACCCAAAATCCTGCCCACCGCCACAATATTTTTAATAATTTCAGGATCCTCGACTCCGGCTTATTAATTCTGCAAAACCGTAACAAAAAGAAGCGCCGGTTATCCCCTGGAAACAGGATAATCCCCCCGCCGCTTCTTTAATTCATTTCGTTAATTCATAATAATAGCCGGCTTTTATAACAGCACGTCCCTTTCCGGTTGCCTGTGCCGTATATGTAAAAGGGCATACAGGCTTACCAGGGGTTTTAGGTGTCAGAAAACCACTTTTTATTCAAAAATCATCGTGTCACTACTCTCGTCCCAGCTTATACCTTTTGTAATTTCAAATTCCTGCGGGTCGTTCAACATGGGATAAAGAATAAGTTTCCCTGAGCCCAGGTCCAAGGAATATTTTTCCACGTTTTCGGCCATTTTATTTTCGTCCTTAATGCTGCCCTTGTAAACAGTAATCATACACATTGAAAAGTCATCTCCTTTCTTTAGTTATTATTAGCCGGCATTGTGCCCTGCATTCATCAGGGTCATGTATATCTTGCCTTTTTCCTTCATCCCTCTTACCAATTCACAATGCAAATGTTTCCCCTATTTCGTCCCTGGTGGCCTTAACGCGCTCCTGAAGGTATTCATAGATCCCTTTTTGGGAACCAAATGTTTAGTCAACACCTCCTCTGCGGAGTAACATATTTTTTTAATTCATAATACCCTTACCCCATTTTAAAAACTTTAACTAAGATTGTCAAATTTTTTATTGAACATTGACAGCACTAAATTGCACCCGCCAGCCTCTTCCCTGTAAATGAGGTGCAAAAATAAAGATGGCCAGGCCAAAAAAATGGAGAAAAGTATGTTTTTTACCGGAAAGCAACCTTTTCGGGCCGCTGGATACCCGGACTGACGAAGCGTAATTTATTGTTATGTCCGTCGATCAGTATGAAACAATACGCTTAATCGACTGGGAGGGTTTGACGCAGGAAGAATGCGCCGCTCAAATGCAAGTTGCCCGCACAACAGTGCAACGCATTTGCAGCATTGCCCGCAAAAAAATAGCCGATGCCCTGGTGAATGGAAAAACCATCAAAATAGAGGGCGGGGAATACAAGCTCTGCAATGGCACCAGAAAATTATGCGGCCGGGAAAAATGCTTCGGGCGCAGACACGGACACGGGCATGGACATGGACGCGGACAAAACCGCTTCTAAAATATAAGCTGTGGGAAAATAGCCGGTCAACTGGGGTCGCAAATTGTTTCCCTTCCTTTTTATGACTCCAGCATCCCGTATTTGATCTTGATGCGGTCAAGCTTTTCGATCAGGGGACGGGATAAAACAAACAGGAAAAAAACCGTCGCCGCAGCATGCACGACATTGAACCAGAAACCGGAGACATAGACTGTCAAAAGCGCCGGCCAGGAAAAATACGGCGTAAACATCAAAAGGGAGCCGCAGTCTATTATTCCCCCGTAGATGAAGAAAGCGGAAAAACCGCCGTAAAGGCAGAGTGGCAGCCGCTCTTTTTTCAGAAAACCCCTTTTGATAAGAATACCCGCCAGAAAGCCGATGACCCCCAAACTGAACATCTGCCACGGTGCCCAAGGCCCCTGCCCGAAAAAAAAATTGGAGACAAAACCTGCAACCGCGCCGACCAGAAAACCTGCTTCCGCCCCACAGCATACGCCGGTGATGATCACAATGGCCACCACCGGCTTAAATTGCGGCAGCATAAAAAATGCCGCCCTCCCTGCAACGGCTATAGCTGCCAGCACGGCCACAACGAGCAGTTCACGCGCTTCGGGCCGGCGCCTTTCAAATACCAGCGCAAAGGGAAGCATGCTGTAAAGCATGATCAACAGGCTGATAAAATAGTACTTCCGATCGCCGAGACAAAACACGCCAAAAAGTATCGTCCCGGGAATAACCAGGGCCAGCAGCGTCGCTGCGATAAACGTGCGCCTGCCCGGGCGCCCAGCGTTTAAAGGCTGTTCCTGCATGCTTCGATCACATCCTCTATGGTTACAGCGGCGGGAAAGATATGGCGTGCCATGCGGTTGGCCGCCGTAGTGTAAAAATTGTTCCCGGAAAAAAAAGCACGCGGTGTATTTTGGGTAATAATCCCCCCGTCAAAAAAAAGAGCGCAGACAGCGGCATAACGCGCACAAAATTCAATATCGTGGGAAACCATAACCACCGTTACACCCTCGGCAGTCAGTTTTTTCAGTACATCTGCAAGCTTAAACTTAAAATGGCCGTCCAGCCCCTTGGTCGGCTCATCAAGCAAAAGGATTTTTGGCTCCCGCAGCAGCACCTTGGCCAGGGCAGCGCGCTGCTGTTCTCCGCCGCTTAGGTCATAGGGGTGCATTTTTAACAGCCCGTCGAGCTCTGTCAGTTCACAGATTGCCTGCACTTTTTGTTTTTTTTCCTCCCGGGAAAGCTGCGCCCCCGCCAACATTTCGTACAAATCAAGTTCCACTGTTTTTTCAACAAAAAGCAGCTGCGGGTTTTGAGGCAACAGGGCAACCCTGTTGAGCACCTCTTCCCGCGCCTTTGCAGCGCCTTTTCTGCAGATATCCCGGCCAAAAATATGCACCCGCCCGCGGTAAGGCCTTAAAATACCGCCGATGATAGCAAGAGCTGTGCTTTTCCCTGTGCCGTTGCCGCCGACAATACTATAAAATTGCCCTACAGCTACTTCCAGCGATAGGTCCTTTACTGCGTCGGGCAGATCCCGCTCATACCTGAACCAGACGTCCTCCAGCCGGATGGCAGGCGGCGGCCCGGTCTTTGACCGCGGGGCCGTCCCCTGATTGCACTGGGCAGCAGGCACCTCAAAGGACCTGCCGTTAAGCGGTAAGGCGTTCAGCCATTTACGCCCATCCTGCACAGCTATCGGGCAGGGCAGATCGCTATCCACACCGGCATAGATCTGAACAGGCGAGGGCATGGCCCAAAAAAGGGTATGCTGCATTCCCTTTAACCGCTCTCCGACCCGCTGAGGGGTATCATCGATAATGATCTTACCTTGATCCATAACCACGACACGATCGGAGAGGGGCAGCACTTCCTCCAGCCGATGTTCGGTCATGATGATTGTTGTGCCCAGTTCACAGTTGATTTTTTTGACTGTCCCTAAAAAGTCCGTTGCGGCAATGGGGTCAAGTTGGCCTGTCGGCTCATCGAGCACCAAGACAGAAGGCTGCATGGCCATGATAGACGCCAGGTTTAGAAGCTGTTTCTGCCCGCCGGAAAGTTCCGTTACATTCTTTCTAAACCAGGTCTGGATACCAAAAAAACTGGCCATCTCCGCCACACGTAGGCGGATGGTTTTACTTTCCAACCCCAAAGATTCCAGCCCGAAGGCCAGCTCATGCCATACCTTGTCGGTAACAATCTGGTTATCAGGATTTTGCAGGACAAAACCTATACCCGCTGCCTGCGTGCGTTGATCGCATTCCTCCAAAGGCCTGCCCTCGAAAAAAATTTCGCCTTCCCTTGTCCCATGGGGTGTCAGCATTGTTTTGAGGTGTCGCAAAAGTGTGCTTTTGCCGCTGCCAGACTTTCCACAGATGGTGACAAATTCACCTTGTTTCACAGTCAGCTCTATCCTCTTAAGCGCCGGTTTTTCCCGCAGCGGGTAGGTAAAACTCAAAGCCCTGATTTGATACGTTTCCATTTAAGTTCCTCCAGCAGATCAATAATGACCGGCAGCAGACATAAGGCAAGATAGGCGCAATATACGCCGCTGCTGAAAACATTTGGCGGCGGCAATTTTAAAGACGGGAAAAAACGCATGGTACTGCTTCCCGTTATTGCGCCTGCAAAAACAACTGACACAAGCAGCAGCATTACGCCGCAAACAGCCCTGTCCCGCCGGTCAAACCGGAATATAGAAAAACTGGTGCGCCTGGGCAAGCCGTAGCCCCTTGACTTCATGGAATCAGCAGTTTCGATGGCATTTTCCAACGCCCAGGTGGCCATCATGGAGAGAATCTGCAGGCCATTCCTGGCCCGCTCAAAAACAGACCCGTTTGTTACATCCCTGCCTACGCCCTGCCTGGCAGTGGAAATAACCCTAATCTGCACCCTGTACCGGGGAACAAAGCGCAACGCCATAGACAAAACCAGCGCCAGCGCAGGCACAACTCTGCCGAACAGATAAACAAATTTATCTGCAGTCATGACGATATTGAAGCAGGAAAACCACATAATGACAGCCATGAACATGGCAGCTGAAGCCAGCCCGTAAAGGATAGATTCCAAGGTGATCGGATTGCCGTTTTTCAGGTAAAACAAGATGGTCACCCCAGCATGGTTAAAAGCAGGGTTGATAACCGCCATGAACAGCCCAAAAAGCAGCAGATATAATAAGCTGAACCTGGTAGCCCGCTGCCCCCCCAGCAGGAAAAAGTACAAAACAGAGCAGGTCAGGGAGATGGCCTGAAAAACCGGGTGCAGGGAAAACATGGAAAACAGCAGCACCGCGGTGAAATATGTGAAATTTACAACAGGGTGAAAGGTGGAAAATGCATCTTTCATCGTCAGCTTCCTCCCAGCCCTTCTGCATCCAGATCGCAGCTATACACCCACTCGACCATATCGCCGTCCTGCAGCAGGTAGCAGCTGCAGCCGTAGTTGGGAGACCAACCGTTCACCTTGTACGTCCAGCCCGACAGCTCCCCGCAATCAAATTCATAGATATTGTTGATGCCCTCAATGTAATGGGAGCTGTGGAGAGGCGTCAAGACAAATTCCAGATGTATTTTATGCTTTTTCATCTCCCGCTGCAGCACATTAAAAACCGATTCGCCCTCATAAAAAACAACGTTTTGGCAGGGGTAGATTACACCATCCGGCGGCAGCACCTCCAGCTTATCCTGGTTAAAGCGGTCCATATGAGCAAAGATATCATCACAGCGGACCGTTAAGCTGCAGGTCAGCTGGGATGCGGTGTCTACGGTCACCTCCTGCCAGGCGGCCGGCGCTGGTTTCCCTTCAGGCGCCGGGTTACTTTGCTGTTGGCTCCCCTCTGTCTTTGGGGTTGCATCTGCATGATTTACGGCGTTTTTTGCAGCCTCCCTTTCCGTTGTTTCACTTTTGGAGCTGCCGCCGTTAAAAACACCAGGTTCGCCCTGCATCCCGGTTTCCCTTCCAGCCGGCTGTTCCCCTGTTTCTGCGTCGGGATCCGTACCCGGGGGATACATTTCATTAGTAACAGGGGGCAAGTCTTCCCCGGGCTTTGTAATCCCTGTTCCGGCAGGCGGGTTCTGCCCCGGTTCAGCAGCTTTTTCGCAATAGTTACCCCCATAAAACCAGGCCGCGGCGAGAACACAAACGACTACGGCTGCCACGATTATTTTATTTTTTGAAAGCTTTATCTTCAATGCACATCCCGTCCTTCATAATGCAAGACACTAGCCGAGCGCCGCTTTTTGCAGCATTCGATAAACCATGGCGGCGATCTCCGCGCGGGTGATAGCTTCCTGCGGTTTAATTTGCAAAACCTCTGCAGAAAGTATCGCCTGCTGATAGCAAAAGGCCAAGGGCTCTCCGGCCCAGGCGGAACAAGAAGTATAATCGGGAAACTGCGCCAGCAGATCGCGAATTTCTGTGGCAGTGGGGGCCGTATGCAGGCCGCAAAGCCTTGCCGCCTGGGCAACCATTACCGCCGCCTGTTCACGGGTAATGGTGCCCCCCGGTGTAAAAGTAGTCTCCGAGGTGCCGTGCACGATCCCATAAGCATGGGCCGTTGCGACAGCATCTGCATACCAGCTCGTTGCAGCCACATCGGCAAAAACAGCACCCCCTGCCGGAGCAAGCCCCAGTGCCCGCACGACGAGTGCAGCAAACTCTGCCCGCGTCATGGTGCGTCCGGGCTCAAAGAAAAGGTCGCTGACCCCGCTGATTATACCGCGGGCCGCCAGCGCTTCAATAGCCGCCTGCTCTTTTAGCCCCTTGATATCTGCAAAGGTTTTACCGGGATTGCAAACCGGGCGGGCTGTCACTGCAGGATCCTTCCCGGGCAGCCCTGCTGCAGCTGCATTTTGTTCCACAGCAGAAACCTGCACATCGCTCATCTCATAAAAGCCGGTCTTCCCTTTGAGAAAACGATCATAAGCAACCAGGCCGCAAAAAGCCTGTTCCGTAGCCATAGCGTCCGGCTCCGACTGGGTCAGGATATGTTTGAAACCTCCCCCCGGCACAAAATAGTGCAGCAAATGATCGACAACAGTGTTGCCGTTCTTAATAAAACGGGCGTCGGCAACAGGATCAATGCCCAGTGCAGTCAGGGCAATAAGCACCTGCGTAACACCTTCCACATTGGCCGCCTCCCAGTAGCTGGTATAACTGCCATCGCTATTTTGAAGCCTGGAAAGGCAGGTAAGCGCCCGCTCGATCACCTTTTTAATTTCAGCCCGTTCCTGATAGGGTGCCAGTGCCTGCAGCGCCATCGCCGTAACATCCGCATCACCTGTCCTGCCGCCCAGCGAAAACCCCCCGTCAGCAAGCTGTAGTTCAGTAATAGCCCCGAGCAGCCGCTCACGCACAACCTGTATCTGCTCACCGGCATGGTCCGGAAAAACATGATGCCACGCATCGAAGGCCAACAGGGCAAAAAGGGGGCCGTTAATACCCTGCAGGAAGACGTTATCAAAGTCGCCCAGCCTGGCCAGCAGATCATATCCTCCCACATCCGCAGGATTTTTGCCGATAGCAGTCAGAGCTAAGATAGCGCGAGAGTATTCCGTATATTTATTACCAGGCAGAACGCCCTGATTTTTTACAATTTCATCTTCCAGGGACTGATAATACGCCGTATACCAGCCCGCCGGCACCTTAAGCCCGGACCGTGCCAGACCGATTAGCGCCCATTCACCGCCAACAGAACCAACCCGGGGACTTTGCACTTTTTTTAACAGATAAGCGCCGGTATCCTTTAGAGCCTTTTCCAGCGTAACCGGAGCCGCAGCAGCCGGTGCTGCCAAAACGGGAAAACTACTGCTAAGAAAGAGGCAAAGCGTCAGCAGAACTACCAAAATATTTTTAGCCCTGTTCATTTAACCACCCTTTCAGAACATCCGACTTGTCATTTTCTTTTTTGAATCAACGTTCTCGCGCCTAGAGCTTGATCGACTGCGTCACCTTTTCCACCCTGACCGGCTGCCCTTCCTGCACCATGATTTTCAGCCTGCCAAAATCGGTGCTGCGTATAATTTCAATGACCTTTTTTTCCTTTGAGCTTAACCCCGTACCCGTTATCTGTTCATCCATGGCCTCCCTCCTCACACCGTCTTTATTTCACAGACCGGGCCGGCCTGCAGTCCACAAAAGTTTTACCTCCCATGATCTGTTTGTGTAGGTGTAACATCATTAATATCATTGTTCTATCGACAAATAACAACATATAAAAAACCCCGGCTTTTCCATGCAAAGCGGGGCTTTTTGCTGTAAAAGAAATCACTTTCTTAAACAGACAATATCCAATTCACATACACCTTTGCACGGAAGGCTTGTGGAAAACATTTACCGGGCAGGTCTCCTGGCTTGCAGCTCATCACTTGCTTTCACCTTCCCGAAGAGGCTCTCCAGTGGCATATAATGAAAGTAAATTCCCTGCTTACAGTGGCCGGACCACCCGGGATTTTCACCCGGTTCCCTTTCAACCCGATTTGGCATCGGATCTACCCTGATAAAACCTTTATTCAATTTTTTAAATTAAACTTCAACCTTATTTAAAAAACGGAAACACTATTCCAGTTTAAAATTGGAATAGCGCCTCCGTTGTTCGGTCAGCACCTTTAAAGCTTAATTGACTTTTTGATTTCTTCAACCCGTACAGGCTGCCGATCTTCTACCGCAATAACCATTTCACCATAACTGATTCCGCGCAGAATCCGGATAAACTTTCTTTCCCTGGGGGTTAATTCATCATTAAAGCCGTTATTCACTGTTTTGCTTACAGCCAAGTTAAACACCTCTCTATTTCCCGTAGAGTTTCTGGTGCAAAAAACAGGCAGGCTTTCTGGCTTCGGGTCATCGCTCTCCCCCACCTTCCCGGTTTCCCAGTGGCATTCCGGGGGAAACTTCCCCTTTTACAGCGGCGGAACCGCGCGGGATTTTCACCCGCTTTCCTTTTACCGGCATGGACTATATTCCAGTGCATACTCCTGACCGGCACCTGTTTATGAAATAATCTTCAATTAAGAACATAATATCCCAACAGCCCCCTCTTGTCAATAACCGGTTCTCCCCCATCTAAAAGCCTTTGGGGCTGCCCTTGTATTAAAGAGCAGCCCTTTAGCTGTGTCAGCATATCTGTATAGGCGGAAAAACTACTCCAAGGGGGAAAGCCGGTAAAGCATCACCGCCGCCTGGGCACGGTTGGCATTTTGCAAGGGGGCAAAAGTGCCATCTCCCATGCCGGTTATAATCCCCTGAATTGTGCAAAGGCCAACACCGTCTTTTGCCCACACTGCAATCTCATCCCTATCGCTGAAAATCCCCAGTTCCTGTGCAGCAGCTCCCTCAGATCCTTCCGGGCGGAGAACCCTGCCGATAATCGCAGCCATCTCCTGCCGGGTGATTGAACTTTCCGGATCGAATACCGTTGCGCTTCTGCCGCTGAGGATGCCATGATGGTATGCCCGGGCCACAGCTTCGTAATACCAGCTATTTACATGAACATCGGTAAAAGGCAGCTCCATCCCCGTATCATTGTAACCCAGCAAACGGGTAACCAAGGCGGCGAATTCTGCACGGGTAATCCGGGCACCGGGCTCAAAAACCCCTTCCCCCCGGCCGCTGATAATCCCCGCGGCGGAAAGTACCCCGATGGCCTCCCTGGCCCATTCATAGCCCTGCAAGTCGGTAAAAGGTATTTTAGTTTCTTTTTCCTGAGACTGCATGACAGTATAGAAGCTTAGGTGGTCTGTGAAGAAAGCAAATGTCTGCGTTTCCGGATCGTACTCCCCGCCCAGGCCGATAGGCACCAGAAGGCCCTCACCGTCATTTTCCAGTCGCACTCCTGTTAACCAGGCGCTTTGTTCCGGAGACAGCTTACCTAAGTGGGAAAAGTCTATAGTTATTTTTATCGGTTTGCTATATTTATCAAGTTCTTTTCCAGTGTTCCGCTCCTCCTGGGCGGTGTCAACCACCGTCAGGGTTATCTCATAAATCCCGCTTCCAACACCGACAAACCCGGCAGTTCCCTCCGGCACGTCTTTGGAAAGGATCTCCTGCTGTTTGTTGGCAGCGAGTTCCTGGACAAACACCTCTATCTGCGAATTATCGGCGGCGGTTAGCCGGGCAAATTCCTCGGTTAACAAAGCACCGCCGGCCAGTTCAACCTTAATACCCTTGTTTTCTAGCACGATCGCATGTTCTTCATTAACATTTTTAAGAAAATCCGGTGAAAAAAGCACTTTCCCGTCGGCCTTTTCCTCAAGGCTGAGCTTGGCTACGCCTGTTTGCTGCAGGTTTTCCTGCAAGGCCCGGTCATCAGCTGAAGAAGGTTGGAAGGTTTCCTTTGTTGCCCCCCCACCGCCTCCTCCGCTACTACTCCATCCTTCCGAACCTTCCTCTTTTGTAAAATCATCAGTATAATAAAAAACCACGGCATCGCCTTGTTTCAACAAATATTCGTTTAGAGCCAGCGTAGTATGTTTACCATTGACCTTGTACATCCAACCACTAAGGGGGCCTTTGTCAAGTTCGTTAAGCCATTCCCCACTGGGCGCTTTGATGCCACTGACATAGCTGTCGTAAGACGCCCTGTATTCCATGCCTTTTTCAGATAGCACTTTGTCAAACATATCAAAGACCGTAGCCCCCTGCGGCATCTCCACACTGGTAGTTGGTATCCAGGTCTGCCCGCTATCACCGGTGAGTTTGAAGGTGACGGTAATATTACTTTCCTCGCTAGAGCCACCTGTACCTTCATAGGTTACCGCTACGGTTGTATCTGCAGTTATGGTGAAGGTATATTTGTTATCCTCCAGGTCTGCTTTCTTGTCTTCACCGTTGACGGTAAAGGTGGCTACCTGCTTGCCTGCCGGAGCTGTTACCGTTATCGTTACTGCAGTGTTCTCTTCAATTTCTCCAGCATCAGAAGTTGATGTTAATCCTTCGCCTGTTAAGGTTAAAGTGTAAGTAGCCGGTTCCGCTGTTTCGATCTTTAGTATAAACTCTTCGCTGGCAGCATCCCCCCCCAGGGCAGCAGCCCCGGCCTGGATGCTGATCTCGCCAACTGCAGCGGTACCTGTAAAAGCGACGGTCACCTTTTGAGCAGCGTCTTTGGTGATTTCCTCAACAGAAAGCCCGGTTTCTCCGGTATCAATTGTCCAGTTGTCCAGATCTTTTGTTTCTGCCGGATCTGCATATTCATCACCAACCAGGTTTATTTCAACCCGGGGATCTACCTCGCCGACGTCAATAACCGCTTCGCTAGAAAGTACAGGCCACCTGCTGTAGTAGAAGAACACCTCATCATTTTCTTGAACAATATAGTCGGCAGCACCAACGTCAGGGGAAACCCCGTTTACTGTGTACGTCCAACCGTCCCAGCCGCCAAAAGCACCATTTTCCTCACCTGCAATAGAGTTGACCAAAATACCCCAATCAAAATACTGCAATTCATAGGGAATCCCCTTGGCATCCAAGCCCTGCTCCAGAACATCAAGGGCCGTCGGCTGATCGCCGGTGGTCAGCACTTCAACTTCTGCAGTAGGAAAAATTGTTTCCGTCTTTCCTTCCACCGTTAACTTCACAACTACCTTTTGGGGCTCGGCAAACTGTATCTGGCCCATTCTATGCCTTGTGGATTCACCATGTTTTAAATCTGCCAGGGCCAAAAGGGCCTGCACGGTGCTCATTTTTACCCCACCGGCAGTACCCTCTTTATACCAAAAACTGCCGTCCTCCTGCTGGTATTTTAGCAGGACGTCAAGCACTGTTTGGCCATCTTTTACCCATCGCCCTTCCGGGTTCAGCACATCTTCTCCCACAGCAACTAATCCGGAGATAACTGCAGCGTTGGAATTACAGTTTTCCTCTCCCCACATGCCCTCCAAAGCAAAACCGGCGTTGTCCTGCTGCTTACTATGCAGGAAGTCAATGGCTTTTCCAATTGCTTCCTGTGCATTGGATTTTTTCTGGTGGTTGGATAAAGCCGTCAGCGCCCAGCCCGTATAGTCCAACTGGCTGAAGGCTCCAAAGCTGCCATCATCGTTTTGCTGGTTGATCAGGTGCGTTATAGCCATCAGCTGACATTGAGTATTACCCCAGCCATCCACAACACCAAGTTCTTCGCCCACATCCAAAAGTACTATGGCCCAGATATGCTTTCCCAGGTCGCCAAATGCGCCGTCTGGTGGAATCTGGGGAGGACGCCGCTGCTGATCCGCCAGTTCTGCAAAAAGGTTCCTGCCGTTCCATATGTCGGCAGGGTTTTTCCCCACTGCCAGCAGCTTGAAAATGTAATAAATGTGCTCGTTTCCTGTTGTATTCGCTGCAAACCCGGGATCGTTCTCCCGCCACCCCTGGCCAGTCCCCCACGGTGCTTCATTTAAATCCTCACCAACGCCCCAAAGCGCCGGCAAACCTTCCCAGGAGTCGGGTGAAGGGTGGTTCGTTTGATACCAAGCGACTGCATTTGCTATCGATGCCTCCAAATCTGCTCCTGTTTCAACACCGCCACTGCCGGCCATAACAGGCAATGGACCTATTATAGAAAAGATCATGAACAGGCTTAAAAAATATACCGGCCATTTTTTCAACACGCTTCGCTTTAATAACAACCTTAACAAGAAAATCTCCTCCCTTTGGTTTCTGCTTTCCTGTTTTCAAAACGTTTCCTTAAAATACTTTTTATAAGGCTGAAAATTTACTGGGTTACATCTCCCCTTCCCCTTTGTTTGATCGTTAGCCGGCCTCCCCTCAACCGCCTACTACCCACCTTTTGGCGTTATGATTAGGACGGTTTTTCTACAGCACAAACCTTAATTTTTGTTGTTTGTAATCAACCCCCTGGCCATCACTTATGACAGCTCTAAAAAACGCTACAAAGCCCCGGCTTCCATGCACAGCCGGGGCTTTTATGCTGCAATAAAAGAATTGGCCTTTTAAACAGGCATTTTTCCAGCTCACCCAGACCTTTGCACGGAAGGCTTGTGAAGTATCGTCAAGGCAGGTTTCCTGGCTTGTGGCTCATCGTAGCTTTCACCTTCCCGGATAGCTCCAGTGGTATGCTGAAAGCTGCTCCCCACTTACAGTGGCCGGACCACCCGGGATTTGCACCCGGTTCCCTCTTCCACCCGCTCCTGTCAGCGGATCACCTTGACAATGTTGTTTTAAATATTAATTTTAGAAGATACTTTTCAATTTTTCCATAAAAAAAGGCACTATCCTGGATAGTGCCTCCGTTGTTCGGTCAGC
>JAAYRR010000003.1 GCA_012518675.1 Bacillota bacterium
AACAAACCGGCAAAAAATTAATTTCCTGACGCTGTGTGCCCGCCACCTGCCGGACTTAAAGAAAATTCTACTGCACAACCTTGCAGCGCGGCAGTTAAAAGATCTTTTTTACAATTTGGAGATGCCCCTGATGCATGTCTTGGCTAAGATGGAGCTGAAAGGGATCAGGGTTCGGGAAGATATCATGGAAAAACTTGCTGCAGAGATGGAAGAATGCATGGCCCTACAGGAAAAAGATATTATGGAACTGGCCGGGGAAAAATTCAACCTTAATTCCCCCCAACAGCTCAGTTATATTTTGTTTGAAAAATTGGGCCTGCCTGTCATCCGCCGCACTAAAACAGGTTACTCCACCGATGCCCGAGTCCTGCAGGAACTTTCTGTTTTGCATCCCCTTGCGGCCCAAATAATTGCCTACAGATCGCTGGCTAAACTGAAAAACACTTACCTGCAAGGACTGCTGCCGCTGATTGACCCCCGAACGGGGAAAATTCATACTACCTTCAACCAGGCGGTAACGGCCACCGGCAGGTTGAGCAGCAAGGATCCCAATTTGCAAAATATACCGATCCGGCTGGCTGCAGGCAGGCGGTTGCGGCAGGCTTTTACGCCCTCACAGCCTGATTATTTACTGCTGGCTGCAGATTATTCCCAGATAGAGCTGCGGGTAATGGCCCACCTTTCGCAGGACCCCGGCCTGGTGGACGCCTTTCAAAAAGATGAGGATATTCATACCCGCACGGCGGCAGAGGTTTTTAATATTCCGCCTGCAGAGGTGACGCCCCTGCTGCGTGATCGGGCTAAGGCGGTAAACTTTGGCATAATTTACGGGATCAGCGACTACGGCCTTTCCCAGGACTTGCAGATCTCCCGGGCCGAGGCCCGCGAGTATATACAAAGCTATTTTGCCCGCTACCCGGGTGTGAAAAAATATGCGGATGAATGTATAAGGCTGGCCCGCGAAAAAGGGTATGTAACAACGCTGATGAACAGGCGGCGCTACCTGGCGGATATTAATCACCCCAACTTTTCCCGCCGCAGCGTAGCCGAGCGCGCAGCCCGCAATACCCCCATCCAGGGTTCGGCTGCCGACATCATTAAAGCCGCCATGCTCTCTGTAGATCGGGAACTGGACAAAAAAGGGTTCGCCGCCGCCATGTTGCTGCAGGTTCATGACGAACTAATCTTTGAAGTGCCCCCGGCAGAACTAAATGAAGTTGCCCGCACAGTTAAAAAACTAATGGAAGAAATCTTCCCCCTGTTGGTCCGCCTGCAGGTAGATCTGAAGATCGGGCGGGACTGGTACCATCTTGAACCTTATGCTGTAAGTTAGCCTTATAATTTGACAGAAAGAAGGTAACGCACCGTGCCGGAACTGCCGGAAGTGGAATGCCTGGTCAACGATCTCCGCAACTGCCTGCCCGGCAGGAAAATATTTGACGTCAAATTTTATTGGGAAAGAATGCTGGGGGATATTCCCCCCCAGCAATTCTGTAAAGGGATCTGTGGCAGAACTATAAAAAAAATCAAAAGAAAGGGCAAATATATCCTCATCTTTTTAAGCGGCAAAAAAGTTTTGGAGATACACCTGCGCATGACAGGTGCCCTTTTATTTTATGCGGCAGCCTTTCAGCCCGTGAAACATACGGGGGCAATTTTTTATTTAGACAGCAATGCTGAACTTCATTTCCAGGATATGCGCAAGTTCGGGACTTTTAGGCTCTGGGAAGAAACAGAACTGCCTTACACCAAGCCATTTCTTTTGGGCCCCGATCCCCTGGCAAAGGAATTTGGTTTTAAGCAGTTTTGCACTTTGCTGGCCCAAAAACCCCGGGGCATGATTAAAAGTTTTCTGCTCAACCAAAAAAACATTGCCGGGCTGGGCAACATCTACACTGATGAAGCCCTTTTCCGGGCCGGGGTACACCCCACCCGGAAGGTGGGCACCCTGAACCGGCAGGAAAAAGAGGCCCTTTGGAAAAGCCTGCACAGTGTTTTGCGGGAAGGGATTGCCTGCGGGGGCACCAGTGTTGCCAACTATAAGGACATCCGGGGTTTACCGGGAGGGTTTCAAAAGAAACTTCGGGTTTACAGGCGGCAGGGTGAGTCCTGCCCTTGCTGCGCCGGCAAAATAGTGCGCTGTGTAGTCGCCGGACGGGGCACCTATTTTTGTCCCTGCTGCCAGCCCCCCGGTTAAAGTTTGCAGCCGGCACAAAGGGTTTGGAGCCGGCATAAAGGGTCGTGCCAGTCAGGGCAATAAGCCGGGGTTTTACCCTTTCTAAGGCGGGACAGGCACCAAAAACACCAGCACTCCCATAGAATATTGTAACTTTTACTGGGGGTGCGGCGGTGATTTTCCAGTTGTTCTTGCTTTGTATTGCAGTCAGTTTTGACGGTTGGGGAGCAGGTTTTTCTTATGGGGCCCGCAACTTACGGATTCCATTTTTATCCCTGATCGTGATCTCCCTTTCTTCAGCGCTGACGATTGGGCTGTCCATGTTTTTAGGCTGGACCTTTACCCAATATTTTTCCCTGGGCCTGACCCGCTTTTTGGGCGGGGGCATCCTGGTTATATTAGGCGGCTGGGTGGTCTGGCAGGGGTTAGCCCAAAATCAGGAGCCCTTCTTAAACCGGAATGAACATCATACAATTAAAGAAACAGGCAGTACCTCTGCCGACCCGGTTCAAAAAACAACAGACCAGACTGCTGTTTATAAAACTTTGCGGGGTAACTTTTTTCAGTTTTTAGGAGGGATTATTTGGGAGCCACAAAAGGCCGATCTTGACGATTCGGGCAGTATAAACATTGGCGAAGCCTTTCTTTTGGGGTTGGCTTTGGCCTGTGATGCTTTCGGGGCCGGGTTTGGTGTAGCCCTAACGGGTTTTAATCCCTGGCTGACCTCTGCCCTGGTCGGTATTAGCAAGTTTTTTTTAATCAGTCTGGGACTTTTTTGTGGACATCTTTCCCGCGGGAAAATAAACGCCTTCCCCGCCCACTTATTGTCCGGGGGCCTGTTGATTTTATTGGGCATCTTTAATATACTTTGAGATGGATTTTAGGGGGAGAAAATTTGTTTATAATAGGGTTAACAGGAAATATTGCCTGCGGCAAATCTACTGTAGCACAAATGCTGGCTGAAAAAGGGGCCTTGGTTATAGATGCCGATCAACTGGCCCGGGAGGTGGTCCGGCCGGGGCAACCGGCCTGGGCTGCGATCGTAAAATGGCTCGGAGAAGGTGTTTTATTAGAGGACGGCAGCTTGGATCGCCAAAAAATTGCCTCCCATGTTTTTAATGATAAAGGGGCCCTGCAAAAACTAAATGCACTTACCCATCCGCAGGTCATCTCCCTTTTTCACACCCGCAGCAGGGAATGCGCAAAGGGTGATCCTGGGAAAATTATAGTTTGGGATGTCCCGCTTCTTTTTGAAGCAGAAATGGAAGGCATGGTTAACTGTGTTGTTGTAGTTGCCTCCCGGGAAGAAACCCAAATCAGCAGGTTGCGGGAAAGGAACGGGTTTTCCAGGGAAGAAGCCCGGCAGCGTATCAGATCACAACTGGAGTTGCAAAAAAAGATTCAGGGGGCTGATTTTGTCCTTGATAATGACAGCACCATAGAATTTCTTCAACAACAAGTGGATTCACTTTGGGAAAAACTGCAGGAAGCCAGGGGAAGTAGACAGTAACCCATAAGGGGTGCATTTTTTATTGAAAAAATTTATGATGGGCAGCCGCTTTTTTTACCTGCTCCTTTTTTTGATTTGTACATACCTGCTTTTTTCCCGCGCCGGTTATTTTATACAAAAGGTTTATCCTTTTCATCACCGTGAAATTATTATCGCTGAAGCCCATAAAAACCAGTTGGAACCGCACTTGGTGGCAGCCGTAATCTTTGTAGAAAGCAGTTTTAATGAAAAGGCGCAGTCTGCCAAAGGGGCCCGGGGGCTGATGCAGATTATGCCGGAAACAGGCCGCTGGGCAGCAGGCCAGCTTGCTATGGAAAACTTTACAGACGGGCAGCTTTTTGAACCCCAGGTAAACATTGCCTTAGGCACATGGTATCTCCGGAATCTCTTACTGCAATTCAACGGTAATATTTACCTGGCCTTGGCCGCTTACAATGGCGGGCGGAGCAATGTAACTTTATGGCTGCAAAAGGAAATCTGGGATGGTCAAAGAAAAACATTAAGGAACATCCCTTTCCCCGAAACACGTTATTTTGTTCTTAAGGTAGAACGTATTTACCAACGCTATAAGCAAATTTATAAAGAAATAGATGTTTAATTGAAAAAATCAAAGGAGGCAGTTAAATGCACAATGTTACTTTAATCCCCGGTGATGGGACAGGCCCGGAACTAATCAATTCAGTCGTAAAAATTTTCAAAGCAGCTCAAGCACCTATAAAATGGGAGATACAGGAGGCCGGTTTAAAAACCTTTGAACAAAGCGGCAATGTCCTGCCGGAAGAGGTCCTGGCATCTATCAGGCGCAACAAGGTAGCCCTGAAGGGCCCGCTGACCACCCCCATCGGGGAAGGTTTCCGCAGCGTAAATGTGGCCCTGCGCAAAGCGCTCGATCTTTACGCCAACCTCCGCCCGGCCAAGTCGTTTAAAGGGATTCCCGCCCGCTATGAAAACATCGACTTGGTGATCGTCAGGGAAAACACAGAAGATCTTTATGCGGGCATAGAACACATGGTGGGAGAAGATGCTGCGGAAAGCATTAAAATAATCACCAGGAAGGGTTCAGAACGCATTGTGCGTTTTGCTTTCGAATATGCCCGTAAACATAAACGCAAAAAGGTAACGGCTGTGCATAAGGCAAACATTATGAAGTGCACAGATGGCCTTTTCTTATCCGTAGCCCGGGAAATTGCCGGGGAGTACCCGGACCTGGAATTTGAAGATCGGATTGTTGACAACATGAGCATGCAGCTGGTTAAAAAGCCGGAACTTTATGACGTGATGGTCATGCCCAATCTTTACGGCGATATCCTTTCCGATCTTTGTGCGGGCCTGGTGGGCGGCCTGGGCGTAACACCCGGCGCCAACTTAGGGACAGAAATTGCCGTTTTTGAACCTGTGCACGGCAGCGCCCCGAAATATGCCGGTAAAGACAAGGTTAACCCCACAGCAACCATCCTTTCAGCAGTGATGATGCTGTCCCACTTAGGGGAGGAAGAAACAGCCCAAAGAATTCATACCGCCCTGGCAGCCGTGCTTGCCGCAGGCAAAAGTGTAACCTATGATTTAGGCGGCACAGCAAAAATGTCGGAAATGACCCAAGCCATTATTGAAAAAATGAGTTAAAACAAGCCTGGCAGAACAGAAAGTTACCCTACAATAGAAAACACCTTTTGGGGTGAAAGGTAAACGTTAAGCCCCGCCGGCAGGGCTGAAAAAGATCTGCTGCGGGGCTTTCATTGTAAGAGCGGGGGTGTCAGATGCAAGCCAAACTAAAAATAGTCTTAGCGATGCTTATTTACGGCAGCATCGGGGCCTTTGTCAGAAAGATCAACCTATCACCCAGTGAAATTGCCTTTTTCAGGGCGGTCATCGGCTCCGTTTTTTTAATAGGTGTAAGTTGTTTTTTAGGGCAAAAACCTGCCTATGAGGCAATAAAAAGAAACCTCCCCTGCCTGGGCTTTTCCGGTGCAGCCTTGGGTATCAATTGGATCTTGTTATTCCAGGCTTATGAAAACACCAGCATCGCCAATGCCACCTTAAGCTACTATTTTGCACCCATTTTTGTAATTCTATTAGCCCCTCTTATCTTAAAGGAAAAACTAACGCCGGTCCGGGTGGTATGCGTGTTGGCAGCCATGGCGGGGCTGTTTTTAATTGTTAAAGCCGGTAGCAGCAGCCAGGGTATTACTTTTAACCACCCCTTGGGTATTTGCTACGGCCTTTCGGCAGCCGCATTCTACGCCAGTGTTATCCTGCTGAATAAGTTTGTAAAAAACCTTTCCGGCTTGGAAACAACACTGGTACAATTGATATGTGCTGTTTTGGTACTTTTCCCTTATACTGCCTTCAAGGACAATTTAAGTCCGGCCGGTATGAATCCCCATACCATTGTTTTGGTTTTAATCATCGGCCTTGTTCATACCGGGTTTGCTTATTTTTTATTTTTCACAGCGATCAAAGAGCTAAAAAGCCAAACCGTAGCTGTGCTCAGCTACATAGATCCCGTTGCAGCGGTAATCATTGCCGCCCTTTTCCTGGGCGAGGCCTTAAATTTTATGCAGATAGCAGGTGGCCTGCTCATCCTTGGCGCCACTTTTTTAAGTGAAACAGTGGCAGTGAGCATGAATACATAAAAGGAAGCGGCGTTTTACCCTGGAGATAATGCAACATGCTGGGGAAATTTAGCCATAACCCAGTACAGCCATTTAAAGGATTGGGACTGGTATTATAAGCAAAGCTATTTTGTAGGCACCTTTTTTAAGGTGTTTATAAAACTGTAGTGGTATAGTGATTTGACATATTTTTGAAATGCTGATTATTTTGCTGTTTATAGTACACCCTCCGTTATGTTTAAGGGCAAAACCCTGTCCCCCTTCATATTACGCACATTAAATAACCACTTGTTCCTCAATAAATTCTTCAAAGCTGTCTACATCTTCAAAGGTAACGTCGTTACCTAAAGCCTTAAAGTGTTTCCTTCCGCATTTGATTTTAGCGCTTTCTGTTGGTCTTAGGGCATCAAACATGGTGTCTGCCTTGGTTTCTAGCACAAAATAGAGCTTATTTTTGCCGTTTACTTCAATTAGCACCACCCAGTCAGGGTTATAGGTGCCCAACGGGGTTGCTATAGTAAACCACCCCGGAAGCTTTGCATATAACTTAACGCTGTTGTTGTTTTCAAAGCTGGTAGCAAAGCTTTCTTCGTTAGCACTGTCGTAGATAACATATTCATAGACTGACTTTTTACTTTTTATCATATTTTTAGATAGATAACCTGTCAGTTCTTTAGTTTCAAATAGTTCTTGGGCGTAATATTCATCGTTACCTATCTTGGTATATTTAATGCCGTCAACTATCAGATGCCTCATTTTAGTGGATATAATCTGTACCACCTGTTCCATATACCTTTGAGGGTTTTTTTTGAAAAGATGAACTGTCTTGCTTCTTAAAAGTATCTCGACAATAGTTTTTCTTGTCAGGTTTGTTTCGTTTTGCAAATAGGCAATAATATCTGGTATATTTTCCCGTAAATTGCTCAA
>JAAYRR010000012.1 GCA_012518675.1 Bacillota bacterium
ACCCCGCCGGCCACAACGCGCAGCAAAAACCCGCCGGCCACAGCAAAAACGTCTAAGATAACAATATGTTTAAAATACAGCGAATAACCCGTAACCAGCAGGAAATAAAGCGCTGCCACCAGCAAGAAGTACCTGCCCAGGACCAGGGCCAAGGAGAAAGAAACTGCCAACAGCAGCAGAAAGACAACCCGGGCTGGTCCCACCTGCACCCGGCCGGCAGCCAAAGGCCGCCGGCGTTTGCGGGCATGCCTCCGGTCTTCTTCTATGTCGACAATATCATTGATAATATAAACCGCACCGGAAAGCAGGCAAAAAGCTATTAGGGCCAGCACTGCCCGGCCGAACAGGGGCAGGCAAAAAAGGTTGCCGGAAAATACCAGTCCAGCCAAAAGAAACAGGTTTTTGGTCCACTGCCGGGGCCGCAGCAGGCTGCACATCGCCCCTGCCTGCAGCAAAAGGCTGCAGCGGGCTGCTTCCTGCACAATTTCTGCCGGCCGCCGTTTTCTTATCTTCAAATCATTCCCCCCTGTAACATCAGCAAAAAAACCCCACCCCACCAACAAACCCTATCCCGCAACAGACACCTTTAATTCTACCACATAAAAGACACCTGCGGAACCAACCCGCAGCCCACCCCCAGAAAAGCAAGCCAGCCCCCAGTGCCACGCAAACGCGGGGACGGCAAACTGTGTGAAATTTAGCCGGCAAATACAAAGCGACAAACACAAGGGCAGCTCTTTGTTTGTTGTTTGGACCAAATGCGGGAAGGTTCTGGTCAAACGCAAGGGTGGTTCTTTGTTTGTGGCAGTAAACAAGGACGGCTTTTCCTGTTTACAACAATTGCTAAAATAACAGGGTTTGTGGGTTGTTCAGCTAAAGAGAAGGGCCAGGATGAAGGCGTAAAGCAGGGCGGGTAAAAGGTTGCCGACCTTAATTTCTTTTATTTCCAGGATATTGAGGCTAATCCCTAAAATTAAAAGGCCACCGGTGGCGGTCATTTCAGCCATTACCGCCCCGGTAAGCAAAGGTCGTAAGGAACTGGCTAAAACTGTAATACCCCCCTGGTAAAGAAAAACAGGGAACGCTGAAAAGGCTACCCCAAAGCCAAAGCTGGCAGTAAGCATAACGGCAGAAATACCATCCAAAACAGATTTGGCAAAAAGGGTGGCATGGTTTCCTGTTAAACCGCTTTCCAGGGAGCCCATCACGGCCATGGCCCCCACACAATAAAGCAGGCTGGCCGTCACAAAACCCTGCGTAAAGGTCCCTCCCCCCGGTGCAGAAAAACGTCGTTGCAGGGACATACCCCATTTTTGCAGCCTTTCCTCCAGCATTAGAAGTTCCCCGGTAACTGCACCGGCCACCAGACTGCCAAAAATTATTAGAACATTGCGCCCCTCCAAAACCATTTTCAGGGCAATCAAAAATGTAGACAGCCCGACTGCCTGTAAAACAATGCCTTTAATCCTTTCAGGCAGCCCGGCCTTTAACAGATGGCCCAGTAGCGCCCCCCCAAGGATGGCGGCAACATTTACCAGCGTCCCCAACATGGTTTATACCCCCGCAGATGTAAAGTTTGATCATTTGTTAATAGGTTTGCCGCCCGGGTTTGAAATTCCATGAAATTGGCCGGGTAAAAAGGGGGCAGCTGCCTGATCGTAACGGAAGAACATTGCGGAACCGCTGACAAAGGCCGCTTAAGCTGTCCCGGCTTAGGCAAAAACCCCGTAAAGGTTGTAAACACCAGGGCTTTGGGTTGCCCCTTAAAGATAAATAAAAAATAGCAGTATTTTAATGTTCCCCGGCATTGCCTTTGAGCCTGCCTGTAATGCCCATATTGTTTCCAGTCAGGCTGCAGGATACCGGCCGGCCGTTTAATCTAACCACCCCCTTACTGCCCCGGCCCCTGCTTACCTAAGCAGGCGGTGTAGGTAGGCGGTCATGTCGGGGGCAAGATCTTCCCTCTGCAGTGCATATTCGACGGTGGCCTGCAAAAAACCCAGTTTGTCACCCACGTCGTAGCGTCTGCCCGTAAAGGAGTAGGCCCAAACCTGCCGGGTAATCGCCAGCTCATGCAGGGCATCTGTCAGCTGAATTTCTCCCCCGGCCCCCGGCCTGGTGTGTGCCAAAACGTCAAATATTTCCGGCTCCAAAATGTAGCGGCCCAACACGGCTAAATTGGAAGGTGCTTCCGCGCGGTTTGGTTTTTCTACAAGGCCCTCCACCCGGTAAAGCCGGCCCTTCTTCCCTGCACCGTCCCCTGCATAACCCTGATCGGCCCTGTTTTCCGGCACATTGCTTTCTACTGCGCTGTCTTCCCCGAAGCCCTTCCCCGCAGTACCTTTGACAATACCATATTTATGTACCGCCTGCCAGTCTACTGGCTGCACACCGAGCACCGTCCCGCCTTTTTGGGCATAAACAGCCATCAGCTGCCCAATACAGGGCACTGTGCTTTTTATCAGATCGTCCCCCAACAACACCGCAAAGGGCTCTTGCCCGACAAATTTCCGGGCACAGTAGACAGCGTGCCCCAGCCCTAAGGGCTCCTTTTGCCGTACATAGTAGATCCGCGCCATTTCCGGGATAGCGCGGATCATCTGCAATTCTGCCCGGCGTCCCTTTGCAGCCAAAAGCGCTTCCAGTTCCACACTGTAATCAAAATGATCTTCAATAGCCCGTGTGCCCCGCCCGGTTATAATCAAAATATCCTCGATACCGGCGGCTACAGCCTCTTCTACCACGTACTGGATGGCAGGCTTGTCCACAACCGGCAGCATTTCCTTGGGTTGGGCCTTGGTAGCCGGTAAAAAACGGGTCCCCAAACCTGCTGCCGGAACAACTGCTTTGCTTACCACTTTTATCTCAGACATCTTAAAGCCCCCTTTAACTTCAAAACAAAAAAAAATGGTTGTTCCTTATTTTTATTGAACGCTTACCGGAAAAAGGGAAAGCCCCCGGTCAGAAAGATTTTTATAGCCCGTTTTTCTAAAGGCTGGCAGCACAATACGCAACCAACACAGTAACATGTTAATAAATTTATATTTTAGCTTTGAAATACCCGCCCCCAAACCCGTTGCCGAAAAAAAGAAAAAAGTTTTTAAATTTGCCCAAAATTTGAAAACATGGTATTATTAGGCTTGAAAATGTATTCTATTTTACTAAAAAGGATAGAGTTCATGTTATCAACCGACATTTCCCAATCCCTGTTTTTTTATAACAAATTTAACCTTTTAAAGGCCGCTGCACTTTGGTTACTACTGAGCGTAATTGCCTATTTTGTGGCCAGGCATAATTACCTTTTATTTCATGCCGTTGCCGAGGGATTTTCCATCGTTGTTGCCCTGTTAATTTATGTTCTGGCCACCAGGACATACAGGTATTCCCAAAGCGATTTTCTGCTGTTCCTAGGAAATGCCTACCTTTTCATTGCCTTCATAGATTTTTTTCATACTTTGACCTACAAAGGCATGGGCGTTTTTCCGGGTTTGGATGCCAACATACCCACCCAGTTTTGGATTGCCGGCCGCTATGTAGAGGCGCTTTCCCTGCTTATAGCCCCCTTCTTTCTGCAGCGCCAGTTTTCCCGCACAGCACTGGCTGCAATTTACACCCTGATCACAGGGTTTTTAATAGCCGCCATCATGTGGGCACAGACATTTCCGGTCTGTTTTATTGAAGGTGTAGGCCTCACCACGTTTAAAATCACCAGTGAATATCTTATCTGCATCATCCTGCTGCTGGCCTTCAAACAGCTTTACCTGCGGCGGAAGCGCCTAAACCATTTCTTGTATGAAACTTTTATCGTTGCCTTGGCGATCACTGTAGCATCTGAACTCTGCTTTACCCTTTATACCGATGTTTACGGTTTTATGAACTTTGCCGGGCATACCCTTAAAATATTGTCCAGCTACCTAATCTACCGGGGTATAGTTTTGCGCGGCCTGGAAATGCCTTACGACACTATCTTCAGGGAACTGCATAAAAGCAAGGAACTATACCGCAGTCAACATCAACAGCTTTTTGACATAGTAAACTTTCTGCCAGACGCTACTTTCGTCATCGATCGGGATAAAAAAGTAATTGCCTGGAACAGGGCCATAGAAAAAATGACCGGCGTAAAAAAGGAAGGGATCATCGGTAAAGGTGATCATGCGTACGCCGTGCCCTTTCATGGTGAAAAAAAACCGGTGTTAATTGATTATGTTTTACCAAATGCAGAAGATACTGGTGAAGCCGTCATGAATTATGAAAACGTCACCATCTTGGGAAATACAATCTATGCGGAAGATTATAACCCCGTTGTAAATGGGGGAGCCGGCGCCTATCTGTGGCATATAGCTGCACCGCTGTTTGACAGCCAAGGTAATGTAACCGGCGCCATTGAATCCCTGCGTGATATCACCAGACACAAACAAATTGAAGAAAAATTTAAAACACTTTCCTACATCGACGGGCTAACAGGTATTGCCAACCGGCGGTTTTTTGAAAACCGTCTCGGAGACGAATGGGGGCGTGCCGCACGTGATGCCAAACCGCTTTCGCTGATCATGTGCGATATTGATTATTTTAAATTGTATAACGATCATTATGGGCACCTTGAAGGTGACGTTTGCCTGAAAAAGGTGGCAGAAACATTGCGTGATACATTAAAAAGGCCGGGTGATCTTGCCGCCCGCTACGGCGGCGAAGAATTTGCAATCATCCTGCCTGAAACAAACTCAGAGGGTGCTTCCTTTGTTGCAGAAAGGCTGCGGGCCGAAATTGAAGTATTGGGCATAGAACATAAAAAGTCTGAAATAGGTGACCACTTAACCATCAGCCTAGGTGTAGCCACAACCATCCCCACTGTTGCTGTGACATCTTCAAAATTGTTGGACCTGGCTGATAAGGCACTCTACCTGGCCAAAAAGGGGGGGCGAAACAAGGTAATCAGCATTCAATATTAAATCCGGTTGACAAAAACCTTTGTAAAACCCTTGCCCCCGGCCAGGGTTTTTTTAGTAACCGGCACCTGCTGCCCCTGGAAACCTAAAAGCTGCCGCAGGTCCACATTGAACTGCTCCCCAAGGGCCTGCAGTTCGGCATTTCTTTCCTGTTCACCACCGGCTGTATCCGGGGCTATAAATATGCGCTGGTGTTTGGTCAAGGCAAAATTTTCTTTGTCGTTGAAAAGTTCTTCCGTCAACTTTTCCCCGGGGCGGATACCGGTAAACACAATTTCGATATCTTTACCCGGCTGCAGCCCGGACAAAACAATCATATCCCTGGCCAGATCAACCACTTTAACCGGTTCGCCCATATCCAGAACAAAGATCTCCCCTTTATTGCCAAAAGCACCGGCCTGAATTACCAACTGCACTGCCTCGGGAATAGTCATAAAATAGCGAGTCATTTCTGGATGGGTCACAGTAACCGGGCCGCCGGCAGCAATCTGTTCTTTGAAAATAGGCACAACACTGCCCCGGCTGCCCAACACATTGCCAAAGCGTACCGCACAAAAAGCACATTTTTTGTTTTGCTGCGCTAAGTGCTGCATATAGATTTCGACCGTTCTTTTCGTCGCACCCATCACATTAGAAGGTTTAACTGCTTTATCCGTGGAAATGACAACAAAACGTTCTGCTCCAAACTGCGCAGCCAAGTCAAGCAGGTTTTTACTGCCCAGAACATTGTTCTTTACAGCTTCCTCCGGGTTGGATTCCATTAACGGCACATGTTTGTAGGCAGCAGCATGAAAAACCACCCGGGGGCGCAAGGAGGTAAAAACCCGCTTTAAAGAAGATCTGTCCTGTATATCCCGCACTAAGGGGTAAAGTTTTAGTCGGGGATAATCCTTGTTTAATTCTCTTTCTATTTTGAAAAGATCGTTTTCACTTTGGTCCAGCAAAATAATTTTTTGCAGGCCCAGCAGGGCCAGCTGCCGGCAAAGTTCAGAACCGATCGAACCACCGGCCCCGGTAACCATTACCGCCCTGCCGGACAGATAGCCGGAAATTTCTTGCATGTCGCTGTTTACAGACGGTCTCCGTAGCAGATCCTCAATTTCAATTTCTTTCAGATGCTGTAGACTCACCTTGCCCTCCAGTATTTCATAGATTCCGGGGACTGTTTTTAACTTTAAAGGAAAACCTTCGCATAATTCAATAATTTCCCGCAACTTGTTATAAGAAACTGAGGGCATGGCAATGATAATTTCCTTGACATTGCTGCGGGAAACAATTTCCCGCAGCTTTGCCCGCGTACCCAAAACTGGAAGGCCTTGGATCACCTGCCCCTGTTTAGCAGGATCATCATCAATAAAACCCAGCACCCGCACATCAAGGTCGGCCTGATGCTTTTTATATTCCCTGGCCACCAGCACGCCGGCATCACCGGCACCAAGAATCAACACCGGCGCATGCCCTCTGGCGTTGCCCAACCTGCGGAGGTATTCAGCTAAAACACGTAAAAATAAACGCGCACCTCCCAGTAAAAACAGCAACAGAAACAAAAAAATGGTGTAAACACTGCGCGGGAGCAGCAAGCCGGCATAAACACTATAAAGGTAGCTACCGAAAACACCTGCGCAAACAGCCAGAAATATGACCAACAATTCGTCTACACTGGCATAACGCCAAAGCCGGCGGTAGATGCCAGCAAATAAAAAAATGAACAGGTTAAGTATAATTACCGGCAACAGCAGGCGCTCCCAGGTTAAAACATATTCTACCGGTATAAGTCCTTCAAAACGTAAAAAAAGGGCCAGGTACAAAGAACCCCCCACCAAAACAATGTCAGTCAATGTCAAAGCAGCCCGTTTTAATTTTCCGTTAAAGCCCGGCATTTCCTCAACCACCATTCGAAAGTTTTGATTTTAATAAACACAAGCCGTTTCACAAGCTGTTTCCCTGCCGAATATTATGTCGTAATGTGTTATATTTTGTTGTAATATCCAGCCAACCCCACATAATGGAACATTTATCCTCTAATTATTTAAATATACGGCACTTGTCCTTAAAATACCTTTTTTATCACAATTATTATTCAGTGGCAGGGTTTCTTTTATTTCATTTCTGCTTTTTTTATAATTTTACACAGACTGCGGTTTTGCTTTCATGGCGTCATTTTGTCCGTAGTAGTAATGGTAGTAGGCATACTGGTAGTCAGGGCTGTCAATTTTCACCTGGTTGAGCACGACCCCCAACAAGCGGGCACCGGCGCGTTCAAACTGATCGCAGGCCTGCGCGGCAATGTTATTGCGTGTAGAGCCGGTTTTAAGGACCAGGATAACACCATCTACCTGGCTGGCCAGGATGGTTGCATCTGTTACGGCCAGGACGGGCGGAGCGTCAATCAGGATGTAGTCATATTCTTCCCGCAGCAGATCCCAAAAAGCCTTAGTGCGGGCAGCCCCCAGTATTTCTGCCGGATTGGGCGGGATGGGCCCACAGGTAAGTACTGTCAGGTTGTCCAACGGGCCCTGCTGCACGACCTCGTCCAAGGAAGTCTGGTTCAAAAGGCAGTTGGTTAACCC
>JAAYRR010000099.1 GCA_012518675.1 Bacillota bacterium
CAGGGCGGGTTATGTTTTTCCTCAGTTTCTTTTTTGTGTTTAGCCCACGCCTCCCTGTGTTCGGGGAGCATTAGGGAGCTGCAGAAAAATTGGTTGTAAAGTTTAAAACTCATGTTGCGACCCTCCGGTACAAGAACCTTTGTTTGGTATTATAGCACAACTTAAAGGCCCACACAAGAACACCGGTTTGCTATCCAGATCGGAGGGAATTAACTGTGGGATATAAGGCAGGGTTTTGGTTTGTATTAGGTAGTCCCTTGCTGTATAATACAGCTAGGGAATATAAAGTTAACAAAAACGTTGTTTATTCATGCAAGTATCATCTGGCGCCCTAAATACCGCTGAAAAGTCCTAACAGACGGCGTAGTGATAAAAGTGTTATTCTTGAAAGGGGGCAGGGCTGTGCGCCAAAAAAAACCGCCATCTATTGAGGCCTGGCTTAAAGAAGCAAAAGCAGATGCAACTGCTTTAAAGGCAGGGATGTTTTTAGTGCATAACGGTATTGTTCGCCAAACCCCCAAGGCAAAGGTGCGCCAGGGGCTGGACGATGGTTCATTGGTTGCAGGAATGGACTTTTCCTTTAATGCAGCAAAGGTTGAAGCGGCGGTTGCCAAAACCTACCAGATGAAGGGGATCTGTTGTGTTAAGGTGTGGCTTAATGAAGGCCGGTTGAAAACGGGGGATGATATCATGTATGTGCTCGTAGGCGGTGATATCAGGCCCCATGTTACCACTGCCCTCCAGTTTTTGGTTGAAGAGATTAAGAGCAGGTGTGTTACAGAAACAGAACTGAAGGTTCCCGGGAAAAGGTAAGGATGGCAGGCTGTCAGTAAAAATTCACGGTTTAGCCACCGTTTTTGTTCGGATGTAGTAACCCAAAAAATGACCACAGCAAGGGCACGTTAATAACTTTTACAAGTTATTAAAGGTAAAATAATTATATACCCAGGCCGGGGCTTGCCCCCGGCCGCCCGGATTAAGGCCCTAAAAAAAACTGTACCAGGCGGGAACAACAGCTGCTACAGTTTTTTGACTTAGAGAAGAGTCTGAAGTCCCCATAGCGAAATGGGGCTTGTTTTTTATTAGTCTGTTCATAATTGAGTGTAATTTCTGATGGATTTCTGAGTGTATCAAGAATTATATTGAAGACAACCAGATCAATTGCTGGCCTATTGTATACCACATCAAATATCAAGACAATCTTCAAACAGTTGTCGTGCGGGGGGTGAATATCTGATTAAGGGCTTTAATGGTTTTTAAAACAGGGGGGTGGTTAAAAAAGCTACAAAATTTTGTTTTGAGGAACAAACCATAAAATAGGGCAAGTAAAGCTATAGTAAGAATTTTAAGTAAAGAAAGCAAAACAGGAATCAAAAGTTAGGGTTACCAGGACTACGAAGTTGGAATAAAACTAAAATTAAAAACTAAAACAAAACGAATCAAATATGAAAAAGGAGGGGTACAATGAGTCAGCCGGCTTCCCCACTGGAAATCAGTACAAAAAGGGAATCATATTTTGGTGTTCCTTTGACACCTGCACAAATCGGGCAGGCCATGCGCTATTGGCGAACAAGAACTTTTATTACGCTTTGGCTCACTTATTCAGCATTTTATCTAACAAGAGTCAATATGTCGATTGCCCTCCCCTTTATCAGGGATGAGTTTGGCTATAGCATGGCCCAGCTGGGGGTGCTCAGTTCGGCCTTGTTTTTTACGTATGCAGTTGGGCAGTTTGTAAATGGACAGCTTGCTGATAGATATGGTTCACGCAAACTTCTTTTAATAGGGATGCTTGTTTCAGCAGCAATGAACCTGGCTTTTGGTTTCACCCCGGCCACAGCTTCTCTCACTTTTTTAATGGTGATCTGGGGAATCAACGGTTACTTTCAGGCTATGGGTTGGCCTTCCTGCACAAAAGGGATCGGTAACTGGTTTGATCCGACAACCCGCGGCAGGTTGATGGGCTTCTACGGCACCTGTTATCAAATTGGAAACGTTTATGCTTGGCTTTTGGCGAGTTATCTGGTTACTGCCTTAGGTTGGCGTTCTGCTTTTTGGGTGCCGGGCGTTCTTTTCATTTTATTTGCAATTCACAACTATGTTCGTTTTAGAAATACCCCGGAAAGTATCGGTCTCCCTACCTTAGAGGAATTTACCAGAAACCCGGATACAGTTACTACTGCTGATGCCAGTGTAGAAACGATCAAAGCAGCCCAACAAGAGGAACATATCGGTTTTGCAGAAACCTTTAAACAAACTGTAGCCAACCCCCGGATTTGGATTATTGCCATGTCCTTTTTCTTCCTGGACGTTATTCGCTACGGTTTCCTGGCTTGGGCACCGACCTATATGTTTGATATCGGTGTTCCAATGGGTAGCGTTGCCTGGAAGGCAGCGGCACTGCCGCTTGCAGGCTCAGCCGGGGCTATTTTTGCCGGTTGGGCTTCGGATAAGATTTTTGGGACCAGGCGTGCACCTGTTGTCTGTGTGATGATGATTCTGCTGGGTGTGTTCTCCTACCTCTTTACACTGATTCCTGCGGAACAGGGAACATTAATGGTCCTGTGCCTGTTGGCTGTCGGTTTCTTTACCTACGGCCCGCACGTTACCTTGGTGGGCACAGTGGCGCTGGACTTTGGAACAAGAAAAGCTGCCGGCTCGGCAGCAGGCTTTATCGATTCGATCGGTTATTTGGGGGCTTTTCTAACCGGGATCATTACCGGCTATCTGGTAGACTGGGGCGGATGGTCAGCCGGCCTCTGGTTCTGGGTACTTTCTGCTTTTGCCGGTGCAATCCTGGTAGGAATTCTCTGGGGGTATAAACCGGAAGAAGGGAAATATCTCTAGCCCTTGCGGTCCCTGTAATTTAATAGCAAATCAGATCGGATTTTAACAAAGCAGACAGTCCCCATCCACAAAATGGGGACTTTCTGCTAAGCAGGAATTTTTACTGAACATAGCGAAGTGAATAGATGTTAAATAATTAAACACTTTGAAGTATAAAAAAAAGTATATATAATAAAAGGAACAAGCTTTTTGCCCTTTACTTTGAAACAACGGAGAGATGAAATGGGTTTTGAAAAAATAACGTTTTTCAAGGAATTGGTAAACCAATCTGCGGACTGGATCTGGACGATTAATGAAAAATGTATTTTTACATTTGTTAGTCCCAGATCCGAAGAAATGTTCGGTTATAAGCCGGCAGAAATGATCGGTAAAACCCCTTTTTCTTTTATGTACGCCGGGGACTGCGATAAGGCAGCGGAATATTTTCAAGAATATATGGCCAGGCGTGAACCTTTTACGGTTGAAAACATTTTTGTAAACCGCAATGGGAATTGCGTAAATGTGGAAACCAGTTGTATGCCTTATTTTGCAGAAAACAACACTTACCAGGGCTACTGCGCAATTTCAAGAAATATCTTAAGACGCAAACAGTCTGAGGAACAATTAATCAACGCCCATAAAAGGTTTCTCATCCTATTGGACAACATTGATATTATTATTTTTGCATCCACTATGGATGAACACGAAGTCATTTATATTAATAAATATGGCCGGGAAGTGTTGGGGGCTGCGTTGGGGAAAAAATGCTACCAACTGTTTCATGCAGACCAGACCTGTAAAAATGTTTTTTGTTCCGGTTCAGATATTACTGCGGTGCAACCTGCAGCTGTGCAGCGGTGGGAGTATGAAGATATACTTACAGGCCGGCGGTATTATTGTAACGAACGGACGGTGCGTTGGTTCGACGGCCGCCCTGTACATCTGATTATTCTTACGGATATTACCGAACTGAAACAGGCTGAAGAAGAATTGGCCCGTTTGAAAGTGCTCAATGCCTTTGAAAAAGAAAGGATCAGGTTGTCCAGGGAACTGCACGATGAAATTGGGATGGCCCTGACAACTGCTAAACTTAACCTGCAGCGGCTGAATGAATTTCTTACCAGTTCTGGCACCGCGCTGGAGAAAAAACTGGGGCCCAGTATTAAAAGTATAGATGACTCCCTGGCCCTTGTTCGCAGTAAGTCGGCCTCCCTGCGTCCACCACTTCTCAAGGAATCAGGGTTGTTTACCGCTATCAACAGCCTTGTTAATGAGGTAAACCAGCATACAAATATTAATGCAGAATTGAACACCAGGGGGGACCGGAAAACGCTCTCTGTGGAAACTGAAACAGCGATCTACCGTTGTGTTCAAGAGGCCCTGACCAATGTCATTCGCCATTCAGCGGCCGACAATGTAACGGTTAGCTTTTTTTGGAACAACAGTGCCGTTTTGATCAGGATTTCTGATGACGGTGTGGGTTTTGATGTAAATGTTAATAACGTCAAGGAACATTTAGGTATCCAGGGCATGAAGGAAAGGGTAACTTTGTTGGGAGGAAAAATAAAGATCAGATCTTCACCTGGAAAAGGGACAACCATCGACTTTACAGTCCCTTTGGAAGGAGGTCCGGGAGGCTAAGGCCATGAAAGTTTTGATTGTAGACGATCATGCTATTTTCCGCCAGGGTTTACGTGCCCTGCTGGAGGCGTATAAATCTGTAGAGGTAGTGGGGGAAGCAGCTGATGGGTTGGAAGCCTTGGGGCTTGTTGCCGAAAAAGAGCCCGAGATTGTAATCATGGATATTTCCATCCCCAAATTGGATGGTATGGAGGCGGCAAAACAAATTCTGGCAAATTATCCGGACGTTAAAGTAATTATTCTGTCACGGCATACGGATACCCTGTTTGTTGACCGTGCTTTACAGATTGGTATATCCGGGTATGTGCACAAGGATTCTACTTTTGATGAACTCAAGCTGGCCCTGGATGCTGCTGAAAGGGGCAGAAAATATCTAAGCCCGATCGTGCTAAGCCCTATTGTTAACAGCTACCTGCAGGTAGCTCCCGCCACCGGTCCCCAGGCAGCCTACGGTAAGTTGACCCCCCGGGAAAAAGAGGTGCTGCATCTTTTGGTTAAGGGCCGCAGACGCAGGGATATTGCCAATTTTCTATGTATAAGTCCTAAAACCGTAGACCGGCATAGAAGTAACCTGATGCACAAACTGAACATCAGCAGTGAAGTTGAGTTGCAAAGGTTTGCTGAACACATTGGATAGCAGGTGACTCTAAAGCTAGATACCCATAAAAGTGCCTCAAGCCTCATGTGCAAAATGGGGCTTATTTTATTGAGATATCTATAAAAATGAGAGTAAATTCTGATGGATCTGTGAGTGCAACAACAACTATGATATGGACGACGACGGGCATGATATAAACAATAACAGCTTGCAAACCTGCAAGGAAGCTACAGGGGGGTGAAACAGTCCATATTTAAAATAAAGGAAAAATTGTATTGCATGGAGGGTGCTGTTTCCAGGTTTGTTTTCAGTTGAAATTTACCGGGAAGTATTATTAGAGAAGAAGGAAGTGATTTTTGGTGGATATTATCAATAAAATTAAGGATGCCGTCATGTCCGGACAAGCCGATCAAATTCAGGCGCTTGTCAAGGAAGCGTTGGCTGCTGATGTAAAAGCAAGCGACATATTAAAAGAAGGTTTTATTGCTGTGATGGATGAAGTCGGGGAAAAGATGAGCAAAGACGAAATATTTATCCCGGAAGTACTGGCGGCTGCAAAAACCATGCAGACCGGGCTGGATTTATTGAAACCCTACCTGGTTGAAAGTGAAAGTGAATATACCGGCAAGGTAGTGATCGGGTCTGTAAAAGGTGACGTGCATGACATTGGGAAAAATATGGTCTGTATGATGTTCGAAGGGGCGGGGTTTGAGGTTATCGACTTGGGTGTCAATGTCCCGGATGAAGAATTTGTTGAAAATGTAAAAAACCAACAGCCACAAATATTGGCATTGTCTTCCTTATATACGCCCACGATGCTGGCCATGAAGGATGTTATCGATGCCTTAACAGATGCCGGGCTGCGGGACAAGGTAAAGATTATCGTTGGCGGAGCCCCTGTAACACAGCTATTTGCAGATGACATTGGTGCGGACGGCTATGCTCCCGACGCCAGCAAAGCGGTGCTTAAGGCCAAGGAGCTTTTAGGTAACTAACAACAATAATCAGAGGAGGGGCGATAAAATGAATTCCAAAGAACGTGTAATGACGGCTATGAACCATCAGGAGCCTGATAAATGCCCGGTGGACTTTTGGGCAACCGAAGAAATTAAAGATCGTTTAAAAGAGCACTGGAACATTGATTCTGAAGAAGAAATGTTGCAAAGGGTTGGTTGTGATGTCAGGATTGTGCGGGGGCCCAGCTACGCCGGGCAGGAATTTAAAAAGTTTCCTGACGGATCGGTGGCCGACCTATGGGGAGTAAGGAGAATAGTTGTTGAATATGGTAAGGATTATTATAAAGGATCGTATAAGGAAGTTGTAGAATCACCCCTGGAAAAAATGACTTCACTGCAGGAAATTGAAAACTACGAAGGCTGGCCTTCTGCGGACTGGTGGGATTATTCCAAGGTGGGCGAGGAATGTGCCCAGTTTGAAGGTAAGTGCATTATTAACGTGGGGGACCGCCTGGACAGGACAGCGCAGTTAAAGCCGGCGATGTATTTGCGTGGTATCCAGCAAATTATGGAAGATATGGTTTTTAACCCGGCTATTGCAGAAGCTATTTTTGAACGTGTTGCGGCGTATTTCCTGGAATATAACAGCCGTGTATTTCCCAAATATGAAGGTAAAATTGATATTTTTATGATGGGTGACGATTTTGGTATGCAAAACCAGCCCTTGATGAGTGTAGAAATGTGGCGCAAATATTTCAAGAAAAACTTTAGGAAATATATCGATCTTGCACACAAATACGGGTTTAAGGTGATGCACCATACCTGCGGGGCGGTACGCCCGTTAATTCCAGATTTCATTGACTGTGGCTTAGATATATTGCAATCACTGCAGCCCATGGCCAAAGGTATGGATCTGGGTGAATTAAAAAGAGAATTTGGCAAGGATCTTGCTTTCCAGGGCGGCGTTTGCATCCAGGAAACACTGCCGCGCGGCACCAAGGAAGACGTGCGCAATATGGTAAAAAAGCTTATGGAAGCAGGCAAACCGGGCGGCGGCTATATGATCTGTTCTGCGCATAATATTCAACCGGATACCAAACTGGAAAATGTTTTAGCACTGCTGGATGCCTATCAGGAGTTCAGGGACTACTAAGGGTCGGGGTGAAGGGGAGTCAAATAAATTGTTAATCATCGGAGAAAATATCAACAGCAGCAGTAAAAAAATACTGCAGGCCCTGCAGGAGCAAGATGCTGCTTTTCTGTTGAACCTGGCAAAAGAACAGGTGGCGGCAGGCGCCAATATGATCGATATCAACGCTGCAAAAAGACTTGAACATGAAAAAGGGGATCTGGAATGGCTGGTAAAGGTTATCCAGGCTGAAATGGAGGTACCCATTTGCCTGGACTGTACCGAAGCTGAAGCCCTGGAGGCAGGATTAAAGGTTCATAAGGGCAAGGCCATGATCAATTCGGTCTGCAAGGACCGGGTTAGGCTGGAAACCATCCTGCCCCTGGCAGCGCAGTATAAGGCATCTGTTGTGGCGCTGGCCATGTCTGAAGAAAACATTCCCTCTACAGTGGAGGAACGCCTGCAAATTAGCCTGGAATTGATAAAGACAATCCGTGAATACGGCGTACCGGATACCGATATTTATATCGATCCCTTGGTTTTCCCGGTAGCCGTAGACACGGACAATGCGCAGAAAACCCTGACCTTGATTCGTGAAATAAAAGGCACCTTTCCGCAAGTGCGAACAATTATTGGTTTAAGCAATATATCCTATGGGCTACCGAAAAGGGACCTGATTAATGCAGTTTTCTTAAGCATAGCGCGCTATGCGGGTTTGGATGCTGCCCTGCTCAATCCCTTTGAAAAAAAAGTGCTGACCTTGCTCAAAGCAACGGAGCTGCTCTTGGGTAATGATGAATATTGCCGCAACTACCTTGTTTCTTACCGCAAACGTGAACTTGCTTAAGACAAAATAGGGATTTTCTGCCTGTATGAAAGCCGGGATGCAGGGTATAAGGATAATAGTACACTGTATTCCGGCAAAAATTTATTACGGTTGACTTTTATAAATTGGTTTCTAAGAACAAGAGTTGTAACGTAGTTTTTTGTTAATTGGTTTACGTCAGGCGGGGTACCCTGCTTGTTTAGAGAGACCTTAAAAGCCTCTAGAAATTTTAGAGAACACAATAGATCTGTAACCTGGGGAGGTAATAGTTAATGCCCAAGGTGAAATTTATTTCCCATCAAAAAGAAGTGGATGTTCCAGCTGGAAAAACATTATTATATGCTGCGGCCAAAGCGGAAATACCCATTGACAGTGTTTGCGGGGGCAAGGGCACCTGTGGAAAATGCAAAGCCATGGTGATTTTTGGTGATCGCGGCACTCCTACGGCGGCGGAAAGGGAGCACCTTACCCCGGAGGAGATTGAACATGGGTTTGTTTTGGCCTGTAAATGCCATGTACTGGAGGATATGGTGGTGGAACTGCCCCATAAAAAAGACTCCAGTAACCGTAAGACTGCCTTTGTGCATATTAAACAACCGGAAGTTGTTGAAGCTTCCATCGAAAAGTACCTGATTAAATTAAAACGCCCCACGGCCAAGGATTTAAGGCCGGATTGTGACCGCCTGTTAAATAGTTTGCCCCTGGACGGGTTAAGGGTCAGCCGGGAGGTGCTGGCAACGTTGCCGCGGGTTTTGCGGGAAAAAAGCTTTAACATTACGGCCGTGCTGGCAAATGGGAAACTGATCGCCGTGGAACCCGGGGACACGACGCAACGTAAATTTGGCCTGGCTGTTGATCTGGGTACCACCACCGTTGTTGGTTCTATAGTTAACCTTTACAGTGGTGAAATAATGGCTACTTCAGCAACGGCCAACCTGCAGCAGGCCTACGGTGCAGACGTGGTTTCCAGGATTACCTATGCCGTGCAGCAGGAACAGGGCATTGAACAGCTGCAAAACAGGATTTTGCGGACGGTAAACCTGTTAATCGATGACCTGTTGGCACAAACAAAAATTGACAAATTCGAGGTATACGAACTGATTGTGGTAGGGAATACGGCCATGAGCCATTTTTTTCTGGGTGTTGATCCAGCCTACCTGGCAGCGCCGCCCTTTATCCCTGCTTTTACCGGTCCGTTTTCCCTGAGAGCCGCTGAACTGGGGTTGGGAATGAACCCCCAGGGCAGGGTGCTTGTTTTGCCAAGCATTGCCGGCTATGTCGGTTCTGATATGGTCGGTGTTATGCTTGCCACAAATATGGATCAGCGCAAGGACATCAGCCTGGCGATTGATATTGGCACCAACGGTGAAATTGTGCTGGCCGGCCGGGGACGTATCTTTGTTTGTTCCACGGCAGCCGGACCGGCCTTTGAAGGCGCACAAATAAAATACGGGATGCGGGCAGCAGAAGGAGCTATTGAATCTGTAAACATCGATTCAGATGCAGATGTGCAACTAAAGGTGATCAACGGGTCGCCCCCCCGCGGCATTTGCGGTTCTGGTTTAATCAAGGCAATTGCTGAATTTTTAAAAGCCGGCATAATTGATTCTTCAGGCCGGTTTAATAATGCCCAAACGGCACCCAAAGATTTGTCTTCCCGGCTGAAGGAAAGGTTTATTAAAAGGGATGACGGGGCTTGTTTTGTGCTGGCCTGGGGCAGGGAATCTGCCAACGGTGACAATATTGTGATCACTCAAAAAGATATCCGCATGTTGCAGCTATCCAAGGCTGCCATTTATGCAGGCATAAATATTTTGCAGAAAGAGATGGGTATCTCTGAAAGTGAAATTAACCAGGTGTTTCTTTCCGGAGCCTTTGGCAGTTTTATCGACATCGAAAGCGCGCTGGTAACCGGTCTTTTGCCTAAAATACCTGCTGAACGCATTGTTTCAGTCGGTAATGCCGCCTTCGACGGTGCCTTGTTGGCTTTGATCTCTAAAACAAGCCGTACCCGTACCTTTTTCCTGCCGGGAGTGGTAGAACACCTGGAACTTTCAACCAGGGTTGATTTCCAGGAAGAATTTGTTAATGCCCTTAATTTTTAACTTAGCGGAAATAATTTTTGAAGGGGGCAGTTCTGGGGTGGGGATCAGGGCAAACCCCAGACAGCGATGCCGGCCAGGCCGGCCAGGGCTATCAGCAGCAGGGGATGCAATTTGAACTTTAGCAGCGCAATAAAAACAGCCAACATAATCAGGCCTTCCGTGAAATTTAAAAAGGCAGCGGGCCTGAACTGTAGGGCTCGCAAAGAAACAGGTTTTTCACCGATAAGGGCTACCTCTGCTATAAAAACTGCAGCAGCGATAATCAGGCCGGTTACTGCCGGCCGCACACCGTAAAAAACAGTGGAAATTACCGGCCGGTCCCTAAACCTAAAAAAATAACTTGCAATAATGAAAATCAATAATATGGGGGGCAGGGACACCCCGGCCGTTGCAACTATGCTGCCTGCAAAGCCGGCTGTGCGGTAACCAATGTAGGTGGCAGCGTTTACTGCAATTGGCCCCGGGGTCATTTCGGCAACAGCAATAATATCGACGAGTGCGGTGGCGTGCAGCCAGCCCCGGGCTGCTGCCTCCCTTTGAATTAACGGGATCATGGCGTAGCCGCCGCCAAAGCTGAAAAGGCCTATCTTCATAAAGGATAAAAACAATTTAAGATAAACCATTGTTTTTATCCTTTGCTTTTGTGATTTCATTAACCTTCTGCGGCCAAAATTTGTATACTGCCAGGCCGTAAAGCGCACCGCCGAGGATAATGAGAATGGCATGGATCTGAAAAACAACAATAAGCAGCACGGCTGTAGCAGCAACTGCCCAACTTGTTAAATCCCGGAGGGAGGCCTTGCCCACCCGGAGGGCTGCCACGGCAATCAAAGCGGCTACTGCCGGCCTGATGCCCCTGAATGCGGCTTCGATAAGCTGATGATCACCAAATTTGCCGAAAAAAGCAGCAATGATGACCATAATTATAAAGGAGGGCAGGATTATCCCTATGGAAGCGGCCCAGGCTCCTTTTCTGCCCGCCGTTTTTATGCCGATGAAGGTGGCGGTATTGATGGCAATGGCACCGGGGACAGATTGTACTACGGCGAGCATATCTACAAATTCTTCTTTATTGACCCACTTTTTATGATCTGTAATTTCCCTTTCAACAAGCGGGAGCATGGCGTAGCCGCCGCCAAAGGTAAAAAGGCCGATTTTAAAAAAAGAAAAAAACAGCTCTGCAAGCCGGTTTAATGTAGGCTGGTGGGTATTTTGGGCATGCATTTGGAACACCCCGTTAAATTCATTTATTGTTCACAAACAGGGGCAACAAAATAAGCTATGCAGGGTTGCTTTTGGAGGTGCGGGTAAACAGGTTGAGGTAAGCTTATATTATGGGCTGCAAATACCCCGGACGCAAAAATGTGAGAAACTTTAAAAGCAACTGTTGTCACATTTACATAATACCCTGCCGGTTGCATTATATGCCGGTAGGGTATTGTTCTTTGCCGTTCCCAATTAGTTCAACGTTGCAAATAACCTTGGGATGTTCGTATCTTAGCTCAACGTTGTTTCTTAAACTCCTCAAGTTCATCCTGCAGGGCCTGGATTTGGTCCAGCAGCTGCAAAATAACCCCTGTTCCCGCCAGGTTTATGCCCAGCATGTGCTGTAACCGGAGTGCTTTAAAAATGCGCCGTACCTGATCAACGCGAATCATGTTTTCCCGTATTTCGATGACGCCCAGTTCATCCATTTCCTTTATAATCTTCGGGGATAAACCAACCGCTTCAATTTTTACCCAGGCATATTCCTCGCATAATTCGGGTTCAAAGCAATAAAGCTGTAGGTGAACTTTTTTCATAAAAATCAACCTTTGGCATGTAGTTTGGCAAGCTGCCGGTAAAGCTCTTTTTCCTCTGCGCTTACCTGTGCAGGCAAGTCGATAGCTGCCTTATAAATAATATCCCCGCGCCCCCCGCCCCTTTGGGCAAGGCCTTTCCGGGCCAACCGCAGTTTCTTGCCGCGGCGGGTTTGAGGGGGAACAACCAGGCGGACTGTGCCGTCAAGGGTGGGGACTTCTATTTTATCCCCCAGCGCAGCCTGCCAGGGGGAAAGGATCAGATCTGCTTCCAGGTTGTCGCCTTGCAGGGTAAAAACAGGGTGGGGAATCAACTTAATTTTGAGGTAAAGATCACCCGGGGTTCCGGTAGCAGAGGAACCTCCTTGACCCTTTAAGCGAATTTTACTGCCCGGGCGGACATCGGGTGGTACCTTTATTTTTAAATTTTTGATCTCTGGAATCTGCCCACTGCCTGCGCATTGGGGGCAAAAACTGTTACCTACAATCCCGGTCCCCCCACAGTTGGGGCAAAAACCCTGGGCGGTAAGCTGAACGGTTTTTTCACTGCGTCGGTAGATCTCCTCCAGGGAGACCCTTAGCTCTGCTTCGGCGTCCATTCCCCGGCGGGGTTCCCACTGAGGCTGCCACCTTGTTCCAGCACCATGAAAAGCATCCTGGGCCCGGGAAGGCCCTTCTTGCCCCCAGCCTTCGAAAATAGCTGAGAAAAAATCGCTGAACCCGGCAGCGCCCGCACCTCCGGTGGAACTGTAAAACCGGAAACCACCATGGCCGGCACCCTGTTGCTGGGCAAAATCCCGGTAGTTAAATTCATCCCCTTGTTGCCAGTTGGCACCCAAACGATCGTACTTGGATTTTTTTTCAGGATCCCCCAAAACCTCGTACGCCTCATTTATTTTTTTAATTTTCTTTTCTGCCTTTTCCTTATCTTTTTGATCTGCATGCAGATCCGGGTGGTGTTTTCTGGCCAGCCTGCGGTATGCTTTTTTTATATCCTGCTGGGAAGCGTCCCGGGGAACACCCAAGGTTTCATAGTAATCCTGAAATTCGATCGCCATTTTTTCCTGTTCACCACTTTCAGAAACAATTGCCTGTTTTCCCTGTTTCTATTCCATATTCTACAGGAATTCTATAGGGGATGGCAAGCTTTTTTAAGAGCTTCCCGCTGCTGCTTGCTTTGATTTTTCCACGGTATAGTTTACGGCCACTTCTTCAGCGGGGAAAGGGACTATGACCGGGATGCCCATAACCTCTATAATATGCACATGCATTTCGTAGACTGCTTCTATGTTTTCCGGGGTCATGACTTCCAACCCGCCATAGGAATAGACGTAAGAGTCCTTCAGGAATAAGAAACGGTCACAGTAGCGGATGGCTAGGTTAAGGTCGTGGATAACGATCACCACGGAAATGCTGTGTTCCCGGGCAATTAACCTTACGGTGCGCAGCACTTCATGCTGGTTGCGCGGGTCAAGGTTGCTGGTGGGTTCATCAAGCAGTAACAGCTTTGGTTCCTGGGCCAGTGCCCGGGCAAGCATCACCTTTTGTATTTCCCCGCCGGAAAGTTTGGCTACATTGCGCAAGGCAAAGTCCTCCAGCTGCATTTTTCGAATGATCTCACGCACAATTTGCCTGTCCTTTGCCGTGGCATCCCATTTGATGTACGGTTTGCGGCCCAAAAGAATGGCATCAAAGACGGTCATGTGCAGCGATCTGTTATCTTGCGCCACATAAGAAATATTTTGAGCCATTACATTCCGGGACATGTCATAGACGTTTTGGCCGTCAACCAGAACGACGCCTTTCTGGGCGGGGCAGATGCGGTTGATGCATTTAATCAATGTGCTCTTGCCCGCCCCGTTGTTGCCCAAGATGGCAATACATTGGCCTTTTTGGATATCAAAGCTAATATCCTCCAGTACATTGCTTGTACCCTGGTTATAGGTGAAAGTAAGTTCATCAATTTTAACCATTACCCTGCAACCCCCTGAATAATAGGTAAAGAAACATAGGTGCACCCAAAAAAGAAGTGATTGCCCCGATGGGCAGTATAACCGGTGCAATAGCCAACCTGGCAAAAGTATCGGCCAAAATGAGCAGCAGTGCTCCGGCTGACGCTGAACAGGGAATCAGATAGCGGTAATCGTTGCCGATAAACCGGCGCATGATGTGGGGGGCTATCAACCCCACAAAACTGATAATACCCACAAAGGATACGGCCACTGCAGCAGTGAGGGAACAGATGCCCATACTGACGATCATCACCGCTCTGGTGTTTACGCCTAAGCTTTTTGCCGTATCTGCACCGCTTTGCAGGGCGTTATAATTCCAGCGGTTCAGCAGGAAATAAAGCAGTGCCAGGAAAAAAATCAGCGCCAAAATCAAAAGCTCCTTCCAACCCGCCGATCCCAAGTTGCCGAAAGTCCAGAACACGACAGAACTGATTTTTGTTTCGTCTGCAAAATATTGCAGCAGGGCGCTGCTGCCGGCAAATAAAGAACTTAGGGCCACGCCGGCCAGGATCAGCCCAGCAGGCCCCAAATCCCTTTTAAGCTGGGAAAGGGCAATCACTACAACTGTGGAGAAAGAACCGCAGACAAAGGCGCACAAAGTAACAATGTAAGGGTTGTTAATGGCCACTGCTGTGGCGGCAGAAGAAGATTGCACAACCCCGCCCCCAAAAACGATAATGCCTAGTGCTGCTCCGAAAGCAGCGCCCTGAGAAACGCCGAGTGTAGAGGCCGATGCCAGCGGGTTCTGCAGCACACACTGCATAACAGCGCCCGAAACGGCCAAGGCGGCGCCCACCAAGATGGCTGCTGTAACACGCGGTAGCCGGATGTTCATGATCACCGTCTGGGACTGAAGTTCCCCCCGGCCCATAATCGTTTTGGCTATTTCAGCAAGGGGGATCTGCAGGGAACCGGAACTGACTGCAAAAAGTGCAATGACTATAGTAACCAACACAGAAATTATAAAGACCTGTTTCTTGCGTTTAATAAAATCCTGATATAGTTCCAGCTGCGGGACATGGTTGTTTGCCATTAATTTTCACCGATGGTTACAGCGCTATAGCTGGCGCCAAAATTTTCAAGTTTGCTGAGATAATCATCATCACCAAGGAAAAACGCAAAAATTTCATTGGCCTTGTCTGCAAAAACTAGATCTTTAAACTGTTCTGGGAAAATTATGCTTCCAATATAATAACTGTTTACCAGGGGAATTTCAACGTTTGAATAGTAGGATGTAGCATTGGGATACTGATATAGTTTTCCGTTTTGAAACGCCTGCAGGTGAGCATAAAAATCCGGGTTTTTCTTAAAATCCTCTTGCACAAGTGCCAAACCGGTATAATCAAAGAAAATATATTCGGGATTCCAGCCGATGATCTGTTCCTTATCGACCAGTACTCCGTCAATGAGAGCAGTTGAATCTTTGGTAACATCATTGGCGTGCAATATTTTGAAAATCTCGTAGTTGGCATAAACACCCTCGATGCCATGGGAACCTTTAAAGGTTGCCGCCGCCCCCAAGACAGTGGGTTTATCCTCGTCAGGCACATCTGCCGTTCTGGTTCTAAGATCCTGCAGGCAGTCGTTGATAAAGGTAATGACCTCTTCGGCTTTTTCCGGAACATTGCAAACATCGGCCAGCAGGCGCAGGGCCTGTTCGTAGTCCTCGCCAAACAGTGTTCCCAAGGGCACAGAAACCACCGGGATGCCCGTTTTGGTTTGAATTTCGTCTGCTAAATCAGGGGCATAGGAACACAAAATTACGTCGGGGTTAACCCTGATGATTTCTTCCGGGTAATAATCGGTGGCCCCAGCGGCATCAGTGCCAACAACGGGCAGGTCTGCCCACAGGTCTTTGTTGGCATAAGCATAGGCTGTTACGGGGGTAATATTTTCAGCATCCATCCCGCCGATGCCAACTGCCTTGTCGGCCAGTCCCAGGTACGTAATCATACGCGGCGTATTGGCCAAGGGAACAAAACTTTCCACTTTGGCGGGTATTTCCACCTCACGCCCAACCAAATCGGTTATCATGCGGGTGGTTGCCTCTGCAGTTCCTTCGGGGTCGCTACCTGTGGGTTCACCGGGGGAGCTGCCCCCACAGCCGGCAATCAGGCTAAAAGTTAAAATAACGACTAAAATAAGCAAAGCAGTTTTTTTCATCAGTTCAAATCCTTTCCATTATTAATCGAAGCTATAGGCATTAATTAGCAGGCATTAAACAACAAGCTTTTTTAATTGGTTTCTTTTTGTCGAAATTATATTAACCGGTTTGTCGGACTGCCCCTATGTTTTGTTAGCAATCGGGTTTCAGCGCATAGACTTCACCAGCCTTCGTGACAGCGGCACCAGGCGCAAGTGCTGTGTTATTAATTCGGCATAAGTGTTACCTGGTATGCAAAAAAAATGTGGCAACATGAACCTTACTGTTTTTTCTGCTGATACGCAACAAAATTGTTGATAAACAGCCAAACTTTTTTATCCGGCATTTTAACATATTTTTCAACAAAGTTTCCAGCCAGCCTTGTTAACTTGTTATTCTATATGTACTATTATTTATCCTGCCGTGTTACGGTATGTTATTAAAAATAGTTTTTTCAACAGGCAGGGTATTTTTATGGCAGGAAAATACAGCTGTAATGTAGAGAAACACAACTATAATATGGTAAGATTTAATGGGAAGATACAAAAGTTTACCGGGAGGGTTATAAAATGTGTGGCCGTTTTTCTTTTTCAGATCTGCGGGGCCTGTCCATGTACTTTAAAATAAACTTACCCCGCGGGGTCAAGCCCCGCTATAACATTGCCCCCACCCAGGAAATTTTAGCCCTTGTTTACAACAAGGGGTTACAGGCTGTATATTTTAGGTGGGGGTTGCTTCCCCCTTGGTCCAAGAATATTGGCCCGGGCCTAATTAACGCCCGGGCAGAAACGGTTGAACAAAAACTTAGTTTCAGGCAGAGCCTGCGCAACAAAAGATGTCTCCTCCCTGCAGATGGTTTCTATGAATGGAAAAAAGAAGGAAAGAAGAAAAAGCCCTATCGAATTACCCCGCAAGGCGGGGGTCTGTTTTTCTTTGCGGGGCTCTGGGATACCTGGAAATCACCCCGGGGCGAAACTATTAACTCCTGTGCGATCATCACCACCGCAGCAAACAGTATGTTAAAGCCTATCCACAACCGTATGCCGGTAATTTTGTCAAAAGAAGCGTTAAAAACTTGGCTTGCTCGGGATACAGATCTTTTTACGCTGAAAAGCCTGTTAACCCCTTACCCCTCAGAATTACTTGCTGCCTACGAAGTTTCAACCCTGATCAACAACCCCCGGCATGATAACCCTGACGTATTGCAGCCTTTAACAAAGGTTGACTAAAACTAGACAGCCGTTTTTTTGTGGATCTTGAAGGTTGTTATTCAGGTGGGGTTATGGGAAGCTTTAAACCTTTCCTTGTTTTTATTTTGGTTATTTTCAGGGAAGGGCGGGGAAAGACTATCTATTGGAGGTACGGTAAAGCAGATGAAGCCTTGGGAAAGAGTGAACAACACTATTAAAGGGTTGGCAGCAGATCGGGTACCTTTTGGGGAGGTGTTGATCGATCCGCTGTTTTGCCAGAAGGCTATGCGGAATAAAAAATTTACGTTTTCCCTGGCCCAAGAATTTTGGGAACAAACCGGGCTGGATTTGGTTGTCTTTAACCCGTGTTGCGCAGGGGATGTTTTGCAGGGTACGCCTGAAAATATTTTCCGGTGGCGGGAAAAAACCGATTATTATCTTTTTGCAATTATTAGCGGGGGTTTTTCAAAGGGGTTGGAAACCTTTGGCTTTACAGAATTTATGGATTTTGCCTTTAAAGATCCAGTCAGCATGCAAAAAATGGCCAGGGCCCTATCCCTGCAAGAAGTAGAAATAGGTAAAAAGTGCGTCGAAGCCGGTGTCCATGCTGTTATGATCGGGGACGATATTGCTTACCAAAGGGGCCCATATTTTTCACCGCAGCAGATGAGGGAATTATTCTTTCCTGTTCTGCAGGAACAGGTTGCAAAACTTAAGGCGCTAAACATCCCTGTCTTTTTTCACAGCGACGGTAATTTGAATGCTGTTTTGGACGATCTGCTGGGCATGGGCTTTGACGGCCTGCAGTGTTTGGAGCCCGGGGCGGGGATGGATATTGCCGCCGTGAAGGAAAAAGTGAAGAAAGAATATGGCGGCCAGGTCTGCCTGATGGGAAACATAGATCTTTCCTTACTGCATCAGGAGGCAGAGGATGAAAAAATCCGGGAGATGGTGACCCGGACCATTAACACAGCTAAAAAGGGGGGGCGCTATATTTTTGGGACATCGGGCGGTCTGCATCAGGGTTTGCCGGCAGAAAAAGTAAGGACAATGTATCAAGCTGCACGGCAGGCGTCCTTTTATTGACGTTTTAACTTTCCAGGTTACCCGTATGTGGTATTTAAGCATATTTCCACCGGGCTTTACACTTTCAGCTGCCCTCAGCGTCCTAGAGGTGGTCTTTACCTTGGCCCCCTGTTGTTCCCATTGCCCCGTTGTTTGAAGTGAGGTGTTAGGCATGATAAAACATGTACAGGTTGGGCATTGCTAAGACCTGATACATAAAGAAACCTTGACAGATGGTATAATAAAATGAATGGTTTTCGACCGGCAAAGGGGGTGTTTTCTATGCCGGAACGGGAAAGGCTGGGGTATATCCTCAAAAGAAGGATCCGGGCAAGACATAATCCCAAAGTATATTTCCAGCAGGTTGCCCGGTGGTTTGCATATATTGTATTAACCTGGCAAAAAAAGGGGGGCAGTTGCCACCTTGTTTCGCCACGGAAGCAGGCCGGGAATATTATTTATTTAAAGGAGAACTTTAATCCTGCCGATTACAGCACTCTTTGGGAATTTATCCAGAACGGGCCTGTAAAAAGTAGGGTGACAACTGCCCGGCAAGGCGCCGATTTGTCTGGTGCCGGCTACTTGTCAGATCTGGAGAAACTGACAGGCAACTATCTTCATAACCTGCTTACTTTGATTGTCGCGGAATTAATGGAAGAGCATAACCCTTTCCTGCGGGAATGGGTGCAAAAGTCTAATTTTCAGCATGGTTTTGGGGAAACAGTTCCCTACAGGGTGGAAAATGCCGGCAGGATTGCTGCTGAAATTCTTTATTCCAATTTAGTTGGCAACTTTCTTAGACAGACCTTTACAGATGAATTAAAGGCAGGGGTCATCCACATACCCTGTCAAACGCTGTTTCAGTACGGAAACAAGGCGGCCCAAAAAAAGCTTCAGGCAGAACGGTTAAGACGGATGGAATTTGTAGAAAGACAGCGGCTGGGTGTGGCGGCAGACCGTAAAAAGGCTGCAGTGCTTTGGCGGAGAGTTTGGGGGAAAGTAGAGAAGCAGGAGGGGGAGATTGGCAGGAAAAGATTACAAAAACAAATGATCGATCAGCATATCTATGAAGAAAAATTAAAGCATATTTTTGAGGAACTCTGCCGTGAGGGGACAACAAGAACAGAAATAAAAATTTTGGCCCTGTTCCCGCAGTGCAACTTTTCAAGTTTTGTTACAGAAGTACTTACAAATTTTCCCGGTGACTAGTGCCAGCGAGTACTGGTTTATAATATAATATTATAAATATAAGGTTACGCTTCTTGAAAACAATGGGACCGCTTTTATCACGAAAATAGACAGCGCTGAACATGATTATTGCAAAAAGGGGGATCTACATGGGCAAGGTACCGGTTATTAAAGATTTACAGCTAACGACTTACTTTCAGGAACTTGCTGCAGATTCTGTTTACCCCAGCGCCGGGTCATCTGCAGCCTTGACTGCTGCCCATGCTGCAGCCCTTTTTGCCATGGCCTGCCGGGTAAACCTAAGAAAAATTAGAGAGGGCTTACCTGCAGGGAAGGGAAACAACGGCCTGCCGGTTTTTTGGCAGGAAACCTTGGGGAAAGCAGAACTTCTTTTGGAACAAACGCTTGCTTTGGCCCAGGAAGACGGTTTTGCAGTTAAAGATTTTATAGAAGGGGTTCCCCGGGGTGCAGAAAGGGCCACAACTATCCCCCTACAAATTGCCCGCTGTGCCGGGGAAATAATCATTTTGACCAGGGATGCCCTGCCTAAATCCTATGTTCCTGTGCAGGCAGATGTGGAATGTGCCCGCTGTTTGGCAGCAGGGAGCAAACAGGCTGCCCTGACAGTAGCCCGCTATAATCTTCCCCTGCTTGATCAGGACAAAAGGGAAAGTTATGCCGACCAGATCTCCAAACTTGATCAGGATGGGGCAAGGCCCTGATTCGTTAACTTCGACAACAACAGCCGTAATAGCCGGGTCCATAAGGGCGCAATCATCTACAAATATTTTTTGCCGGCAGGGAAAATCATATTTAAAAAGTTTTCGGTTTGGGAAAAATATAACAAGACCGGGGAGGGCGATTGCATGCAAGGAAAAATCAGCCGGAAACATGGGCTGGGAAAGGCGGCTAGTGCCATGCATAGAATTAAAAAAACAGTATTTGTAACCTTAGCCCTTTTATTTTTAATCATCGGTGCGGCGGGTGTTATACTGCCAATTTTACCGGCAATACCGTTTTTGCTGGTGGCCTCTTATTTTTTAACAAAGGGGACTGCACAGTTTAACTAAGGGTACCCCGTTTTTTACAGGTGTTAATCAAACATTTTTGTAAAGGAAACCAGAGCCCGGTGGGAAAGTTTTCTTACCTGATACTTAGGTAGTTCGTTTTGCAGGAAACCAGCCGGCCGGCGCCCTGGTTTTTTGTATTTAATCTGTTTTACAGGGGGCTAGGGGAATGCCGGCAAACTATTTTATGATCTTTAGGGGCCGCATCATATCATTGTCTTCATGTTCCAG
>JAAYRR010000100.1 GCA_012518675.1 Bacillota bacterium
AATTATGGGAACGTTTGGTGCAGCAGTCCCGCCAAAAAGGGAAACAAATTAGAATCCAGATGTTTTACAACAATAAGGTCCATAAAATTAGCGGTGTGGTTAAGGGGTTTATAGCAAGCGAAAAAACGCTGCTGCTATCAACAGCAGACGGTGAAAAGAAGGTAAAAATAAACAATGTCAAAGCTGTGGAATGATCACAAAAACAATATTGTCAGGTCCGGCTCAAACATAGTACTGTAACCAATGCTGTTACCCCTACAGCAATTTTCCGCGCCGGGTATTTTAATGCCCTTGCTGTTTTCTCCAGCACTCTTTGCTATCTATGCACAAGGTTTATTCCCAACATCAAAACTTTTTTCTACAAGAAAGGGCCTGCACCCCGTTCCTTCACGGTTGTAGGGAATATGGGAAGGTTTCATTGATAATCCGGTAAAATTATTCCATACAGCATTTTTTTCTGGTGCAAACATAATTCCCTCTGAGTTTGGCAAGATCATGTCCTTCATGGGCTAAAAACTTTTCTCTTAGGTGACCGGCCCCCGTCCTGCAAATGCCAATGCCCTTCTGGGGAATTACCCGGTGTGTAGGCAAAAAATAGGAAACGGGGTTTTTGGCAATTGCGCTGCCCACTGCTTGGGCGGCCCCCGGTTTGCCAAGGGCTTCAGCAATACCTTTATAGGTGACAACTGTTCCGGGTTTAACTTTACTGACTGCCGCAAAAACGTTTTGCTGAAAACTTGTAAATGCCGTCAGGTCCAAAGGCACCTCCTGTTTGCCGGTTTCAATGAAGTTCAGGGTTTCTTCAATAACCGTTTTTATCATGGGATCCATAGGCCGTCCTGCTGCCTGTTCCTTGCTAAGAAGCTTGAGGTCTATACACACTTCACCCTGATCAGCCTTTAGGGACAAAAATTTTAATCCCCGGGGAGAAAAAGTTATGCTCATTTTATCTGTCTCCAGGAAATCAATTATTTTTTCAATGTTCATAGTCAAGGTTTTCCTCTTTTCATGTTTGGCTGCGCAGCTTTTGCCTGGAAGGGCTGTTTTTTTATTATTTCCACAGCAGCAACAAACATGCCCTGCCGTACAGACACCGGTAAGACTATGATCCCGCTAAAAACATTATTGCGGGGAAAACCAAAAAAGGCGGGGGCATGAATCTTTCGTCCCCCGCCTCCCTGCAAGCCCTGCCTGAATTAGACTCTTTTACCGGCATAATTCCCCGGGGAAAAATAATTCCATACCGGAAAACTGAGATCGCTGCCAATAACTGTTGCCTTTATTAGCAACCCCGGGGCCCTTTTTATCTACTTTGCCTGGGTACCTTCCTTACAGCGCACTACCGACGCAGTCTTTTGCGCAATTTATTTTTTTACCTTACACTTTGCTTGTTTTGATCATTGATGGCCAGCTCTTTAATCCCTCCGGCACCAAATTTATTTAGTTTTACCCCGCCGACAAGCCGGGGGAAACTTTCAAAAATACTTAGCTCATCGGGCAATTTATTTTTAGCCACCTTGCCGTCTAAAAAATCACGAATTTCTGCCAAGGTAACCGACACCCCAGGCGCAGGGACAACGCAGGCACATATATTTTCTCCCAATACCGGGTTGGGGGTAGCCACAATCGCAACCTCATGCACGTTGGGGTGTTTGCTGATTTCTTTTTCCAGCTCAAAAGGTGTTACCTTCAGCCCGCCCCGGTTTATTTGGTCTTTGGTTCTACCGGTAATGGTTACGTAACCGCCCTCATCAATAAACGCTAAGTCACCGGTAGCAAACCAACCATCGGCATCAAAATGCGCCTCCGTCTCTGCCTGGTTCTCCCAATACCCTTTGATTACATTCGGGCCACGGCACATCAGTTCCCCTTCCTCCCCCACCGCTTTTTCTGCCCGGGTTTCAGGATCCACTATTTTAATATCCATAATTTCAATTGGTTTGCCCACTGTTTTAAAACGTTTTTCACGGGAGGGATCACTGTGATCGAAAATCAGCGCCCCCCCTGCTTCTGAAGAACCCCAGAAGTTCGAAACCTCAACACCCAGTTTTTCTTCTATTTCCACCATCAGCTCCATAGGAGGCACATAACCGGAGGTATAACCAATCCTTAACGTGGAAAGATCGTATTTTTTATAAAGATCATCTTTCAATGCCAATATATAGTGGGTCGGTGCGGCATGGTGCACAGTGCATTTTTCTCTTTCAATTAAACGAAAAGCCTCCTCCCGGTCATACGTTTCCATTAAAATTAGCGTACCCTGGGTGGACAAGACACTCATGAACAGAGCACCAAAGCCGAACAGGTGATATAAAGGCAAAAAGGAAATAAAAATATCAGCCGCCGTTGTACCCAAAGATTGCTGATAGTTAAATCCCTGGCGAATCACCTGCCAATGTGTATGGGGAGCCCCCTTTGGTATACCCGTAGAACCGGAGGTATAAATAAGCATCACATAATCTTCCCGGGGATCGATTTCCGGCTTAGTATATTTCTTTTGGGCACCTTTTTTTAGCAGATCTGCAAACAACAGCGTATCCTGCCTGGCAGATACATCAATAATAAATTGCAAAGCAGGAAGTTCGTTTTTCATGCTTAGAACCGCACCTGCATAATCATGATCTTGAAATCCCGACTTTAAAATAATCCCTTTTGCCTTGGAGTTTCCCAGTATAAATTTTAATTCTGCTTCCCTGTACAAAGGATTTAGCCAGGTTGCAATTAACCCCAACTTTGCCGCGGCAAAAAAAGAAACTACCAGTTCTGGCGAATTGGGAAGGTCGATCGCTATTCTGTCACCTTTTTTAAAACCCAGTTCCGAAACCGCTGCCGCAAAGCTGTCTACCAAAACATTCAGATCGTAATAATTTATTTTCCTTGTTTCAAACACAAGCGCCACCTTATCCGGACATAACAAAGCTCCCCTTTCCAGCACTTCTCCCACCGTACAATTCATCACATCTTCGTATCTTGTAACTGTTTCCAGCTTTAACATTTTTGAACCTCCCCCTTGTTCCAATATTTTTTATGTTCTAAGTATTCTTAATGCAATTTTGATACCATCCCCCGCTATCCCTGTTGCTGCAAATTGTTTTTATGTGTATAAAAGCTTGAAAACAGGCTGCTGGCTGTTAAAAACCTTAAAAACGGGAATTTTATATTTGCCGGCAAAAATATCTTTATAAAAATTTTTAGGATTTTCTGCTTTTCGCCGGGGCCTCTAAAATAAAATAGCGGTAACGTGCTGTTGTTTGGCACTAATTGTTTCCAAGAAACATCCGCCTGGAACTATTAGCTTCCAAAAAGTTGGCATATAGATAGGGAAAGGCGCCTGGAAAAGCAGGCCAGCCCGCCCTTTTGAGAATATTTACAATAATAATAAATTATGTTAAAATTAAATGAGTGAAAACTTTGGAAACATACACTGGTTCCCTAAGTTTCCGCTGCTAAAAATAAAGGGGTTGAAACACACTTGCCTTTTCGTCAGTTGTTAAATTTATTTAAGTACGGTATTCTTGCCGTTGATAACCGGCAAAACATTGTTTTCTGTAATAAAACCTTTTTGACCTTATTGGAAATAAAGCAAAACTTAAGCGGTAAATCATGGAAGGAAGTTTTTAAAGATAACAGTTTAACAAGGGTTTTACAGGCGGGACAACCTCAACTGCTAAAAAAATTTATTTTCAACAACAAAATGTTTCTTGTAAACAGAATACCCGTTTGGGAGGAAGGAAAGGTCTTAGGGGCCCTTTCTATATTTAAAGAAATCACTGCTATTGAAAGAATTACTACTGAAATTGCAAAAACCATTAAAAAAGCGGTGGGGGTCGATGCCGTTGTAGACGCTATCAACCACGGAATATTGTTCCTGGATAAGGAGGGAACAGTCTGCAAGGTAAACAGCTCACTGTTGCGCGATACGGGGTTGACCGCTGGGGATTTTTTAAAAAAAGACATGGGCACCCTTTTCAAGCAGGGTCTTATCAAATGCAACTCCATTGCCCTTACTTCCTTAAACAAAAAACGAATCGTTACCGACTTTCAAAAAATTTGCACGGGAAAAGAACTGGCCATCAACGCCGTGCCGGTAATCAATAAAAATGGCGAAGTCTTGACGGTGGCCAGCACCGTCAAGGATATTACCGATTTCAATAAAGTGCAGCTGGAGCTGAAAGAAGCCTTTTGGTTGCCTAATCTTTTTCGGGCCAATGTTACCGGAGGTAGCTCACGGGAAAAAAAGTTAAAAAAAGAAAAACTGTTTATAACCGGCGACACCGCAATGCTGAAACTTTTAGAGCTTGCTAAAAAAGTGGCCGCCACCCAGTCTAATATTCTTATTTTAGGTGAATCCGGGGTGGGAAAAGAAATAATTGTAGAAAAAATTCATAAATGGAGTTTAAGACAGGGAAAATTAATAAAAATTAACTGCAGTGCAATCCCGGAACAGTTGTTGGAATCTGAACTTTTCGGCTATGAAGCCGGGGCATTTACGGGGGCAAATAAACAGGGTAAACCGGGAGCATTTGAAATGGCTGACCGGGGCACACTGTTTTTAGATGAAATTGGGGATCTGCCCCTTGCTATGCAGGCAAAGCTGTTGCGTATCTTGGAGGACACAAAAATATTGCGGTTAGGCGGTGTAAATCCTGTAGGTATAGATACCCGCATCATTGCCGCCACCAATCATGATCTGAAAAATAAAACCCAAAAGGGGGAGTTCCGGGCAGATTTGTTTTACCGGCTGCATGTTTTACCGGTTACCGTCCCCCCATTGAGGGCCAGAACAAGAGATATCCCGCTGTTACTGTCCTTCTATTTGGGCAAATATAACAAAAAGTACCAGCTGCAAAAAAACTTTTCCCCGGCAACAGTTAACCTGCTGATGAAGTACAGCTGGCCGGGAAACGTCAGGGAATTAAAAAATGTCGTGGAAAGAATGGTCATTGTTTGTGACGGGGACACGCTGCAAAAATCAGACCTGCCCGGCAATATAATAGCGGAGGTTGAAGCAACAGCAACAGCGAAAAGCAATGCCGTTGCAGGTGAGGCTGAACCGGCAGAAAGCCATGACCCCAGGGTAAACACCACGTTTAAATTTAATTATGCAAACATGAATTTAAAGAAGGCCCGCGAAGAACTGGAAAAAATCATTTTGGAAAATGCAATCAGAAAATATGGTTCATTTCGGAAGGCCTCCAGACACCTGGGCATTTCGCATACAGCCGTCATTAGAAAAGCAAGAAATTATAAGCTGGAAATTGATAAATAAGGGCCTTTCCCATCAGTAAGGGGAAGGCCTTGGGAACAAGTTAATAGCATACCCACACCCTATAGAAACAGTTTTGGAAATAACCCCGCGCGCCCCCAGGCTTTATACGCTTTGGGCTTACCGGTAAAAACGGAAAACAGCGAACAATAAGTCCGCCGTTTCAACACATAAGCCCCGGCAAGCGTGGGGTCACGTTCCCCGGCGTTGCCTGTTTATGCTGCAATAAAAGCATTGCCAATTGGTGCTTATACCCTTTACACTAAAAAATGTTTAGAACTAAATGCCCCTTTAATAGCAGGTTTTACATTTCCAGGCCCCTTGAGGGCCGCTTTCCCCATTAGAATTAAGGATTGAAATTATCCTTTTACCGGGCAGCGCGAATTTCCTGCCACCTTTCCCGGGCCATTCTGATAATATTGGGGTTGTTTATTTTTTTGTCATTGACAATATGGGCAAAAAATTTCACGGCCCTTTTATCGTCGCCGGTTCTGCTGCTTATTTCACCGATTAAATAAAAAACAGTGGCCGGGTTTTCCAATTTCCGGTCTGTGGTGATTGCCTTTTCATAATAGTACATCGCCTTTTTTAAATATTCAAGTTCTGCGTCTTCATTTTTCATAAACCTGTTGAACCAAGCCAGATGAAGGTATAAGCCCGCGATAATAGTTTCTCTTTCTTTTCCCAGCAGGGCACACTTTAATGCAGTTTGATAGGCCAAAATAGCCTGCTCCACCGTACGCAAGCCGCATAAGTCATCCGCCGGGGGTTTAATTTTTGTTTTAATTATCTCTTTTTCCTCTGCCGGTGGGGATTTAAAATTTTCAGAAAAACCATAACCGCACTGCGGGCAGACAAAAACATTATAAAAATCGGGGTTCTTGCCCTTATAGTGTACACAAAAGTCGGAATCCCTTTTCAACAGGTACTGTTTGCTTCTTTTTACCCTGCTGCTTTTAAACTTTGTAGCACACAACAAACACGTTTGCTTTTTAAGAAATAATTCATCCATTATAGTTATGCAGCATTGGATAACTGCCCTTCCACCCCCTTCGATCATAATTACATTATAGAACAACCACAGGCTGTAAGCAAAAAAAACAGCCCTGCCAGGGGTTATTTAATAGCAGCAACCTTTTGCTGGCTTAGATATTTTTCCCGCAGCTTGGGTTTATCTATTTTCCCGGTATCATTGCGGAGCACAGCATCAAACACAACGCGTTCGGGCCATTTAAATTTAGCCAACCCATGCCGGGCACAAAATTCAACTACCTCTTTTTCCTCCATTGTTTCCCCCGGGTGCAACTGTACGATAGCCATCGCTATTTCTACCAGTCTGGGATGGGGATAGCCGATCACCGCCACATCCCTGATTTTGGCATGATGCCGCAGGCAGTCTTCGATTTCCACGGGAAAAATGTTTTCACCGCCGCGAATAATCAGATCCTTCTTCCGATCTACAATATAGAAATAACCTTCCTTATCTTTTCTGGCCAGATCCCCGGTATAAAGCCAACCATCCTGTAAGGCAGCTGCAGTCATAGTGGGGTTTCTAAAATATTCCTTCATATTTCTTGATCCGTACAAAATCAACTCGCCGACTTCCCCGACAGGTACATCTTTTCCGTCTTCGTCAACAATCCGCGCTTCGGTATTAAAGGTAGGCTTACCGATGGAGCCGGGTTTTGTTAAAATATCCTCATCACAAAGGTTGATCAGCCCGCCGCCGCCGCCTTCCGTAATACCATAAATATTACCGGTTTTGAAGGGTAAAAGCCTTTTCATATCCTGAAAGAGTGAAAAGGGAACCGGCTGTGCACCGATTACAATGCTGCCGGTAACATGTGAAAAATCATATTCGGAAAGATCAATCAAACCTTGTTTAATGGCATTGATGGAATCAGACATAATGGGGACGGCTACCCAGCCGTTGTTAACCTTTTCGTCGCAGATGGTTGCCAATAAGTAGCTTGGATCGTGCAATTCCAGCAACATAACAATCTTGCCACCTGCCAGGTAGGAAGGAAAAGACAAAAAGAAACTGCCGCTATGGTAAAAAGGGTGGGGTGCCAAATATACTGTATCCTGCCCTTCACTGTAAGTCAGGGCATTGCCGACACCTATCTGGTAAAGGGTATCATGTGAATGGCAAACCGGTTTGGGGGGGCCTGTCGTCCCGGAGGTAAACATCAGTTCTGCCGGATCATCTTTTTGCACATCAACCAATACATCCTGTGGGTTGCCGGCTTTGACAATATCATGGTAAGAAACCATCCCGGCGGGAACGCATTCGCCGATGCAAATATAGGCGCTGATACTTTCTAGTGTGTTTTTGATGGGCTCCACCTTGGGTAAAAAGCCCGCGCCTAAAATAAAAGCTTTGGGGTTGCATGCGGCGGCAGCATGTTGAATATCCTTGGCGGCAAAACGGAAGTTAAGGGGGACTGCCACCGCCCCAATTCTTAAAATAGCATGAAAGGTGATCACCCATTCCAAGCTGTTCATCTGCAGGTGAAGTACAAAGTCACCCTTTTGCACCCCCAAGTGATCCCGCAGGTAGTTGGCAACTTTATTTGTCTCTGTATTGAATTCCTTCCAGGTCAGCGCCCTTCTTGCCTTTGCAGAAGGCTGCAGCTCTACAAGAAATTCTTTATGTGGGTACCTCTTCGCATTGACAATGCCGTAACGACCGAAATTCATTTATAGATGCCCCCTCCTAAGGTAATCTGAAACTTTGCCCCGGTAAACACCGGACAGGTTTTTTTAGTGTCTTTTTCCGGCGAAATGCCTATTGCTGCCTAAAAACAAAAAAGTGTTTACTGCATTCTTCGCTAGGGACGAAAGCAGTAAACACCAGGCCTAAACCCTGAAAACAAAAATCGCCCCATAGGGGCGAATTATCTTCCGCGGTACCACCCTAGTTGACCGGCGCCTGTCAGCACACGGACCTCTTGGCATTAAGGAACAAATCCCGACCTGCCGGCAAATTCAGCAGGTATGTAAATTTTATTCCTCCTCTGAGGATAACGGGAGAGAACCCGTCGGCGCCCTACTCTCCCTACAGGGATTTCAGACGGAGGCTCCGGAGTGAACTTCAACTGGCTCCTTCCGGGGGGCTCACAGCCTTTGGCCCCGCCTTTCTGTAGGAAGTACCCCAATCTACTTTTCTCCTTCAAGGCTTTTTTTATATTCATTTGTTACTGCCTATTCTACAACATATCACTGGAATGCGCAAGGGGTTTTTTTAAAATTGTATTTTGTTAATTTATCCTGATTTGACCCGGTGTACCAAGAAGGGACGCCCTCCTAATTTGATACCGGGGGAAAAGCCCATTTCCCCTGGAAGGGTACGTCCAGCCACGTTTCAAAGTATTCTTGCAGAACCTGATCGGGATCCATGTCTGTAAACCGGTCCGGATAGAACCACTTGGCCAGGTAGAGCGCCCCCAG
>JAAYRR010000013.1 GCA_012518675.1 Bacillota bacterium
GCTCACCCTGACCGGTACACTGTTAATATTGATCTTAAACTGTACTTTCCGCCATGTATCTGTCGGTAACAAGGCCGCCAATGCAGCCTTTGAAAACATCGACAAGAAGTTGGAATGGGCCGCCTCTGATTTAGGCGCTTCGCAGTTAACCACTATATTTACCATTATCTTTCCGATGCTGCGTTCGACTTTTCTGGTTGGTTTTATCAATATCTTTACCGCCTGCATGACCACGGTGGGGCCGCTGATGTTGCTTGTTTCGCCCCGGAACCTGGTGACCAGCGTGTTGATGTTTAGTGAGATTAACAGCGGGCATTATGGCCAAGGCGCTGTGATGGGCAGTGCGCTGGTTATAATTACCTTTGGAATCAACCTGACGCTGATTTATTACATGAACAGGGGAAAGAAAAGGAGAAGGCTTCATGATTTTAGAACTAAAAAACCTGACAAAAATGTATGATGATGAAAATGGAATTGCCAACATAAATCTAAAGATTAAACGCGGGGAATTTATCACCCTGCTTGGGCCTTCGGGCTGTGGAAAAACGACAACTTTAAACCTGATCGGTGGTTTTTTAAAACCCGATCGGGGAGAAATTCTTATGGCAGGAAAAGATATCAGCAGGCTTCCGCCGGAACTAAGGCCCGTATCAACAGTTTTTCAAAACTATGCCTTGTTTCCGCATCTCAATGTCTTGGAAAATGTTGCTTATGGGATCAGGTTCTACCGCAAATATCCCAAGAAAAAAGCATTAAAAGCTGCGCAAGAATACCTGAATCTGGTCGGCCTCATGGACTATGAAAAAAGTAATATTGGCAATTTAAGCGGGGGCCAACAACAGCGGGTGGCCCTGGCAAGATCTTTGGCAACCGGGGCCGAAGTGCTTTTATTAGATGAACCCCTGAGCAATTTGGATGTAGCCTTAAGAAACCGTTTAAGGAAGGAATTAAAGGAGCTGCAAAGAAAAACAGGGGTGACCATGGTTTTTGTAACCCATGATCAGGAAGAAGCCCTTAGTCTTTCGGACCGCCTGGTGGTTATGGAACATGGAAAAATAGTACAAATTAACACACCGGAAGAAGTTTATTATCATCCTGTTAATCATTATGTGGCCAGCTTTGTTGGGAAATCAAATTTTATGAGGGGTGAGGACGGAAAGCTGTACATCCTGCGGCCGGAAGATATAAAGCTTAGGAAAAATCCCCGGGGTAAATACGTTATTCAAGAAGTGATGTTTTTGGGCCAAAAAACGGAAGTAACGTTGAACAATGGTCAAGACAGGCTGGAGGTCCTCCTGACCGGAACCAAGGGGCAGGACTTTAAGAACAACGATGCTGTGGATATTGATATACTTTTTAAGAGTCAGTTCAGGGACAGGGCCTAATAAAGGGCAAAGAAACCAGGCCGGACATAACGGTGTACGGCAGTGCTGTTTCCGGGTCATTGTACGCGCTGCCGGCCAGGTAGAAAGGCTGGCAGCGGTGCGGCCGGGACGGTTGTGTTACTGTAGTTTAATAGTTTAATACACTTTGTCAGCGGTGGATCGTGAAAGGATGTAGCTATGAAACACAGGTGGGATATGTTTCGTGTTACCTTCGGTGCAGTTTATGGTGGCAGAATATTCAAACAATATTTTTAAAATGTTTAAAAATGTAAGGCTTGCAGGTGTTTTTGCTTTTTTGTAGAATGATGACTTGCAGTTATTATTTTACAGCTGGAATGGTACGCAAATATGTTTAAGGGGAAGGATGTTTGTCATGCAAAAATTGGGGCTGCGGGGGGCTGTTTTGCTGTTTGTGCTGGCAGTGCTCATGGCAGTGCCGGCTGCCGAAACAGGGATGGTTGCTGCTGCCGCTGCCGGAACGATGCCGGCGCCTGCGTTGCTGGTGGACGGCCGGCCTGCAACACCTGCTGTGCCGCTGTTTTGGGATGAAGGGACGGTTTTGGTTTCGTTAAGGGATCTGGGTGCTTTTCTGGGGGCAGGCTTGCAATGGAACGGGGCTGCAAAAACGGCCTGGATTCAAAAGTACGGGCATACCGTTTTTTTTCGCCTGCAAACAGACGAAGTGCTTAAAAACGGCAAGGTGGTGGCTGCCCCGGCAGCAGCGCGGCTGGTCGGCGGCACGGTTTATGTGCCGCTGCGCTTTGTGGCAGAAAATTTGGGGGCGGCTGTGGCCTGGGAGGGCGGTGCCCGCCA
>JAAYRR010000101.1 GCA_012518675.1 Bacillota bacterium
ATTTCACCGCTAGGCATGATATAATATAACAGCAGCAATGGAAGCCGGGTGTAGTCAATGAAAAGAAGAAGACTGGCAGTCGTTCTAATCCCCACAGTTTTATTCCTTATCGCAGCCGGGCTTCTGAACATTCAAGGATAAAAAGGAAACAATGTCTGTCAAACGTTTCCCTTTGGACAACATATCTTTGGATGTTTTTAATAATTATTACGAAACCTTTGATCGGCACCATAGACCATCTTTTTTATTTTTACGCAAATTATACAGGAAGGTAAAATGAATTGACAAGGAAAAATATTGTTACGGCCATGGTATTTATGGCAGTATTACTGGGCGGGTATTATGTTTACAATAATATGTTTCCTGTTGCAAGGCCCATGCATTGTCCTTCAATTGAAGCTATAACAGCTATTAACATTTCAACTGACGACAATAAGGAAAGTAAAATACTTGGTGCAGACTTTGCAAAAACAGTCACATATATTGGTAATTCAAGGCCCACCAGAACTAGAAGTGTTAACGACACCCCAACAGTAAGGCCTTATTATAAAATTGAAATCTTGACTGCAGAAAAAATGTTCAATTATTATGTTTACGAAAAAAATAATAACGTATACATTGAACGCCCGTATGAAGGAATATATATCATAGATAGACAAGTTGTTAATATTATATCCAGGCGATTCCAATGATGCAGGAATTTTGCAATAAAAACTTATTAGGGGATGAAGGTATGTCTTTAGAACTAAAAATTCCGGGCAGGGGTGGGATTAGGCTTAAAAAAATAATTTTTGACCTAAATGGTACCCTGACGATAGACGGGGAGCTGCACCAAAAAACCCTTTTCCTATTAAAAAAGGTGGCGGGGGTTTTGGATGTTCACATCCTGACGGCCGACACTTTGGGGGTGGCTGCGCAGATCGGCCGGCAAAACCATATAAATGTACAAGTTGTAGCTGGTGAAAACACCTCTGCGGCCAAGGTTAATTTTATAGAGCTCGCAGGGCCTGCTGAAACCATAGCAGTAGGTAACGGGGCAAACGACGCCGGGATGTTGGCAAAGGCAGCTATTGGTATTGCGGTTTTAGGCCCGGAAGGTTGCGCAGTAGAAGCCCTTCACGCTGCAGAACTGGTGGTTAACAATATTAACGATGCCCTCTGTATGATTTTAAAGCCCCAGCGCCTGATTGCCTCCCTTCGCCACTAAAAGTGTATTTCACTATTTGCTGGATAATTCGTTGATTATGTTCCCAAAGTGCTATTGTTGGCTTTGTCAGCAATGGGTTATAATTATGTAAAAAGGGGTGATTAGTTTGAAAAATTACCCTGTTATTATTGAACAAGATGGGAAGGGGTATGTTGTCTCTTGTCCTGTATTTAAGGGATGTTATTTCCAGGGTGAAACAATAGATGAAGCTTTAAAAAATATAAAAGAAGCAATAAGAATTGTGTATAGATGAAACAGAAATCCCGGTTGGAAGTATAATTGTCGGCAGTGTAGTATTGGAAAGATGAACCGCAAAATAGCTGTCGTTTCAGTCAAGAGGAAGACCGTTTTAACCGGTGCTTCCTTTTTTTGTTTTTATTTACAAAACGTTAATGCACACAAAAAAGATGTACTTATATGTTAAACTTTTTGATTTCCAGTTAAAGTTTTGCCTATTTTTCTGGTTCTTCGCAGTCTACTATGTTTTACTGCTATGTTTTATGATCCGGGAAAGAGTTTTTTACCAGGAAAGGGTTATTTCCCCTGAAACTGTGTTTTGCAAAGTTTATACTTTGTTTAGATTTTGTTTACAGAAAAGTAAGAGCTACCCGTTATAATAGAATTAAGGAAGCAGCTTCTTGCTCAATAAAAACAAAAATAATAAACAGGGAGTGATCAATTTGCGAAGGAAGAAACAAATGGTCCTGGTCGCCGCCTTTATTTTGGGCGCCTTGCTGCTTGCCGGCAGCGCCCTGGCGGACATCAAAGATAAAAGCGGTTATGAACAATTAAAAGATGCCATTAAATTGGCGGCTGCAAATTGTACGGAAAACTATCAAAGTTTTACTGCAGAATTTTCTACAGTGTTAAAAGAGGACGGGCAGGTGCTTTATTCTGACAATCATTTAGTTAGATATGACACCATCAACAGCGCAAAAGAAGAAACTACTACAACAAAAGATACTACAACAAAAGATCCCCACATGGGGAATCGCAGTCTTTACCGCTATGCAGATAAAAACCAGTCTATCACAAAATCCAGTAATGAAAATAATTACATTGTAACTACCTACCAGGATGAAAAAACTGCGCCTTTAATTAATAAGGAAGACAATCCCTTTCATGAGGAAAGGATTAAAGACCTGGAGCTGATATTCGATGCCTTGGTTGGTAATTTAAGGGAACAGGTAGTTGTGAAAGAAAATCCCGACGGCAGTAAGGCTCTTTCCGGCAAACTGTCTGCCGGCCAGATCCCTGCTTTAATTAATGCGATGGCCTCCTTTATAACGAGGCAGGAGTTTAATGGCAACAGGGACGGACTGGTTCATTTAGCCAGCGATGTTTATATTCAAGAAGTGTGGGGGACGGCAAAAATCAGCGCAGACGGCAGCCTGGAAAATATTATGGGTACTATTAATATTTCCGGGTTGGATAAAGAGGGCCGGGCGCATGAAATAACCCTGGAAATGCTATTCGGGCTGAGTGATGTCAATGCCACTGCAGTAGTCAAACCGGACCTTAGCGGGAAAGAGATCGTCACCCGGGAAGAAAGGGATTTCGACAAAGCATATAAACCCACCGCAGAAAAATTTGTAGGCAAATTCAAAAATGATATTTTGCTGGAAAAAGATGGCCGGTTTATAAAAATAGGTGAAAGGCAGCTGGAAATTACCCAACTTAATGATGAAGGCGTCCAGGGTAATTTCCGTGAAGTGCTGCGGGAGGGGTATGAAAATTATGCCGGTGATTTTCAAGCTTATACCTTCAATGCTAAGTTTAACAGCGGGGACAGTAATGGAGCGGCCCTAAAGGGGATGACAGAACAGGGTGCTGAAATTAAAGGAAACATCCACTTTAATGGTATTGATGCCAGAATATATTTAGATATAGACCAAAATCAACGGAACAACAACGTGCGCTATGATTCTAATTTTCGTCCGGACTTTGACTAAAGCAAACTCTTGGGAAAAAACAAAGAAGACCTCCCTGCGGGCTGTATTTAGCCGTCGCCCGCGGGGAGCCCCTTAGAATATGATCTGGAGGCATAATAAGTGGAAAAAATCATCGAGATTGAAGAACTTACCAAAATATATCCCAACGGACGGGGCATCGAAGATGTTAGTCTGGAGATCTGTCAGGGAGAGATCTTTGGCTTTTTAGGCCCTAAAGGGGCAGGGAAAACTACGGCCATGAAAATAATGACTGGGCTGATCAAGCCTGATCGCGGTGCAGTCAGGCTGTTTGGCTATGATATAATTGATCAATATGAAGCAGCAATGGCCGGCGTGGGCGTCTTAATTGAGGTGGCCGAGTCCTACCCCTATCTAAGTGCTCATGACAACCTGCAACAGTTTGCCAGATATTATCCCCGGGTAGACGAACAAAGAATAGAAGAAGTTTTGGCGATTACCGGTATGGCCCGGTATCAGCATGAAAAACCCAAAAAATTTTCCCTGGGGATGAAACAAAGGCTGGGTTTGGCCGCGGCGATTTTATCCCGGCCCAAGCTATTAATTTTGGATGAGCCTTTTAACGGTCTGGATGTACAGGGGATGATTGATGTGCGGAATTTAGTTAAACGTTTGGCCCAAGAAGAAGGCACAACCTGTTTCATTTCCAGCCACCTGATCCATGATGTGGAACTGATTTGTACCAGGATTGGCGTAATTTACAACGGTAAAATCCTGAATATTGCCAGCACAGAAAACATCCTGAAGGATTATGCCAGCCTGGAAAATTATTTTGTCAATGAGGTGGAGAGAAATGGCCGTGTTTAAGATTGCCTTAATCAATGAACTGGAAAAGTTATATAAAAAAAAGAAGGCCCTGGCAGCAATCGTTTTTTCCCTGGCGGTGATCATCCTGGGCCAACTGGCAATTTGGGGTGTGCGCGCCGGTTTTGGGATTCGCGGGGCAGGCGGTGGGGAATTCCCGCTCCTGATTCTGTCGGTAGTCATTAAAACAGTTTTGCCTTTGTTCGTCGCCCTGGCGGCCATCGACAGTTTTTCCGGGGAATTTTCCCGCAATATTATCCGGGTGACCTTAACCAGGCCGGTCAGCAGGTTTAAAATTTTTTCCGCGAAAGTAGTTGCTGCTGCCATTTTTATTTTGTTAAATTTACTGTCAATTTTCTTTCTTTCTATACTTATTAGTCTGTTTTTTAACTATAAATCCCTAACCGTAACAGGCGTGGCCAGTACCTTTTGGGCATATATGGTTAGCCTTTTGCCGCTGTTGGTGCTGGTTCTTGGCGTTATTTTACTCGCCCACCTTTTGAAAAGCGGCCTTGCGGTTTTTTTTGCCGCCGTCTTATTATTTTTGGCTTCCGAACTGCTCGCCTTAATCCTTCCCCAATATGCCGGCCTGTTTATTACCAGCCACTTGGGTTGGTATAAGTTGTGGCTGGCCCATACCTTCCCCTTAGCGGCAGTGTTGAGAAAACTGCTGCTGATGTTGGGGTCCGGGGTGATGCTTTTTGTGGGCAGTTTTTACCTTTTTGAACGCAAAGAATTTTAGGGGTGTTCAATGAATTTAAAGAAAAGATTGTTTCTGGTAAATTTTGCGACAGTAGCCCTGCCGTTGGCCATCACTGTTCTGTTGGCTTTCGCCTATTTATTTTTTTTGGGCAGACACACTGCTGCCGATCTTTCCTTAGACCGCTACCGGCAGTTGTCGGCAATAAAATACGAATTTTTCTATAACCGGCACAGCCTTCTGCAGGAACAACCGGAAGCAATTGAAAGGGAAAGCAAGCAAGGTGAACTTCTGGAAAGACTGGATAAAATTAACGGTGAGCTGGTAATTCTAAAAAACGGGCAGCTTTTGTTTTCTTCCCGCGAATTTTCCCCCATTGACTTAGCGAAACTTCTCCAAAACGGAAGGGGTCTGGGGAATAATGAAGAAATACTGATTGACAATGTTTCTTTCCTTGTGCAGGCAATAGAACTGCCTTACCGGGATGGTTCCCTGGCCCAGGTTATTTTGCTGGCCCCGCTGCAGGGTTCCGGCGCCGATTTGGGAAATTTTTTGTGGTTGTTGGGGATAACCTTTTTGCTTTCCTTTCTGGTAGTCAATTTCTTTACCAGTCAACAGCTATCTAAAGCGATTTTAAAACCCATTAGCAACCTGCAGGTGGCGGCCGGCGAAATTAGCAAAGGAAATCTGCAGTACCAGATTGTTGAAGAAGGAGATCGGGAAATTCAGGAACTCTGCCGCGACTGGGAAAAGATGCGCATTAAACTGACAGAGTTGATCCATAACCAGTTAAAATATGAAGATAACCGCAAAATGCTGATCGGGAGTATCTCCCATGATTTAAAAACGCCAGTTACCTCCATCAAAGGTTATGTTGAAGGGATTTTGGACGGGGTGGCCGGCAGTCCGGAAAAAATCGAAAAGTATTTAAAAACGATTTCCCGGAAGGCGGAACAGGTTGACAGGCTGATAGACGACCTTGTGCTCTTTTCCAAACTCGATTTAAAACAAATCCCTTTTCAGATGGAAAGGACCAACATCGGTGCGTACTTGCACCGGTGTCTGGCAGAAAACCGGCCGGAACTTGCAAGGGTTAAGGTTTTGTTCAGGTTTACCAATGAACTCAAGCAGGACCGCTTTGTTTTGCTGGATCGGGAACAGATGAACAGGGTCATTATGAATATTCTCGATAACTCCCAAAAATATCTATACCAGGGGCAGGGGGAGATCCATGTTTTGCTGCGGGAAACAAAAACCAGTGTAATTATAGAGTTTAGAGACAACGGTTGTGGTATCAAAGAAAAAGATCTGCCCCATGTTTTTGAACGGTTTTACCGTGCCGATCATGCCCGGACCGGCATCAAAGGCAGCGGTTTGGGGCTGGCTATCTCCAAACAGATAGTGGAAGGAAACAATGGCCGTATCTGGGCTGTAAGCCCGCCTGCCGGCGGCACCGCCATCATGATCTCTTTGGGGAAGCTTTAAGGGTGCCTCCGGGCCGGGCGATCCAGTGCCTCCGGTCTTCTGCTGCCAAGATCTTTTTGGGAAAACTTTGAGGGGGCCGCACAAATGAGAAAAATACTAATCGTGGAAGACGACCTCAGCATTGCAGAACTGCAAAAGGATTATCTGGATCTGGCCGGCTTTGAGGTCAGCATTTCTGCAGACGGACTGCAGGCGCTCGGCCTAATCCAGAAAAATGACTATAATCTTTTAATTCTTGATATTATGCTGCCCGGACTGGACGGCCTGCAGATACTGCGCCGGATCAGGGATGTTCAAAATGTTCCGGTTCTGCTGGTGTCAGCGAAAAAGGAGGAAATAGACAAGATCAAAGGGTTTAGCTTAGGGGCAGACGACTATATTACAAAGCCTTTCAGCCCGGGAGAGCTGGTGGCCCGCGTCAAGGCCCACCTGAACAATTACGAGCGGTTAAAACGAACAGTGCAACAGA
>JAAYRR010000014.1 GCA_012518675.1 Bacillota bacterium
ACTTACATTCTTCGGTTTCAATAATATATTTTGTTGTTTCTCCATTTCCTTCTACCTTTTCTATTACTTTTACAGCCGCAGCGTCTAAATTCCCAAAAAAACTGATGTTGCTCGTTGCCTGGGCGATTGTGTCTTCGCCTAAGGGGATCTGGATTTCGCTTAACTTGCCGGAAAATTTTATTTCGTTTCCATTTTCATCGTCTTCATTTTCATTTTTAATCTTGTCTTCCACTACCCAGCCCAGAAGCCGCATGCCGTTGGCGTTGACCAGCACGCCGGAGGCATCGCGGGTGAAGGTGCCGTCGCGGGTGTAGTACTGCTGGTAACCGTCCGTTACCACAAAATAGCCGTTGCCTTCAATGGCCAGGTCTGTTTCCCGCCCCGTGCCGGTGATGGCCCCCGGGGTGTGCAGCGTGTTGATGGAGGCTACCTCCATCCCCAGGCCGACCTGCATGGGGTTTACACCCCCCTGGCCTGCCTGCGGTGCCGTGGCCCCCCGCAGGGTCTGGCTGAAAATATCCTGAAAACGAACCTGGCTGCTTTTATAACCAACTGTATTCACATTGGCAATGTTGTTACCGATCGCATCCAATTTGGTCTGGTGGTTGCGCAGACCGGAAACTGCCGCAGTTAATGAACGTAACATTTGGCCTGACCTGATTCCCTGAAAATATGGCGTGCCGGCCCGGCGGCGGGGGTTGCCCCCAACAGCCGGCAGGGGTTCGATTCTTTAACAAAATAAACTGCTATTGATACCCCTGCTGTACCGGCGTATTTAAGCCTGAAAAATTGGGAACACAGGCCATCTGCCCCCTTTCCTGTCAGTGAAATATGTTTTTCTTTGTATTTTACTTGCCGGCGCGTTAGGCTGCTTCCGTCGTTCGGCAGCCCGGGGCCTCCTTAAACCAAAGGTCCGGCCCTATTGCACAATAACCGCGCTGTCAATATTGGTAAAAACATGTTCTTTCCTGCTTTCCCCGTCCAGGGCGGTAATAATTGTTTTGTTCTGCACCCCGGCAACAAAGGCTAAGTCTTTGTAAAGCAGCAAAGAGGCACGGCTGCCTTTGGCGGCCGCCTTTTCCACAGCCCGGGCCAGCTTGCTTACATCCGCAGCATTTAAGTTGATCTGCCGCGCTTGTAAACGCTGCCGGGCATGGGCGGAAAAAGTTAAACCCCCGCCGCGGCCCATGGTCTCTGCCAGGACCCGGCTGAAACCTGCCTGATTGGGGGCCGTCTTTTTATCCCCCGCCTTCCCGGTTGTTTTCGGCCTGCCGGCCTGCGTTCCGGGAGGGACATAAGAAACATTGAGACGATCGACCACTACAGCACACCACCTTACAAGTCTGTATTGCCTGCTGCATCTGCGGCCCTTGCCGCTGCGTCCCCGGCGGCTACTGCCGCCTCAGCTACTGTTGCTGCTGCATCTGCTGTTGCGGCCGCTGTATTTCCGGCCGCGCCTGCTGTATCTGCCGCTGCTTCTGCTGCTTCTGCTGTACCTGCTGTTGCTGTTACCGCCGTGTTTTCTGGCGCGTCTGCTGCTGCCGCCTGTTCACCTGCCGTTGTTACCGCCCCTGCAGGGTGTTGCCCTGTCCCTGTATTTACTGCTTGTTTTTCTTCTTCTTCTTCGTCTTTGTCCTCTGCTGCGGGCAGATTGCCGACCTGCAGCACCGCCTGCAAGGGGTATTCCTTTTCCCCTATCCTAAGACAGGGGTTTCCCGCCTGCAGGCGCACCGCGGTAACCGCGCCCTGCAAAATCTTGCCGTTTTCGTCCAAAACCGCTACTGTTTTATTCAACAGCATCAGGGCCTGCTGCGGAGCCTGTGCGGCAACAAAGTTTGCCAGCGTTTTTTCCTGTGCAGCAGCAAAGTTTTCCAGTGACTTTTGCATCTGGACAGCCTTTTCCAACAAGGCAAACTGGGCCAGCTGGCCCATAAAATCGCCCATATCCTGCCCGCCGCTGAAAGGATCCTGGTAGCGCAGCTGGGTAACCAACAACTGCAAAAAGGTTTCCGCACCCAGGTCCATGGTTTTGTCGGGCAGGGCGCTTCTTTCCTGACTGGAGGCCCCGGTCGTGCCGGCCGCCCCCCTGGAACCGATTTCCACTGGCACTGTCCCCTTTCCTGTTTTTTTAAACCAGGCAGTCCACCTTGCAGCCTGCTCCCCGCCGTCCGGGGGCAAGGTTTTCGCGCTCCCCGGCCGCGTTACCCGCCCCTGTTCCCGCTGCAAAGGCGCGGGGCTGATCCCGCCCGCGGCCTTCCCCGGAAAATGTAAAACCGCTTTTCCCTTCGTCCTGCAGTAGAACATCCAAGTGTTCGACAGGCAGGTTGGCTTCCTGGAAACGCTGGCGCAGTGTTTCCAGCTGGCTTTCCAGCATTTCCTGCACAGCAGGATGCCGGGTCATAATTTCTGCAGAAAGCACCCCCTGTTGCCGGCGGATCCGGACTAAAACCTCGCCTAAGGATTCCGGCTGCAGCCGCAGGCGCAGCTCCTGTA
>JAAYRR010000102.1 GCA_012518675.1 Bacillota bacterium
AAAAGGGTTAATCTTGTCGGTGAAGAAAGAACAACCGCTCTGCAACCCGCCTCCCAATAGTTGGCGGTATCGCTCCCCCGGCGATCTACCTCACCGTGATCATGCGGATCGTGCTTGACGGCGGCAACTTTATAACCTTTAGCTTGCAAAGCCTTAATAAGCTCCAAAATCAGGGTTGTTTTCCCCGTTTTGGCATAGCCTGTAATAGACACAATAGGAACCATCGCTAACCTCCAGCAATTTTTGCCATTCATATAATGGTAAACAAAATAGTTACCTCACAATGCATTAGAACCCAGTTAAGCCATGAAATCAACCTTGCAATAATAACCGGTAGGTGATAAACTTTACTGGAAAAATTTGCTTTAAAAAGCTATGTTCTTTTTTCAATCACCAGCAAGGAAGGGGGTTCATTAACCTGGTTCAGCAGCGTATAATGCAAAACTGTAAATTGTTTCTGTTCCAAACCTGATAGGCAACCTAAAAGGGCCGCTTTTTCTTCCGGCCCACCCTGATGACCTGTATAACAAACTATTGTTACCACCCCTCCCGGACGCAGCAACTGCAGGCCGGCCCCCAAGGCAGCAAGGGTGGTTTTCGGCCGGGTAACCAGCAAGTGATCGCCGCCGGGCAAATAGCCTAAATTAAACATCACGGCGGCTACCGGTTGGTGGATGTAATGTACCATATTTTCGTGACCATCCGGGACGAGGGTAACCCGCGAAAGCATCTTTGCCGCTTTTAAGCGTCGGCAAGTGTTTTCAATAGCTTTTTTTTGTATATCAAAGGCCATCACTTTCCCGTTTGCACCAACCAGGCGGGCCAGAAAAAGAGTGTCATAGCCGTTACCCGCTGTAGCATCCACTGCCAGCTCTCCCCCGGCAACACAGGCTGCAACATATGCCCGGGCCATTTTTAACGGTTTTTTGATAACAGCCATGCTGAATTCGCTCCCCAAAAAATATCCTGTTAAATGTTTAACTTTTTACAATAAGCCTTTCTTTTTTCTATTTCAATCCTTTACTATTACAAAAATTAGAGGTGTTTGCAGGTGATTAAAAAATATTCTATTTGTTTCCTGGTGCTTTTTCCCCTGATCTTAACCTTTTTTCTGGAAGGTTGCAAAGTACAGACCGACCCTGAAAAACCGGCTGCCGAAACCCGGCAACCTACAGAGGAAAATAGCCCGACAGCAGGGCTTCCTGTCCCATCCGGGGAACCCTCACCTTTCACAGGCCTACCGGTAAAGGAAATTTTTGATTGCCCTTATGCCGTCATTGTTGAAAATGAACGGGCTGCCAGACCGCAAGCAGGTTTACAGGAGGCAGAGCTTGTTTATGAGGCTCCTGTAGAGGGGGGTATTACCCGTTTTTTGGCCTTTTATATGTCCCCCCTGGAAAAAGATATCGGCCCCGTCCGCAGCGCCCGGCCCTATTTTGCCTACCTGGCCCATGAATTTGACGGCATTTTAGCACACTGCGGTTATTCCATCCATACAGAAGCCGTGCTGGCTGATCTAAAATTGAAACACATCAACGAAATCCCCCACCCGGCTTATTTTCAAAGACAAAAGTCCCGCAAGCGACCCCATAATTTATATACAAGCCTTTCCTTGCTGGCTACCGGAGCAGAAAAATTTAATTACCCGCCGGGAAATCCGCCGGCAGAATTTTTCTATTTTGTGGAACAAGAAAAGCCTAAGGAGCCTGTTTCTTCCATTGCCCTGGCCTTCAATTCCCGCAACAACGTTGAATATCGTTGGAACCCCCGGGGTACATATACCCGTTATAACGACGGCAGCCCTTTTATTGACACCAACCATGAAACGCCTGTAGAAGTGAAGAACATAATTGTCCAACACATCAATACCCGCGTCTTTACAGAAGAGGGCCATCTGGAAATAACCCTGTTGGGCGAAGGAAAGGGCTATTTTTTTAGCAGCGGCAATATGGAAAAAATAAAATGGAAAAAAGACAGCTACCAAGAAAGAACACACTTTTATAAGGCAGATGGGAGCGTTTTACGCCTGGCCCCGGGCAACACCTGGATACACTTACTGCCCCCGGGGGGCAAAATGGAATGGGAAGCAGAAAAAAGGCTGGATCAGGGCGAAGAAGGCCTTTAAGGCTAGCATATCTCTTTTTCCAAGCCGATAATTTGCACGCGTGCATCGGCATCCACAAAATTTATAACCTTGCCCATCATTTTTTCCAAGTAGGCAGTTTCATTACTGACCAGTGCCAGGCCTAATGCTGTTCTTTTTAGAGCTTCCAAATGCCCAACTTCTGCTATAGAAACGTTAAAACGGTTTTTAAGCCTTTCTATAATACTGCGTACAACCTGACGTTTATCTTTTAAAGAAAGGCTTTCCGGCAGCAACAGTTCCAGCTTGCAAATCCCTATAAACATTTTCATCCTACCAGTATATCACTGCCGGAAGTTGACAGGTTTTGTAACGGCAGTTTGAAACCATCAGTGGCCGCAATAACCCTGATGCCCAATTTTTCTTCCAGACTGCGAGCCAGCAGATGGGGCTTTTGCTGCAACATGGACATACCGAAATGGGTTAGAATAGCCACCTTGGGCTTTATGTTTTTGATCAGCTCTGCTGCCTGGTTAAAATTTAGATGGTAAATACGATCGCTGACATGATCCTTAAAAATAACCACGTTAAGGATTAAAAGATCTGATCCGCTGTAATGTTCAATCAGCTCCGGGAAAAAAGCAGTGTCTGCAATTAATGAAATGTTCCCACATGGTAAGTGGAACCTCAGGCCATAGGTTTCTACCGGATGCCGGTGCCTTACCGGTGTTTCCAGTTTAAACCCCGCACAGCGAATTATTTTACCTTCCTCTAAATAACCAATTTCCTTTAAAAAAACACGGGCATAGAACTGCACGACCGGATCCGGTGGTTCAAAGGCATCCCGCGGGGCATAGAGAAAACCTTTTTTATTCCGCCCCCCGTTTGTCATCGCCTCAATCATGATGTTGACGTCATTAGAATGATCTATATGACGGTGCGTTAAAATGATGCCACTGAGATGCAGGGGGTTCAGCTTGGGGCGGGAAGACAAACACCTGACCAGCGTTCCGGGACCGGGATCAATGATTATTTCTTCACCACCAACCGATAACCAAAGGCCGCCCGAAGCCCGTAACTGCCTGGTAACTACAAAGCGGGCACCTGCTGTCCCCAAAAACTTTAAATAATCACCCTTGTGTTTTTCCATCCATTTTGTTTCCACTTGAAATTAGGCCACCTTTTTATTTCAGCAAAAAAAATAAGATGTATCTTCAACACGAACTTTTTGAAACCACTAAACCACAACTGATCTTTCAAAAAAGATATCTTTCCCTCCCTATTAATATAACACAAAAAAAGACCGTTGGAACTTAACCCCGGAAAAGTTTTCCATACCGGTAAGTATAATTTTTCTAATTGCGGGCAAAATAAGAGCCGAAAGGAGGGAAAACTATTTATGAATACTTTCTTTATTATTCACCTTGTTCTTGGAATCTGGCTGGCAATAGTAAACTTTACTCCCATTATGGCTTCCAGTTCTTTAGCCTCCAACAACATTATTATTGGGATAATCATTGCACTTTACAATGCTTACTACCTTTTTGCCAAGAGAGATGTCGAAGCTGAACAACAATCATAAAACAGGATCCTTTACAGGACCTTTTAAAACAGGGTCAGTTAGAATTTTAGACAATTTTAGCAACACAGAGACGGTAAAAACAAAAAACACCGTCTCTTTTTTTGGTAAAAAAGGATACCCTGTATTTTACTATACTGTACCCCTACTGTATTCCCTATACTGTACGCTGCTGTTCACAAGGAACCGGCCTGCTTAACTCCTGCTTAACTAATAATGTTTAAATTGTGCTTTTCGTTTTTTCAGAAATGCGTTGATGCCTTCCCGGGCATCTGCGGTTTTAAAGGCCCTGTCCAACAGGTCTCTTTCTATCCGGCAACCTTCTGCACAAGAAGTTTCCATACCCCTGTTTACTGCTTCTTTAAGCAACCGCAAGGCTTTTCCAGGCCGGGATGTTAAAAAATGTGCCATTTCCTTACTTACAGTAAATATTTCATTTTGTGGAACAACTTTATTGACAAGACCAAGCCGCAGTGCTTCGGCCGCCGTAACAGGTTTACCGGTAAAGAGCATTTCTTTAGCAGCAGGTATGCCTATCAGACGGGGCAGCCTTTGGGTACCCCCGGCACCGGGAAACAACCCCAGTGTAATTTCCGGCACACCTAATAAAGCAGTTTCTGAAGCAAAGCGCAAATCAAAAGTTAAAGCCAGTTCCAAACCCCCACCCAAAGCCGGGCCGTTCAGCGCAGCAATTGTGGGGATAGGCAGATTTTCAAGGTAGTTCAGGGTTTTATGCAACACGCCGGTAAAGGGCAGCGTCGAACGGGAGAAGCTGACCAGCCCTGCCAGTTCCTTGATATCCGCACCGGCCATAAAGACTTTACCCTTTCCGGCTAAAACCATGGCCCGGCAGCCATCCGTTTTATTTATTTCCTGCAGGCATTGCAGTAATTCCACTGCAACATTGGAACTAAGCAAGTTTAACGGAGGATTATCAACAACCACAACAGCAATGTTTTTCTCTTGTGACCAGCGCACAAAATTACCAGACATACTTCCTTCCCCCCGGTATCCTTATGCAGCACTTTTCTTGTTTGCATTATTCCTTATATTCGACATATTCTACGATAACAAAATTATACCTGCCTATAGAACAAAATGATTTTAAGGCTACCTGATGCAAACCAACAACAAAAAACAGCGCCGGTAACCTGTCAATAATCTTTGAAAATATCACCGTAAAGGCATGATTTTTATTCAGTGAAAATGTCACCCAAATAAATTTTAACATCCAGGGGGCTTGCAACAGTACCAGCGGTTTTGGCCGCCCCTGACATGGAGCCTCTATAGACGCCTCCTTGCCACCTTTCATGATCTGGAAATACTTTCCCTTGTATGAAAAGGCACAACCGTTTATGAGAACCCGTTTTTCTTTTTTACAAAGAATCGTGTCCAAATCAATGCCTGCCGTAAGCTGGATAAAGGAATTTGGGGCTGATCCCCCTAAAACAAGGCAGGATAGGTTTTCCTATGTTGGTGGTGGTTTCAAATAGAGAAATATCCAGAAGTGACATTGTAAAGGTTGTCCATTATAGACCGGGGAAGAAAACTTTTTGGGGGCAATAATTTATGGCTAAAAACAAATATCCTTTTTTAGGCAGGTTTGTGAATTACATAGAGGGGTGTTGTAAGGACAATAAGTTGCCCTTTTTCCCTTTGATTGATACCAGCAAAATTAATCCAAAAATAATAGGTGATTACTTAAACTGCAGAGAATTTTTTAGGCAACACAGTATCTGGGGGCGGAAGAAAATGCGAAAAAAATAACCTATAAAATGGGAATATAGGTTTGGGTTAGAAATTATTATATCTGTCAATAGTTTGCTTAAAAGGTGGTGTCGGGGATGGGAATCGAACCCACATGGTGTGAACCACACGGCCCTCAACCGTGCGCGTCTGCCTGTTCCGCCACCCCGACATGTTTTTTAAAAGGTTTTTACCGTTATAATTGTAGCATAATAAAACAGAATTAGCAAGGTTGCCGGTGTTGAAAACCGGGGGGAATCTGGATATCACCGATAAATATTGAAAATATTTTACTGCGGCACCCCACTGTTTTGGAATGCGCCATGGTAGGATATGTTGGCACGACCAACCTTGAAAAGCCCCTGGCTTTAGTTCTTCTTATCCCCGAGCATGAAGCCTCAGCAGAACTGGAACATGAACTGCAAGAATTTGTGCGCAGTAAAACAGCGCGTTATAAATATCCCCGTAAGATAAAATTTGTAGATAATTTCCCACGAACGGCAGCGGTAAAATCCAAAGGTTTAAACTTCGCGCCATGCTAAAAAATAAGGCTTAAAAAAAATAGACAAACACCAAGCATTACAAAAAACGTTATTGGTGTATGACCGGGTGTAAATAGACAATGCTGCCAGTTACCAGCAGGTCTTGCTGGGCGGCATCCTGTGCCGAAGTCAGGCCTGCAGGCGGCTGCTTCCAGAAATGTAGAAGTTGAAAGGCAGCCCCAGCTAAATTAGCATCTGAGGGGTCGCTAAACGTATCATAGACACAGGTTCTTTGTCCATCCTGAACAACCTGCTAAAAGTAAATAATATACGTTTTACTGCCCGGAAAGCTTGTCCCTATGATGGACAATTTTTAAAGACATATGCAAAATTTGGTGCGCCTTTTGGGTCATTCTTTGGAACCCATAATGGTCTAGTACTGTTCTAAAAAGGTCTTCTTTTTTTTCCATATTTACTGTACCCTGTTTTATAAAAATATCTATAAGAGCAGCTATTTCTAAAATAGGGATTTCTTCAAGTGTCCTGTTTCCTCTTGTACGTAATGAAACCTTAGGGGTATTATGTAAGCGAACTACCCTTTTAAGTTTATCTTCAACACCCAGTTCATTGTTTTCAACAAATATGTTACTTTTTATTGCTTTCTGCAGGGCACGCATAAGAATATTCCTTAAACGATTACCCAACCTCCCTATTCCTGCTGCTTTTAAATATAACTGAAAAAGCCGGCGCACAAATAAGGGGCCCTCTGCAGTAACAATCTTTACAAAATTTTTTATTATGTTTTCTGAGGACGTATATCTGGGATCAGCCAAAGGTTCTGGTTCCCAACTGGTATATTTTATAATGTCAAGATTTCGGGCATTGATGCCTTTACTACTAGTATTGTTCATCTTATCTGTTTTACGACGTTCATAAAGGGAAATAACTTTCCCCTGCAAACCAGTTGTTACCTGCTTTTTCGAAACAAAACTTTCCTTTCTTTTTTCTGTGGATACTTTATCCTTTGAATTTTTAACTGGCTCCGGGCGAACTTTTACATTCCTGCCCTGCCCCGCATTTTTACTTTCTTCTACAGTTAAAGGGAAAATCCCCACCTTATCAAGTTCCTGCCAAAGGGTTTCCATTGCCTTATCCGGATCACGGTAAAATAAACTTGCTCTTATTCTCCAAAAGGTCCAACCACTGCGCTCAAGCTGCCTTTGCCTTTCCATGTCTGCTATGTATCGTTCAGTTCCAGGCCACACATCATCACATTTCACAGCAAGTTGACCCTTCATCCCGCTAACCACAAGATCAATCCTGTAACCTGCAACATTATATTGGGGCACCACCAGGTAACCACGTTCCTTAATTTTACAAAATACACGTTGTTCAAAAAGGCTTGCAAAGGGTTGGACAAGCGTGTCGTAATCTGGAATTTCACCCCCAAAGGTGATCGCTTCCATCTTAGGTTCAAGGCAATATTCCAACAGTTTATAACGATAGCAACCAGCACTGAGATCGTTTAGTGTGGCTGTATGAAACAGCCACATTTGTTCCTTTGCCCTGCTGGCCGCAACGTTAAAACGACGCTGATCACTTTTTCTGCTCAACGTCCCAATTTTTATATTTTCATCCGGGGCAGCAACAAGACTCAAAAAAATAACATCCCTTTCGTCACCTTGAAAGGCGTAAGCGTCACCACAAGTCAGCTGGCGTTTCTCCATTTCTTCAGGCCCCAGTTGTTCTAATAAAAGGTTTTCTATACTGCGGGCTTGAAGTTCTCCCTGCAGGCTGATTACACCCATGGTTTTATTTTTATAAGCCGCGTTTTTCACACATTCGATTATTTGTTTTACAACAGCTTCCGCTTCCGGGGGGTTTTCCGTCCCGGCCCCTTTACCTTTGCGGTAGCCCTCAGGAACATGCGTAACCATAATAGGCTCTAGACGGCCGGCAGCCCTTTGTCGCAAAGGAATCAACGGTTTTGCCCTGTAACAAATATTGTTGGAAAACTGGATAATCTCCGGCATACAACGAAAATGTTCCTGCAAATGTATTCTGCCCCCGAAACGTGTTACAGCTTGATCGAAAAAACTATTTTCCAGGTTGTACATATCACTTAAGGGAAGATCATGAATGTGCCTTTCCCGTAAAATATTTACCTGTTCACGTTCAACACCTACATGTTCAGGACTAATTTGTTTATCATCACCGACAACGATTACCTTAGGCGCTAAATAATGAAGAAAAAGCGCCTCTGGGCCAGATTGGCTGGCTTCATCAACAATCACCACGTCAAAAACATCAGTGCCGGGGTAAATACTTTCGGCAACACGGAAAATAGGCATAATCCAAACAGGTATTGCCGGTCGGCAGTGTTCCATATGCTTTTGAGCCTCCCGCCGGTACTGCAGGGTATATTTACCCGTTCCCTTTCCAATCCTCCTTACAGAATATGCCCAAGCCATTAAATGCTGGCGTTGTTTTTCTTCCAAACGGTTGAAAAAATGCATCCAAGCCTTTGCTTTAACAAGTTGCACCATAATTCCCTGAATATGCGACTGGTAGTAGGTATATTCTGCAGCTAGGCGATCAAAAACTTTGGGATCTATCTTTTTTTTCAACCAGTTGCTAGTGCTGGCCCAGTTCCAAGCGTCTGCAAAGTGGGACAACCTTTCATCCCAAATTGGTTCAAAACAAGAAGAAACCAATTCGTTGGCCAATGCCGGAAGAGAAAGCTGCAGGGTGCCTAGAAGCCGCTTGCTTTTACTTAGGGCTGCGGTATTGTTTTCCAAATTGCGCAA
>JAAYRR010000103.1 GCA_012518675.1 Bacillota bacterium
CCCCGCCGCCACAGCAGATGATTTTGTGGAAAAAAGCAACCTGCCGGTATTTAATGCCGCCAAGGGTTGGTTGCAGAGGTATTTTGCCGGCGAAAAGCCCGCGATATCGGCTTTGCCGTTGGCGCCTGCAGGCAGTAAATTTCGCCAGGCAGTATGGGCCCTCTTGTGCCAGATCCCTTACGGGCAGGTTACAACCTACGGAAAAATTGCCAAAATGATCGCCGCCCAGATGAACAAAAAAAATATGTCCCCCCAGGCGATCGGCGGGGCCGTAGGCCATAACCCCATCAGTATCATTATTCCCTGCCACCGGGTGGTGGGCGCAAACGGCAACCTGACCGGTTACGCCGGGGGGCTCGACGTAAAGGTTTGGCTGCTTAAACATGAGGGGGTGGATCTGTCCCGCCTATTTATACCGGCCGGTAAAGCAGGCAACCCTCTGACAGACACCTGCTGATAAACCTGTGCTTTAAAAATAGTTTCCAGGTAGCCTGCCCCCCCGGCAAGAGCATCATAGCTCCCCGGGGTGTTGCAGGGAAATCCTAGAAATGATACCATATATAAACATCTTTTTTCCCGGGCTGCAGTTTAAAGCGCAAACCTTGCCCTTATGTCCTTTCATAGGCCCGCTGTAAGCTCTTGCCGGAAAAGGGATTTTGTCCAGGCTGCACAGTTATGAATGATAACACCGGTTTTTCATAACTACTCTTTAACCTGAAAAAAGGGGGGTCAAGAAATTGAAAATCATAGCGGCAGAAAACCTAAGAAAAGATTTTGGCGGTTTCACCGCCGTAGATCATGTTAGTTTTCATATCAACAAGGGGGAGATCTTTGGGTTTTTAGGTCCCAACGGGGCTGGAAAAACCACAACCATCAACATGCTCACCGGGATGGCAAGGATCACTGCCGGCACAGTGAAGTTAATGGGCAGGGATTATACCCACAATGCCAAGCAGGCGCAGGCCCTGATGGGTGTTGTCCCCGATGAGAGCAACCTTTATGAAGACTTGACCGGGTGGGAAAACCTGACTTTTTGCGGTGCCCTTTACGGCCTGGAGAAAAATATCCGGGAAGAAAGAGCCGCCCGGCTGCTGGAGCAGTTCGGGCTGGCCGAAGCAGGCCGCAAGCCCTTTAGGGCTTATTCTAAAGGAATGAAGAGAAAATTGACCTTGGCTGCGGGCATCATACACCAGCCGGAAATCCTGTTTCTTGATGAGCCGACCACCGGTATTGATGTTGTTTTTGCCCAACAGATACGCAAGCTGATTAAGGATCTGCATGCTAAGGGGACAACCATTTTTTTAACCACCCATTACATGGAGGAAGCAGAACGCCTTTGCCAACGGCTGGCCTTTATCGTGCAGGGGAAAATTGTGCGGGAGGGGACCATTGCAGAGCTGATGAAAGAAGCCCAGGAAGAAAATATCGTGACCTTTATCCTGGACGGGGATTTTACCAAGGTTGAAGAGGCATTCAAAAACCGTTTTCCGGCCTACCGGGCGCGGAAAACCGGGGACCAAGGGGTCAGCATCCATGCTGCTGCCTCCTTTACCCTGCTGCCCTTCGTCCAATTTTTTGAACAAAACGGCCTGCCGGTTTATGAGGCAAAAATTGTCCGGCCTACCTTAGAGGAGGTTTTTATTAAGGTTACCGGTGTAGAACTGCAAAACAAGCCGGGCCGGCCGAAGATAAACGGCGCACCAGACCAAGAAAGGGGGCTTGCGCGCTCATGAAAACCTGGATTGCCTTTTCCAGCATTCTGATGAAAGACATGCGCAGTTACTATCTAAAACCGCCCAATATCAGCTGGGGCTTGATTTTTCCTGTTGCCTGGACTTTGATGTTTTTTTTGCGTTCGCCTATAAAGGTAGAAGTGCGTGATCTGCTGCCCGGAGTGATGGCCTTGTCCGTTTTGTTCGGCACGACATCGATGCTGGCCGTAACCCTGACCTTTGAAAGAAAGAGCCGCTCTTTTGAAAGGCTTTTGTTGGCGCCCATCAGCCTTAACCTGTTAATGCTGGCCAAAACTGCCGGTGCTATTTTATTTGGGGCCGTCAATGCTTTTGTGCCGGTGTTTTTTGCCGCTTTTATGATCGACTTAGCCGGGATCAACTGGCCGCTGGTTTTGGGCAGCGTGGTGCTAATTGCTATAACCTCCACTTTTTTGGGCCTGTTTGTAGCCGTTTCTGTCACTCAG
>JAAYRR010000104.1 GCA_012518675.1 Bacillota bacterium
CAGATCCTCTTATTTTGAAAGAAGCACGCCTGATTCAGAAAATAACCTATGGGGAAGTTTTTCAGCTTGCCCATGAAGGGGCCAGGGTTATTCACCCCCGGGCAGTGGAGGTGGCTATGCGTAACAACGTCAGTGTAGTGGTCAAAAGCTTGGAGGAGCCCGGCAGCGGAACACTGATTACAGCAGAATCTTCCTTGGGGGATCGAAATTATTACGGGACGCGCGGGCGCCAGGCTGTAACGGGGATCGCACACAATGCAAATTTGGCGCAATTTATGATTGAATTGCAACATCCCGATCCGGCAGGAGAACTGGCTGTTTTTCAGCAGATCGCCGCAGCAGGGGTAAATATCGACCTAATTACAGTATTCCCTCTGATGAAAGCCTTTACAGTTAAAGAGGAACATTGCCTTAAAGTGGAGGGTATCCTTAAAAAACTGGGTGTTTCCTATATTTTAGAAAAAGGATGTGCCAAGGTTTCCGTAGTCGGGGTGGGTATGCACAGTGTGCCCGGCGTTATGGCGCGGGTGATCCGGGCCTTGAATGAACAGCAGATTGAAATCAAGCAAACCGGGGATTCCAACATTACCATTTCATTGCTGATCAGGCAACAGGATCTGCAGCGTGCCATTAAAACCCTGCACGATCACTTTATTTTGACTGCTGCCGCAGGGGAATAAAAGATGTCCACTTTTTTTAGCAGATCTTCGAAATAAGGAGGACGATTAACTTGTTGGTAATACCGGCCATCGATCTTCATGGGGGAAAATGCGTTCGTCTGCTGCAAGGAAAAAGAGAAAAGGAAACGGTCTATAGTTCAAATCCGGTAGAAGTCGCACTGAAATGGCAGTCCGCAGGAGCCAAGCGGTTGCATATTATAGATTTAGACGGTGCCTTTGCCGGCAGGCCGGTAAATTCAGCTATTATTGAAAAAATTGCTTCCCAAATAAAGATACCACTGCAGTTAGGCGGGGGCATCAGGGATCATCAAACCATTCAAAACGCTCTGGAGCTGGGTGTCTCCAAGGTTATTTTAGGAACAGCAGCAGTAGAAAAACCGGAGCTGGTTAAAGAAATGGCAGCCCTTTACGGGGAAAAAATTTTGGTGGGCATCGATGCCCGGGATGGGTTTGTTGCGGTTAAGGGCTGGGTCGAAGCTTCGTCGAAAAAAGCCCTGGACTTTGCCCTAAAAATGCAGGCCTACGGTGTGCAGGAAATTATTTATACAGACATTTCCCGTGACGGGACCCTGGCGGGGCCCAACCTGAAGGCTTTAAAAGAAATGGCGGTGGCGCTTAAAATTCCGGTTATTGCCGCCGGCGGGGTCTCCTCCTTGGACGACCTGCGTCTATTAAAAGATTTGGCACCGTTTGGGGTCAGGAGCGTTATTACCGGACAGGCCCTCTACGCCGGCCGCTTTTCTTTGGAGGAAGCCCGCGCCGTATTGAAATAATAGGCGGTCAAGCGCTGCAGGTTATATTTTAAGCTGTGGAGGAGGCACTAATGATGAAAAGAATCATCCCCTGCTTGGATGTGAAAGCAGGCCGGGTGGTAAAAGGTGTAAAATTTACCGACTTTAAGGATGCCGGCGATCCGGTGGAGCTGGCTGCCTTTTATGATCGTTCCGGTGCAGATGAACTTTTTTTCCTGGATATTACAGCTTCCTTAGAGGGGAGAGAAGCCCTTTGGGAAGTTATCCGCCGGGCCGCCCAAAAAATAAAAATGCCCTTGGCTGTAGGGGGCGGTATCCGCTCCTTGGAACAGATGCAAAAAACCTTTCAGGCCGGGGCCGGAAGAATTTCGCTTAACACACCGGCGGTGGAAGACCCGGCGCTTGTTGCCGCAGCCTCCCGGGCCTTTGGCCGCAAAAGCATCGTGGTGGCTATCGACGCCCGCTGGGAAGAGAAAAAGCAGGGATGGGAGGTCTATACACATGGCGGCCGCCGGGCTACGGGAAAAAGTGCTGTTGACTGGGCGGCAGAGGCAGAAAAACTGGGTGCCGGTGAAATTCTGCTGACCAGTATGGATGCCGACGGGGGCCGGGATGGTTTTGATCTACCCCTGACCAGGGCGGTCAGCGAAAGGGTGCAGATACCGGTAATTGCCTCCGGGGGTGCAGGAAAGGTAGAACATTTTGCCGCGGTTTTAACTGCAGGCCGGGCCAGTGCTGCGCTGGCCGCTTCTGTGTTTCATTACCGCCGGTTTTCGGTGGAGGATGTAAAAAAATATCTCAGAAAACAGGGTCTGGAGGTGCGTCTAAGCGATGAATTCGGAAGATAAACTGAATATACCCGCTAAAATTGACGAGTTGGCCTTTGATAAATATGAACTTTTGCCGGCCATCGTTCAGGATTATGCTAGCGGTGAGGTGCTGATGTTGGCTTACATGAACAGGGAATCCCTGCAAAAAACCCTAGAAACAGGGCTGGCCTGTTTCTGGAGCCGCAGCCGGAAAACGCTTTGGACCAAGGGAGAGACATCCGGTAATACCCAGGTTGTGCAGGAAATATTTTATGACTGCGATGCCGATACCCTTTTGCTAAAAGTGCAACCCAGCGGCCCGGCCTGTCATACCGGGCATAGAAGCTGTTTTTTTCGTTCCTTTCCCTTTAATGCCCCGCAACAATAAATATGTTTATGGCCCAGCCTGTAAAGAAAAGCTTTTAAAATTGGAAGGTGTGATTTTAAATTGATTGCCGCTGAAACTGCCTGTAACCAGCTGTTTTATATGTTTTACAGAAAATATCCCCGGGAAAAGAGAATAGATTTTTGCAGGATAAAAACACTGCAGGGCGAAGTACACTTAGGTTATCTTGATTTTTTAAGGTGTAGATGCAATGAATAAAGACAAAAGGCAAAACCCAAACTTGGTTACTTTACAGGATGTCCGGTGTAATTCCGCTGTGGTCACTTATATACGCAAGGCCAATGAGAACTTGGCAGCTATCGGCTTTACCGAACACGGCCGCCGGCATGCCGATTTGGTGGCTACAACAGCCCGCCGCATTTTACTGGATCTTGGTTACAGTGTCCGGGAGGCTGAACTGGCGGCTATTGCCGGTTACCTGCATGACATCGGCAATGTCGTGGGTCGCACCCATCACTATACTACCGGTGCTTTAATAGCAATGGATATTTTACGGGAAATGTCCATGGATGATGAAGAAATTTCCGATGTTATTTCTGCCATCGGCAACCACGATGAAGAATTTGGACAGGTTGTAAGCAACATTTCTGCCGCGGTAATCTTAGCCGATAAAGCCGACGTGCACCGTTCCAGGGTCCGTAACAGGGATTTTACCCGGTTTGACATTCACGATCGGGTTAATTACGCTGTGCAGGATGCCAACTTAGATATCGATTCCCAACAAAAAATTATTACCCTGCAGCTGACGATCGACACCTACATCAGCAGGGTGATGGAATACTTTGAAATATTTCTTTCCCGGATGATCCTTTGCCGCCGGGCTGCTGATTATCTTTCTGCCTGCTTTGCCCTGGTTATCAATGAAATACAGCTACTTTAATTTTACTATTTGAGGTTCCGGATAGGAGGGGAAGGAAATTGAGAAAACGTAAGGTAACAAGCCCCCTTATTTTTGTGCTGGTTTCTGTGTTGCTGGTTACCGCCTCCGTATTATTTTTATACAACTGGAAAGGTTTTTTGAAAAGGGGGCTTGATTTAGAAGGCGGCGTCTATGTACTTTTAGAGGCCCAGCCTTCAGCAGACACGGAAGCAGATCGTGATGCTATCCAGCGTTCGCTGACTATTATTCGCAACAGGATAGATTTATTGGGGGTCAGTGAACCTGTTTTACAACCTGAAGGGGAAAACCGCATCAGAATTGAACTGCCGGGTCTAAAAGATCAATCCCAGGCGATGGAGGTCATCGGCCGGACAGCCCTTTTGACCTTCAAGAATTCTGCCGGCAAGGTATTGCTCACGGGGGCCAACTTAAAAACAGCTTATTTTACCCGCGGGCAGTATAATGAGCCGGAGGTGGCCCTGGAATTTGATGCTGAAGGCAAGGAAAAGTTCGCCCGGGCCTCAGAGGAACATTTGGGTGAAATTATCGCTATTTTTCTTGATGAAGAGCTGGTTTCCGCCCCAAAGGTACAGAGTGTGATCAAGGACGGCAAGGCTGTTATTACCGGCATTGCCTCGGCCGAAGAAGCCGGCAACATTGCCTTAATGCTCCGCTCCGGTGCACTGCCTGTGGAGCTAGTGGAGCTGGAAACCCGTTCCGTGGGGCCTGTACTGGGGGAAAACGCCCTGCGGTTAAGTACCAGGGCCGGTATCATCGGTTTGTTCCTTGTTATTGCTTTCATGCTTTTTTACTACCGTTTTGCCGGGTTGGTGGCCGATATTAGCCTGATTATTTACGTGGCGCTGGTCTTTATGGTGCTGGCGGTTTTTAAGACTACTTTAACCCTGCCCGGTATTGCCGGCCTGATCCTTTCCATCGGTATGGCCGTCGATGCCAACGTCCTTATTTTTGAACGGGTGAAAGAGGAGCTGGGAACCGGTAAAACAGTTCTTAGCGCCGTCAATGCCGGTTTTCTACGTGCTTGGAGCGCAATTTTAGACGCCAACATAACCACAATTATTGCGGCCCTGGTCCTCTTTCTAGTGGCCAGCGGCCCCGTGCGGGGGTTTGCCGTCGTGCTTTTAACCGGTATTCTTTGCAGCATGTTTTCGGCTATTTTTTTAACCCGCCTTTTATTGCGCCTGGCGGTTCGTTCCGGCTTGGTGAAAAATGCCGCCTACCTTGGTTACAGGGGGTATCAAGATGAAACAGTATAATTTTCCCTTTGTGCAATGCCGGCGCGTGGCTTTTACTGTCGCTGCCATAATTGTAATTGCCGGTATTATTTCCCTGTCCTTAAACAGTTTGAATCCGGGTATTGACTTTAAGGAGGGGACCATCTTGCAGCTGCGTCTGGCGGCAGGTTATCAGATGCAGGAAGTGCAGGAGGTTCTTTCTCCCTTTGGCCTGGATGGGGTACCCCTGCAAAGGGTCGGGCGTGAGGGTTTTGAAGAAGGCAGGGAAGTGGTCGTCAAAGCGCCCTACTTGCAGGAGGCCGCCAGAAAAGAAGTTATTGCCGCCTTTCAGGAACACTGGCCGGAGATGACCGCTGAAGATGTCCTGCGGGTTGAAAACGTGGGAGCCACGATCGGCCGGGAGCTGACCAGGGAAGCCTTCTATGCCCTGCTGCTGGCAGCGGCCGGCATGATTCTTTATATCACCTTTCGTTTTGAATTCAGGTTTGCCTTGGCTGCAATTTTAGCTTTGCTATTCGATGTTTTCACCGTGTTGACGGTTTTTTCCCTGTTCCAAATTGAGGTTAACAGCCCCTTTATTGCTGCAATCCTAACAATTGTCGGTTATTCGATCAATGACACCATTGTAATTTTTGATCGTATCCGTGAAAATCTGAAAAGATTCAGCCGCAAAAAAACCCTTACAGAACTGGTTAACGAAAGCATTAATGAAAGTTTAATTCGTTCCTTGAACACTTCCCTGACAACCTTAGTTGTGCTCTTCTCTCTATTCGTCGCTTTTAATTATTTTGTGGGCGGTATGGATCTGAAGGCTTTTGCCTTAGCATTGCTGGTGGGGGTTGTAATCGGCACCTGTTCTTCTGTCTTTATCGCCGGTCCTTTGTGGTTTTCCTTGCAACCGGCTGAAAAAAGACAAAAAACCCTTGCTTAGCCGGCTGGGTGCAGCCTATGAAAAAAAAGCCGACTTTCAGGAAGGATGAACTGCAGTGGGCCGTTTTAATATTGTTCTTGCGCTTGTTCTTTGCCTGATAATTGCCGTTTTTGCCTCGGCCAACAGCCAACCAGTAGAGGTTAATTACCTTTATGGCGTTGTGGAAACATCTGCCGTGTTAATAATTTTGGGCTCGGCAGCGCTGGGGGCATTGGCTGTTTTTATTTTTGGTTTGTTTAAAAATATTGTGGTTAAGTTGCAATTACGTGCTTTAAACCAGGAAATTAAAAATTTACAGGAAAAATTACAAATTACTAAAAAGGAACGTGATACTTTTTTGGCGCAGGTTGGACGTTTACAGGGAACTCTTGTGGCCCGGGAACGGGAAAGCCCCGGCAGCCATCAAGAAACAGACCTTTCAGCAGGAGATAAAGGCAGTTTTTCCCCTTCCGGGAATAATATTGGTGCGCAGCAGAGACAACAGCAGGCTGGGGAAGCGAAAGAATGTTAAAAAGAATTGCTGGCAAAAAACAACTGCCCTCCCGCAGTTGGCAGCTGTATCCCCAGGAAGCGGAAAAAAGCGCTCTATTGGCACAGGAACTCAAAATACCGCTGCAGGCGGCCCAAGTTTTGCTTAACCGGGGAATCAGCAGTGCCGAGGCCGGGAAAACGTTTTTATACCCCGATCTTGCCCAGCTTCATTCCCCCTTTTTAATGCAGGATATGGAACGGGCTGTAGAAATCGTTTTAGCTGCTCTCCAGCGGGGTAAACGCATTGCTGTTTATGGTGATTATGACGTAGACGGAATTACCGCCACAGCCTTATTATTTTCCCTGCTGCAGCTACTGGGTGGGGATGTCGTTTTTTATCTTCCAGATCGCCTGCAGGAAGGGTACGGGCTAAATAACGGTGCCCTGGAATTTTTGCACAGCCGGGGCGTGTCTTTGCTGATTACAGTGGACTGCGGCATTGTTAACCTCGAAGAAGTTGAATATGCCAACCGCTTAGGCCTGGAGGTGGTTGTGACAGATCATCACCAGCCCGGAGAGGTTTTGCCGGCAGCCGGTGCTGTTCTCAACCCCTGGCGCAGGGATTGCGCCTATCCCTTTACAGCTCTTTGCGGGGCCGGTATTGCCTTTAAGTTGGGACAGGCCCTTTGTTCCCGGGTGGGGAGGGAAACAATAATCTGGGATTATCTTGATTTAGTAGCCTTGGGAACAGTAGCAGATGTCGTGCCCTTACGCGCTGAAAACCGGGTTCTGGTAGTGTATGGCCTGCAGCAAATGGCAAAATTGCTGCGCCCCGGGCTGCAGGCCTTGCGCACGGTGGCCGGTGCTGGGAATGATAAACTGACAGCCAAGGAGATAGCCTTTGTCATCGCCCCCCGCCTTAATGCCGCCGGGCGGATGGGTGACGCGTCACGCGCTTTAAACCTGCTTATGGAAGAAAACGAGGAAAAGGCTTTGCAAATAGCCTGGGAATTGCAGGCTGAAAACAGCCGACGCCAGGAACTGGAACTAAAAATTTTTAAAGAGGCCTGCAGTTTAGCTGCAGAAGGCCCCCCTGAGAAAGTAGGACGCAGTTTTCTGCTTTTAGCAGAAAAAGACTGGCATCCCGGTGTTTTGGGGATTGTAGCCAGCCGTATGGTCGAACGTTTCAACCTGCCGGTGATCCTGATGGCCCTGGAAGAAGGTGTCGGCCAGGGATCAGGCAGAAGTTGCGGCGATTTTGATTTGGCTGCGGCCCTAAAAAAATGCAGTACTCTGCTCTTGGGGTTCGGGGGCCACCGCCAGGCTGCCGGTTTAACGGCTGCCGCAGAATGTATTCCTGTTTTGCGGGGAAAATTAGATAATTTGGCCTGGAATTTTTATGGCGAACAGGGCCCTGTATCAACCCTGAACCTTGATGCCCGGCTGGAACCGGAAGGAATTACCCCTGCCCTGGCTGCTGCCCTGCAGCTGTTCGAACCCTTTGGGCATGGCAATCCTGCCCCGCTTTTCTGGGGAGAAAAATGGCTGCTGGAAAAAATAAGGGGTGTGGGTAAAAACCGGCAGCATCTGCAGCTGGGCGTGCAAAAGAAAGGCAAGTCCTTTGCCGGGATCAGCTTTAACGGGAAAACTCAATTACCCCCGCTAACCCCCCAACGGGAAGTCGACTTGGCATTTAATGTATCTTTTGACCTGTGGAAAGGAAACAACGCCCTGCAGCTTGAGGTTTTAGACTGCGTATATGCCGATCAATACATAGGGGGAAAAAGTTCCCTGAAGCTTGTTGACCGCCGGGGTTTAAAAAAGAAAGGTTTTTATATCAGAGAACTGCAGAAACAAAATAAGGAAATACTTGTTTTTGTAAACACCGCCGGACGCCGCCGGCAACTAAGAAAGTTTTTTGCCGGTCTGCCGGGCATCTTCTTCAGCCACCAGGGGGCCTGGCCGGTGGAGGGGCTGCCTAAGCAAGCTCCCAGCCGGCTAATGCTTTACGACCTGCCCTTAAATGAAGAAAAATTAAAAAAGCTGTTATTTCAACTGACTGAAATGGGCAGAGCCGAAAAAGAACTGCAGGTTCATTTGCTATATAGCCAAAGTGATTACCGGGAAAACCTTAAATTGCTAAGGGCTACCGTTCCGCACGCTTGTGTTCTGGAACAGATCTATTTTTACCTGCAAAAAATCATAAAAACGGATATACATTTTGCCCCGGATAAAATATATTATCAACTGCAAAAGACACTTCCTTTTCCAACCACCAAGCATCTTTTAAAAAAAAGTATGGATATTTTTGCAGAAGCGCTGTATTTGGAGTCAGATGGGCAGCAAATGAGATTACACCATAACGTTCACGATTACTGCGGTTTACTTAAGGACCTGGCTGCAACTAAAACCCTGCGTCTGGAAAAAGACAAGTGGAAAAACACCCTTGCCTGGCAGCATTTTTTATTGGCAGCTGCGGGAAAAAAGATACTAAATTTATTTAGTGACTTTACTCTCGGCGGGACATAACTTATACTAAAAGAAGAGGTAAAATTAAGCAGGGGTGAAAAATGAGCCTGCAGGCACTGAAAAAACGGTTTAAACAGTATAATAATAAAAAAGAAAACTGGGACTTGATCAGCAAGGCTTATCATTTTGCTGTGAAGGCGCACGCCGATCAAAAAAGGATTTCCGGTGAACCTTATATTACCCATCCCTTAGGGGTGGCCTATATACTGGCTGATCTGGAACTGGATTTGATCACGATTGTGGCTGCCTTGCTGCATGATGTCATCGAAGATACCCCCTACAGTTACGAACAGGTCGAAAAAATTTTTGGGGAAGAAGTGGCCTCCTTAGTCGATGGTGTCACTAAATTAAGCCGGATGGAGTTTCGATCTAAAGAAGAACATCAGGCCGAAACGTGGCGTAAAATGTTGGTGGCCATGGCGCGTGACATCAGGGTTATTCTTATTAAATTGGCGGATCGGACACACAATATGCGGACTCTCCGTTATTTGCACCCGGCCAAACAAAAAGAAATATCCCGGGAGACCCTTGAAATCTACGCCCCGCTGGCGCATCGTTTGGGTATCTATAAAATAAAGTGGGAAATTGAAGACTTGGCTTTTCGCTATTTAAATGAAGAAGAATATTATCATTTAGCAGATCGGCTTTCTAAAAAGCGCCGTGAAAGGGAAAACTTTATATATGAAGTAATCTCTATTTTACAGGAAAAAATTTCAGAGGCAGGAATATCCGCTGAAATTAACGGCCGCCCCAAACATATTTATAGTATTTATAACAAGATGAAAAGTCAGGATAAGGATTTTAATGAAATATATGATCTGACTGCAGTACGCATCATTGTAGACAGCATCAGGGATTGCTATGCGGCTTTGGGCATTGTCCATACCCTTTGGCGGCCTATCCCGGGGCATTTCAACGACTATATTGCCATGCCCAAATCAAATATGTACCAGTCTTTGCATACCACGGTAGTATGTGCCGAAAATGAGCTTCTGGAAGCACAAATCCGGACCAGAGAGATGCACCGCACGGCGGAATACGGGATTGCCGCCCATTGGAAATATAAGGAAAAGGTTAGGGATGACCGGGAATTCGAAGAAAAACTTTCCTGGTTGCGGCAGTTGCTGGAATGGCAGCAGGAACTCAAAGACGCCCATGAATTTATGGAACACCTTAAAATAGATCTTTTTGCCGATGAAGTCTTTGTTTTTACACCGCGCGGTGATGTGATCGACCTGCCTTCCGGGGCCGTACCCCTTGATTTTGCTTACCGTATTCATACGGATATCGGCAACCAGTGTGTCGGGGCCCGGATTAACGGGCGCATTGTTCCTTTGGAATATAAGCTGCAGACCGGAGACATAGTCGAAATCATTACCAGTAAGGGGGGTACCCCCAGCCGGGACTGGTCAAAAATAGTAATGACTTCCCAGGCAAAGAGCAAGATACGCAACTGGTTTAAAAAGGAAAGGCGCGAGGAAAACATTACCAAAGGTAAGGATCTTTTGGAAAAAGAAATTAACAGGTTGCGCCTGGAGCCCTGTTTACTCTTAAAAGAACCTCTTTTGGAGGATGTCGGTGTCAGGTACAATTTTCTTTCTGCTGATGACGTTTATGCAGCTGTCGGTTACGGGGGTGTTTCGCCCCAACAAATTGTTTCCAGGTTGCGGGAAGAATACCGCAAGAAATATGGCGAAGAAAAAAAACCGTTGCCTCCCGTAGAAATTAAACCCTGGAAGGGTGCCGGCAAGGTTACCCAGGGTGTAAAAGTGCAGGGTATTGATAACCTGCTGGTACGCTTTTCAAAATGCTGCAACCCATTGCCGGGTGACAAAATTATCGGTTTTATCACCCGGGGCCGGGGTATTTCCGTGCACCGTAAGGACTGTCCCAATATTTTGCAGGCAACGAAGGAAAAGGATCGTTACCTGGAGGTTTCCTGGGTGGTCAGCAATAACCTATCCTACCCGGTGGAAATTGAGGTGGCCGGCATGGACCGTCCCAACTTTCTAACAGAGGTTATGCATACCATCAGCGAAAGCAAGGTTAATATTACAGCTGTAAACGGGCGGATTGCCAGGGATAAAATGGCTGTCATTAATTTAACCTTAGTCGTCAAAGATCTGGATCATCTGGAATATATCATGAAGCGGATAAAAAAGGTCAAGGATGTTTTTTCTGTGAAAAGACATGTGGAGGCAGGCCCATCCCCGGCCTCCCAGGTCAATACACCGTAAAGGTTAAGGGTGTTGGTAAAAATTGCGTGCTGTTGTGCAAAGAGCTGTCTGGGCTACGGTAGAGGTTGAAGGAGAGGTTGTGGGGGAAATCCCCGGCGGCGGGCTGGCTGTTTTTGTTGGTATAGCTGCGGATGATACAGAAAATGACTGCCGCTACCTTGCAGATAAAATTGCCGGGTTGCGTATTTTCGAGGATAAACAGGGCAAAATGAACCTTTCCCTGCAAGAGGCGAAGGGCGCAGTGCTCTGTATATCACAATTTACACTTTATGGGGATTGCCGCAAAGGGCGGCGTCCCAGTTTTAAACAGGCGGCTGCACCGGAAAAAGCAGCCTATTTTTATGATCTGTTTTGCAAATTTTTATCAGACAAGGGTTTGCCGGTAGCCCGTGGTAAATTTCAGGCCAAGATGCAGGTCAAAATTGAAAACGATGGCCCGGTCACCATCCTGCTGGACAGCAGAAAGCTTTTTTAACCCAGCCATAATATTTTTTCAAAGACAGCACCTAAATTTAGATTACTGTTATTGCCCTGTGTTCGTTCACCAGGATCAACGATACCAACCGGGGGGCGTACAGGAAGGCTTCTTGGGTAACCAGGCAGCCGGGTAACCAGTAGAAGGTGTCTTTTGACGGATGCAGTCAAAACCAACAACAAAGTTGCCGTAAAGCAGTATTTTACTATTGCTGCAATAGCAGGCGGTATTTTATGCAGCTGGGCCAAAATACAGGGTGAACTAGGAACGGCTTTGCAGGAGGGCACCGGCATCCAGGCATGTGGGCGGGGGTAATTCCCCAAAGTACGCCCTTCCAGCTGATTTGACTTGGGCGGTGAAGTTGACAAGGCCCCCTCCATTGGCTAAAATCAATATGTGTTGGGCCCAAGCTGTACCTTAAGAAGAGCCCAAAG
>JAAYRR010000105.1 GCA_012518675.1 Bacillota bacterium
GGAATTGAAACTACATAAAAAACATCATCGTCAATTTTGTCGTCAAGTCACCAGCCTACCTATGAGGAATTGAAACTTTAGTCCCCAGCTTTCACCTTCGCTGGGTAAACCCGTCACCAGCCTACCTATGAGGAATTGAAACTTGCAAGCGCAAAATGGGAAGACAATCAGGGCTACCCGTCACCAGCCTACCTATGAGGAATTGAAACACTTTTACAATACCGTAATGACTTTGAGAGACTAGGTCACCAGCCTACCTACATCAAACTAGAGGTCGAAAAAGTTGAAAAGGTTGAAAAAGTAGGCCAACCTTTTCATTCCAAACAAGGTGGTTTTATGTTTACATAAAAAACTGCAACATAGTACCCGTTGTTATAGTGCAAAAAATAATACAGGTGCGGCTAGAGGGTTAAAGCCTAAAGTATATTCTAGTGATATAATAACGTTAACATGGAAAATTTAAATGGAGGAAAAAATGAGCTATAAGATTGAAATCAAGGACCAACCTTCGTTGCCGGTGCTGGCTGTGCGCCTAAGAACGGCTGTTGATAAAATGCCGCAGGAACTGGATAAAATATTTAAGAAAATCATTCGTTATTTAAATGAAATTGGTGAGGAGCCTTCCAATACTTATTTTGCCGCCTATCATAACATGGATATGGACAATCTTGATTTGGAAGTGGGGATTGTTGTTAATGAGGTGCTGCCCGGGGAAGGGGATATTGTGGCTGGGGAAATTCCGGGGGGCAGGCAGGTATCAACTTTTTATAAAGGCCCCTATAGGGAGGCCAAATCCTCCTTTGGCACCATTAGGCAGTGGCTGGATGAAAACGGCTGTGCGTCAACCGGTGTAGTTTATGAATTTTATTACCATTCACCTGTTAAATTGCCGGAAAGTGATCTGATAACAAAGATTGTGTTTCCCATTGTCTCTACAGGTAATTTAAACTAAAGTAAAAATGCCCGGGAATGGTAATTCCGGGCAGCAGGCTTTAGCAAACTTTTTTTAAACTTTGTTGGGGAACAACCCATTTCAGAAGCAGGGTGTTCCCCGATTTTTCTTCCTGGCGTGCTAAGGAAGGGCAATCAGAAGGGGTGGTTCATACCCCTGTAGAACCAATTTAGGTTTGCTTTACTTCAGGTTTATTTTATTTTGTTTCCAAAACAGCTGTAAAGGCTTCCTGGGGGATTACCACTTTGCCTATTTGTTTCATTTTTCTTTTACCTTCTTTTTGTTTTTCCAACAATTTTCTTTTACGGGTTACGTCCCCGCCGTAGAGTTTTTCCGTAACGTTTTTACGTAGGGCCTTAATGGTTTCCCTGGCGATAACCTTATTTTCTATGGCTGCCTGTACGGGGACATCAAATAGCTGTCTGGGAATTATTTTTCTTAGTTTTTCCACCATTTCCCTGCCGCGGGGGTAAGCTTTGTCACGGTGGATGATAAATGAAAGGGCATCCACTTTTTCAGTGTTTACCAGGATATCCACCAAAACAAGATCAGATTCTTTATAGCCGTGCAGGGTGTAATCAAGGGAGGCATAGCCCCGGGTGCGCGACTTTAACAGGTCAAAAAAATCATAGATGATTTCTGCCAGGGGAAGCAGATAAGTAAGTTTTACCCGCCCCGACTCTAAATATTCCATATTTTTAAAGTCCCCTCTTTTTTCCTGACAAAGCTCCATAACCGGCCCCACATAATCTTCAGGTAAAAAAATTGAAGCTTCAACATAGGGTTCTTCAATTGCAGCCCTTACTTCTGCAGGTGGTAACAGGGCCGGGTTGTCCAGCTCTACTATGTGGTCGTCTTTTTTATGAATCTTATAAACCACGCTGGGGGCAGAAACGATCAGGCCCAGGCCGTACTCTCTTTCCAGCCTTTCTCTGATAATATCCATATGCAGCAGCCCTAAAAATCCACAGCGAAAACCAAGCCCCAAGGCTGTGGATTTTTCCGGTTCATAGGTCAGGGCTGAATCGTTAAGTTTTAGTCTTTCCATGGCTTCCCGCAGAGGCACAAAATCGTTGCTGTCCTGGGGAAAAAGGCCACAGAAGACCATGGGTACGGCCCGGCGGTAACCGGGCAGAGGTTCTGCAGACGGATTGGCCGCTGTGGTGATGGTATCGCCCACCCGGGCATCCTCAACGTTTTTTATGGCGGCGATCAGGTAGCCCACTTCTCCTGCGGTCAAGCCGGTAAAAGGCTCCCTATCCGGCCGAAAAACGCCTGTTTCCACTACCTCAAAAACTTTGCCGGAACTCATAAATTTAATTTTTTCACCTTTTTGCACACGGCCTTCAACAATGCGGATGTAGGCTATAACACCACGGTAGGTGTCATAATGAGAGTCAAAAACAAGGGCTTTCAAGGGCGCTGCAGCAGCCCCCCGGTCGGGCGGGGGTATTTTCTGAACAACGGCTTCCAGGACTTCTTCGATCCCCAAACCTTCTTTGGCTGAGATCTGCAGGGTTTCCTGGGGATCTACACCGGGAATTTCAGCCAGTTCTTTTTTTATGCGTTCCGGATCGGCGTTTTTCAGATCAATTTTATTAATAACGGGGATTATTTTCAGGTTTTGTTCCAGGGCCAAAAAGGTATTAGCCAAAGTTTGGGCTTCTATGCCCTGTACAGCGTCGACGATGAGGATGGCGCCTTCACAGGCGGCCAAGCTTCTTGATACCTCGTAGCTAAAATCTACATGTCCGGGGGTGTCGATTAGATTTAAAATATATTTTTCTCCGTCCCGGGCTTGATAGTCCAGCCGCACGGCCTGCAGTTTGATTGTAATACCCCGTTCTTTTTCCAGGTCCATCTGATCCAGAACCTGCTCTGTCATCTGCCTGGCAGAAAGGGTACCCGTTTTTTCCAGTAGCCGGTCTGCCAAGGTGGACTTGCCATGATCGATATGAGCGATAATACAAAAGTTTCTGATGTTTTGTGGTTTCAGTTTACCTCAGACCTCCGTTTAACACGTAAAAATCATGCAAAAATCAAGTAAAATTATATCACCCACGGGGCATTATGGCAAATTTTGCGGTTTACTTGTCCACTGCATCAATATCTGCAGCAGTTAATTCTCTTTGCTGATTTTTAACGGGTAGGGCTGCCAAAATCCATGTTTTTGTGCTGTTAACAGCCGCCCCGGGCACGGGAGTCCCCGCAGGACCACCCAGCCCTAAAAATCTATAAAGGTTTAAAGCGTGGCTGTGAAAAATCACAAAGGACTGATGCAGGAAATGAATTGTTAGCAGAGCAGTTTCTTAACAGATGCAACCTGCTACGGGGCTTCCCTAGATCCGGGTGCCCCTTTGCAACAGGCTACGTTTATCGGGGGGTACCCGGTGCGGGGTAGGGCAGGCGCCGGTCGCGACAGATGATGTTGATTACAGCCGGCCCGGGTGCAGCTATGGCCTGGGAGAAAACATTTTCCAAATCGGCCGGGTTTTCCAGTTTGAAGCCCCGGGCGCCGCAGGCCTGGGCGTAAAGATGGTAGTCTATAGCGGGGATCCCCAAACCCAGCGGGGTTAACTTCTGGTCTATGGTTTTATCCTTTTCCAAACCGTACAGTTGGTTGTTGACGATTAACACCACCAGCGGCAGTTTATACTTTACAGCGGTGACCAGCTCCCCCATTGACATTAAAAATCCCCCGTCACCAACAAGGGCTACTACCTGTTTATCCGGGTAAAGCAGCTTTGCGCCCACAGCTGCCGGTAATGCAGCGCCCATGTTCCGCCAACGTGATGATAAAAGAATGCGCTGGTTTTCGGCCTGGAAGTTGCGATCAAACCAATGCATAAAGGCGCCTATATCTAAGGAGATAATTGCATCTGGGGCTATCAGCGGCGCTAAGTCTGCCATCAGGCGGGCCGGGGAAAGGGGTTGGCGATTATCTTTGCGATCTGCGTCAATAATTTCGTTCCACTGTTTTTTTACAGCCTTTTGCCGTTCCAACCAGCTAAGGTCTGGTTTGTAGTCCTGCAGGGCCCCGGTAAGGATTTTTAGGATGTGGGCCAAGTCCCCGGCCAGGGAATTCCAAAGGTAGCGATCGTCAATGCGGGAGACCTCAGTTTCAAGTTGGATAACCGGCACGGCCGGCAAAAATACGTCCTCATAAGAAGTGTCCCCTAAAAGCAAAATGCAGTCAGTTTCGGTGATCAGCGGCGGAATCCAGCCCTGGCCTATACCGCCTAAAACAGCCGGCAGGCTGTCTGCAATTATTCCCTTAGCCTCCTGGGCAATGATTACAGCCGGCTGCCACCTGTCGATGAGGTGTGTCACCTCCGGCAGGGCCGTTTGCGCTGCCTGCCCGACGACTAAAAGCGGGCGGCGGGACTGCTGCATCAGGCTGGTAACATGGTTTTGGTCACCCGTGAAACAATCTTGTTTTTTTACTTTTAACAGTGACGGCTGCGGCCCGGGGGTGGCATCTACGGGGGCACTCCAAAGATCTTCCGGTACAGACAGGTGGGTTACTGTTTTTTGTTGCAGCGCTTGCGACATGGCCCTAACCAAGAGCCGCAACCCGGTGGGGGCTTGTATAATAAGTTCTGATGAGGCGGCAAAATTACGCATTAGCTGCTGCTGGTCAAAGTATTGTTTAACCGGGGTGCCAATTTTTTTGGTGCCCGTCTGGCCGGTCAGGGCCAGCACTGGTGCGCCATCCATAAAGGCATCTGCCAACCCGCTCAGCAGGTGCACCGCGCCAGCAGCGCTGGCGATGCAAACCCCCAGTTTCCCGGTTAGTTTGGCCTGATAAGAGGCCATAAAGGCCGCCCCGTTTTCATTTGCCGCCCCAATGTAACGGATCCCTTCCTCATGGGCCAAGGCAGAAAGCAAGGGCAGCAGATCATCGCCGGTGACCCCAAAAATATACCTTATACCCCAGGCAGCCAACTGGCGCAGCAAGGCTGTGGCAAATGTCTGTTTAGCTATCGGTACCGCCCCCTGTACTAATTTTCTGGAAGACAGCCAAAGCCTTAGACAGATTAGACAGAACTAAGGCGGGGCTTCTTTTAAAAGAATCTCCCTCCGTAAACTTTTTATTCCCATTCAAGGAGCTTTTAAGGCGTATAGCTGTTTTTGCCGCGAACATAATAAGGCTAAGTAAGAAGTGTGAAGGGGCGTTTCGGGTTATATTTTTCAGGAAATAAATGCGAAGGGAATTGATACTATGAAAAAATTAAACGTGGGTATTATCGGTACCGGGATGGCTTTTGAACGGCTGCATTATCCGGCCTACAAGGCCCTTTCTGATCGGTATGTGATCGTCTCGCTTTGTGATCTTGAGCGGCAAAAAGCAGAGGCTTGGGCAACACGCCTGAACATCTCCCCGGACAAGGTCTATACTGATTACCTGCAGATGTTAAAGGAAAATGATGAACTGGATGTTATTGATATCATGGTGCCGATTGAATTGAATTTTGAGGTTACTGAGGAAGTGGCCCGGAAGCTGGCGGGGCAAAGAAAGGGGATTATCTGTGAAAAGCCCTTGGCTCCCACGCTGGACCAAGCCCGGGAGGCACGCCAATTGGGTAAAAAATATAACCTGCCGATTATGATTGCCGAAAATTATCGCCATAACCAGGAAATAAATTATATGCGTGATCTGGTGCAGGCAAGGCGTATTGGCGAAGTATTTTACTTTATTCAGAACAGGGTTGTCAATTTTCCGCAGGATATGCTTAAAAACAAGTTCCCGGCGAAAGAATGGCGACAACACCCGGAATTCCCAGCTGGGACAATTACGGACACTGCTGTCCATGATCTGGGCGGTTTGCGCCATATTTTTGGCCCCATCAAAAAACTGCAGGCTTTTGGGCGACCGCAGGAAGCCGAATTTGCCCCGTACAGTGTAATCAATGCCAATCTCCTTTTTAAAAACGGGATCAGCGGCAGCTTTAACTTTTTTTGTGCAGGGAAAGAAATGCAGCGCCCTTTAATCGGCCTGCGTATTTTTGGCAGTGAAGGGATGATCTATCTTGAGGAACGCGACGTAGGTACCATTAATATTGCTTTCAACGACGGGCGTACAGAAAAGTTACCCTACGAAGTGCAAAAGGGTTATTACAACGAGCTGGTTAACCTGCACGATGCCTTAACGGGGACAGAACCGCTTACCGTCACCCCCGAGGTGGAATACGGCGATCTGAAGACGGTGCTGGATATTATCAAATCGATCACGGAAGAACGGATTGTCAACGTTGATGAAGCCGGGGTTTATGCCGGCGTATAGGGCGGCAGGGTCCCCTGCCAGGAGCACCAGGGGATTGCCTTAGCTGCTATTATAAAAAACTGCCGGTATAAAAACCGGCAGTGCGAATGACTGTAAATTGTTTCAGAATCAACCCAACCCAACCCTAAGGCGCCTTGGCTGTTAAAAAAGGGAAGGTCAGATCACCGTTAATCAAGCGTTCCTTTTGCTGTGGGCTAAGGGGGTAGCGACCGGTGATCAGGTTGGTCAGGATCCCTGCCTTGTTGTTTTCGCCGATGGCTACATAGCCTGCCAGGCAATTTTTTTGGAAAACAAGCCTGAGAAAATGCGGCTCCTGCTGGGAATGCACAGGGCACTGTGTCTCATAGATCTCCAAAGGCATATCTTGGCTGTTTTGCATTCTACCCAACCCGGCGGCAATTACCGGCAGGCCAAAAAATTCTGTGGCATTCAGGCGCAGCGAACCCTGATAGCAGAGGTGTCCGCCGCTCATGTTGGCACCGGCAATTTCTCCCTGTGCTGTAGCGTTGGGCCAAAGGGCGTTGTTTACCGGTTCATGCAGGACGATATCCTTGCTGAGGGCCACATCTCCGGCGGCAAAGATACCGGGCAGGTTGGTCTGCAACAGTTCGTCTGTGATGACACCCTCTTTTTCTGCGATGCCGCTTCCTTGCAGAAAGGTAGTTGAAGGCCGGACCCCTTTGCCGACTACGATTAGATCGGTTTTTAGCTCCCGGCCGTCGGCCAAAGTGACACCGGTAACCCCTGTGCTGTTACCGTGTATGGCGGCCACGTCGTTTTGCAAAATAGTTTGCAGGCCTTTTTCTGCCAGGTAGGCATTGACCATTGCGGCGCCCTTGGAGTCCAGCATCTGGGAAAGAATTCTGCTGGAGGCCACTGCCAAAGTTGTTTCCAGGCCTAATTTGTGCAGGGCGCAGGCGGCCTTCAGGCTGACCAACCCCCCGCCCAACAACAGTGCTTTTTTTCTGCCTTCTGCCCGGGCGGCAATTTTTATAGCGTCACTGAGGGTGCGTAAAAAATATACACCCGGGGTGTTGATCCCCGGTATGTCGGGTTTGGCCGGGGTGCCGCCGGAGGCGATCAGCAATTTATCAAATTGCAGCTCAAAGGTGCGGCGGGCAGCGGCGGCAGGGCCGGCGGTACCGGCAGCCTCCTGTTCTTCCGGCAGCAGGGGCCGGTAAGTCAGGGTTTTTTCTTGTCCTTGAACTGCTGTTACGGTTCCGCTGCGAAATTCAATTTTTTCCCGGCGGTAATATTCTGCCTTGGCGATAGGCAGCCTTGCCAGTGGTACCCAACCGGCCAGGTAATAAGAGATTAGGGGGCGGTAGTAAGGCAGGTAGCCCTCGGCGCCGATCATAACCAGTTTTCCCCCGGGGTCCCTTTTGCGGAGGGCACGGGCGGCATAAAAGGCGGCCGGCCCGCTGCCGATAATGGCATATTTTGTACGGGTCACTTTAATCACTTCTTCCCGGTTGCTTCTTTAGGAAAGTCCCAGTTGGGAGCGTTTGGCGTTGATATGGTTAATCATTAATTCGGCGGCCTTGAGGGGATCCTCCTCTACGGCAAAGCAAGCGCCGACTACATCGTTGGCGCCTGCTGTCAGCAAAGCGGCAACGTTGCTGCTCCCCAATACCGGGGGTACAGTAC
>JAAYRR010000015.1 GCA_012518675.1 Bacillota bacterium
ATCCCCGCCAAGAAAGAAGAAGGTTGGTTTTGAAGGAAAACGGCCTGGAGGACGGTATATTATTTTTTAACGTGGGCCGGTTGGATACTGAGCAAAAAGGCATAGATATCCTGCTGGATGCATTTGAAATGATTATGCGCGGTGATATCCCTGAATCGCAGGCCATACGGGAGAAGATCCGCCTCATTATTCTTGGCTCCGGCGATCAACATCTGGAAGCTGCAACCCGGAATTTGGAGCAGCGTTATCCGCAAAATATGAAAGCCCTGCTTACCTACCTGGGCCGGGAGACCACGCGGGAATATTACGGTGCTGCCGATTTCTGCCTGATTCCCTCTAACTTTGAGCCTTTTGGTTTGGTGCAGCTGGAAGCGATGTGTATGGGGTGCATTCCTATTGGGTCACGCGTGGGCGGGATCAACGATACAATTTTAGACCTGCATGATTTTCCGGAAGAGAGTACCGGCCGGCTGGTGCCGCCTCGTAATTCTGCGGCTTTGGCCCGGGCTATGATTGAAATGGCCCAGTTGTCTTTGGGCCGTGAGCAGGAACTTTTGAATAAGATGCGGCAGCGGGGACGGGAACATGTAATCCAGAACTTTAACTGGGATAAAGCAGCAAAAAGGTATATCAAAGTGTACGAAAATAAGGCGACTATTAAGCTGCCTTTTGTCAGTTATTCGGAACCCTATTAAAAACCGGACGACGAAGCTCCGGGTTATTGTAGAGAGGGATGTGAATTAAGTGCCAAAATTACGCCAGGATCCATTGACTGGTGAGTGGGTTATTGTTGCGACTGAACGGGCCCGGCGTCCGGAAACATTTGCCCCCAAGAAAAAGGAAAAGAAAACTGTTTTACCTGCCAGGTTGGAAAACTGTCCCTTTTGTACCGGCAATGAACAGCTGACTCCGCCGGAGGTTTTGGCTTACAGGGACGATCAGGAAAAACCGGATACACCCGGCTGGTCTGTGCGGGTTATCCCCAATAAATTTCCAGCGCTGGAACAGCATGAAAATGGGAACCTGCCGGACTTCGAGGGGGCGGGCGGATGGAATTTATTTCAAGACTTTGACGGTTATGGTGTGCATGAAGTGATCATTGAAACACCGGATCATAACCGTCAGCTAGCCGACTTGCGCGCTGAAGAAATGGTACTGGTGTTGCGGGCGTTTAAGGAACGTATTTTGGCGCTTGCGAAGGATCCACGCCTGAAATATGTGCAGATCTTCCGTAATCATCGGCAGGAAGCGGGGGCCTCCATCGAACACCCCCATGGACAGCTTCTGGCCCTGCCTTATATCCCTCCTCTTTTGGAAAAGGAATACCGGCGCTGCCAGGAATATTATGCTGAAAATAAAAGATGTCTGCTTTGCAGTCTGTTGGCAGAGGAGGAAAAAAGCGGGGAGAGGGTAATTTTAAAAAACGATTTTTTTCTAGCCTATATACCCTTTGCCGCACCCCTGCCTTTTACCACCTGGATTGTGCCGCGTCAGCACGCTTCTTCCCTGGAAGAAGGGGAAAAAGGCTGGGAGGAACAACTGGCACCCCTGCTGAGGGACTTTTTGTTTAGGCTCGATGAAAAGTTGGAGGATCCCCCTTATAATTTTTATTTTCATCTGGCCCCTTTACGTAGTGGGCCACAGCCTGATTACCACTGGCATCTTGAAATTATCCCCAAATTAACGATTGTTGCCGGGTTGGAGATGGCGACAGGTACTTTTATAAATGTTTCCAGGCCGGAGGAAGCGGCCCAATTCCTCAGGGAATAAAAATCAAGGGAAAAAAGGAGTCATCGTTAAAGCTATGTCTATTCTGGAAAGTTCGGCAAAGCACGCCTTAATCGATGATAAAATTTCAGAAAAACAGCTGACTTATTTTATTTTAGCTTTGCATAACCACCAACCGGTAGGAAACCTGCCGGAGGTTTATGCTGCAGCTTTTAAAGATGCCTACGCACCATTTATTGAAGTGCTTTCCCGTTACCCCGACGTTAAGGTGGTGCTGCATTATTCAGGAATCCTTTTGGATTGGATTGCTAAAAATGAGCCTGCTTTTATGGGTACCTTGCGTGAAATGGTCGGGCGGGGACAGGTAGAAGTTATGGGCGGCAGTTTTTATGAACCAATTTTACCGATTATACCGGACAGCGATAAAAAGGGGCAGATCCAAAAACTAAGCCGTTACCTGCGCCGTAAGCTGGGGGCCGAGGTGCAAGGCATGTGGTTGGCAGAACGTATCTGGGAACCACACCTGGCCCGGCCACTTTGCCAGGCCGGGATTCGTTACGTTGTTGTTGATGATGCTCATTTTCAAGAACTGGGCCTAAAAAGTGAGGAACTGCGGGGTTATTATCTCACCGAAGAAGAGGGTTGTCCTCTAAGAATTTTTTCCATCAGTGAAAAATTGCGCTACCTGATTCCCTTTGAAAAGACAGAGGAAACGCTGTCTTTCCTGGGCCATATAGGTAAGGAAAGCCCTGGTTCGCTGGCTGTCCTGGCCGATGATGGGGAAAAATTTGGCTCCTGGCCCGGGACCCACGAACATGTCTATGAAAAAGGCTGGTTGGAGGAATTCTTTCAACTGCTGCAGGAAAACAAAGATTGGCTGCGGACGACCACCTTTAGTGAATATATGGATAAATACCCCCCCCGGGGCAGGATCTATCTGCCGGCAGCTTCTTACAGGGAAATGAAGCAGTGGGCAGGAGGGTTTTGGCGCAATTTTCTTGTTCGTTATCCGGAAAGTAACCGCATGCACAAAAAAATGCTCGCTGTCCGCAAAAGATTACCGGAGATAATGCCCCGAAAGGTACGGCAGAAAGCGCGGGAACATATTTGGGCGGCGCAGTGCAACTGCGCCTACTGGCATGGGGTTTTTGGCGGCCTTTACCTTAATTTTTTACGGGCGGCAGTTTATGAAAACCTGATAAAAGCTGAAAACCTGATTGTACGTTCTGTACATAACGGCAAAAAGTGGTTGGAACTAAAAGTTAGCGACCAAGATTATGATGGTTTTCAAGAAATAGTAGTTAACAATGAATATTTTGCCCTGCTTTTTTCTCCCTTTCAAGGGGGCAGCCTGTGGGAGCTTTCTTATAGGCCGGCCGCCGTGAATCTCCTGGATACGTTTACCCGGCAGCCGGAACCTTACCATGAAGACCTGCTTAATGAGGGCATTAATATCAAAAAGCATGATCAGAACCCAGAAAAAGAGGTGCAAACGATCCACGGCCGGCTCGCCGCCAAGGAGGATGGGTTGCATAAGTACGTAATTTATGATCGTTACCCGCGGGGTGCCCTGCTGGATCATGTTTTGCCTCTGGAAACAAGCTTGGATTCTTTCAGCCGTGGGGAATACCAGGAAATAGGTAACTTTTTATTTGAACCTTACCGGGCTTCCCTGCAATATAACCAAGGGCAGGCGCAGGTGGTTTTTTCGCGTTATGGTGAGGTTAAGGAACAGGGGGTGCTGTTTGTACAAAAGGAAATTCTTTTGCCGGCAGCGGCCCAGGAAATTGAAATAAAATATAATTTACAAAACAATAATGAACAAGGCCCGCCGCTGTCCTTCCGGTTTGGCGTGGAATTTAACCTGGCCTTTTTAGCAGGTTATGCTCCGGATCGCTACTACCATATTCCCGGCCGTCAACTGGAACAACCTTTTTTGGCCAGCAAGGGCGTTGAAAAAGAGGTAGCGGAACTTTGTATTACTGACGAATGGAGGAAACTGCAAGTGGTTCTGCGTTTTTCCCGTCCGATAAGGCTTTGGCGCTTTCCGGTTGAAACAGTGTCTCAGTCAGAGGACGGCCTGGAACGTGTTTACCAGCAGTCTGTGCTGGTGCCCAATCTAGATTTAACCTTGGAACCGCAGGAGAACGCAGAGCTAAACATTACGTTGGCCATTAATTCCGGAGGAGGGTTTTAGAACTTTGTCCAAGAAGATCCTTTATATTGCTATTGTTTGGAACCAGCACCAGCCTTTTTATCTGGACACCGAACGGGAAGAATTTATTATGCCCTGGGTCAGATTGCATGCCGCCAAAGATTATGAACATATGGCGACCATTTTGGAAAATTATCCGGAGGTCAAGGCAACTTTTAGCCTCAGTCCTTCTTTATTGGAACAGCTCCAGGTTTACCTGCAGCATGGTGCACTTGATCATTATTTGCAGGTTATGAAAGAGGCCCGGGACTTAGCTGAGGCGGAAAAATGTTTCTTGTTACAACATTATTTTGATATTCAGTGGGAAAAAGTAATCTTCCGTTATCCTTTTTACCGGCAGCTTCTGGAAAGGCAGGGTATGGTTACAGAACCCGGGGCAGTACAGGAAGCACTTTCCAAATTTGTCACCCAGGATTATTTGGATCTGCAGGTCTGGTTTAACTTAGTGTGGATGGATCCGGAACGGCGGGCACAGGATCCTTTTTTAAGTATGTTGGTAAAAAAGGGGCGTAACTTTAGCGAGGAAGAAAAAAATGAACTGATGCGACGGCAGTTTGAGGTGCTGGCGAGGGTTATTCCTACGCACGGCCGGTTGCAAGAAGAAGGGCAAATCGAGGTTATCACAACAGCTTATTATCACCCGATTTTGCCGCTGTTGATCGACAGCCACACCGCCTTGCGGCCCAGCCCGGGGTTGGCCCTGCCCCCACGTTTCAGGTTTGCAGAAGATGCCCGTGAACAGGTAAAAATGGCTGTTGAACAATACAATAATCTTTTTGGGCAGCCGCCGCGGGGTTTCTGGCCGCCAGAACAAGCTGTCAGCCCGGAAACGGTTTCCATGCTCGCTGCAGAGGGTTTACAATGGACCATTTCTGATGAACAGATTCTTTGTAAATCCATGCATGTTGAAATATACAGGGACGGCTATGGCCATGTCCTGAACCCGGAGGTGCTTTACAGGCCCTACCTGGTTAGTACCGCTGGGGTGGAACTGCCGGTAATTTTTCGTGATCACCAGCTTTCAGATCGCATCGGTTTTATCTACCAACATATGTCCGGTCGCCAGGCCGCAGAAGATCTGATCCACCGTTTGCATAAAGTCAGGGAAAATTTGGGAGAAAACCCTGACAACTTTTTGGTAACCTTGGCATTAGACGGTGAAAATGCCTGGGAATGGTACCCGGAAGACAAAACGGAATTTTTACACCACTTTTATCAAGGCCTTGCTGCTGATCCGTACCTGCAGGCGGTTACGGTAAGCGACTTTTTACGGGAAAACCCCCCCAAAAGGTTGATTACCCATTTGGCAACAGGGTCCTGGGTAGACCGCAGCCTGACACGCTGGATTGGAACACATAATAAAAATACGCTTTGGAATTATTTATTGGAGGCCCGGGAAGCAGTTCAAAAGGAAGAAGAAAGGGGCCGGGTGCCCCGGGAACGGCTGAAAAAAGCGTTACTTAATATTTACAAGGCCGAAGGCAGCGATTATACTTGGTGGGTAGACAGTATGCCCTATTATTTAACGGCACCTTTTGAAGCGCTTTACCGCAGGCACTTAGTAAGGGTATATAAGGAACTAGGCCTGCCGGTGCCTGAATATCTTTATAAGCCGGTTATCAAACCGGGCCCGGGTGAAAAAAAATGGCAGGAAGACCCTCTGGCCGGCCCGGTCTGTATTGTTCCCGGCTGGAAACGTGATTGAAAACAAAATCAACACCAAGGGGGAGTACAGGTAGATGCATTATGCTCAGGCTATGGGCCGGGTTAGGCAGGGTTTGCTTTCTCCTTTCTATCTTTTCAGCGGTCCTGAAAAATTTTTGCAAGAAAAAATGCTGCAAGAAATATATTCCCGCTTGCAGCAGGAAGGAAAAACATTTTTTTTGGAAAGACTGTCGGGAATTGAACTAAGCTTACCGGCACTGATGCAAAATGTACGGCAAAAGACAATTTTTAGCGGCGGTCGGATCCTCTGGGTTGAAGGGCCGCCTTATTTTACAACTCCAAAAACAGGGCCGGCCGGCAGGAAAAAAAAGCCTGCCGGGCAGGACAAGCCCCCCGGTGAAGCAGAGCTGTTAACTTTTTTGCAGCAAGAAAAGGTTTCGGATTTAGTTCTGATCTTGGTTGTTCCAAATGTGGACAGGCGCAGAAGATTAGTAAAAACTATCGAATCAGGGGGGCGGTTGGTAGAATTCCCGCTATTAAAGGGGGCTGCTTTAAGAAAATGGGTCCGGGATGAATTGTCCCTGGAAAAAAAGCAGATCGAGGCAGAGGCCCTGCAGGAATTTTTGGCAAGGGGGGGCGAAAACCTGCAACTCTTACAGATGGAACTGGATAAAATGGTGACCTACTTAGGCCCGGAAAAAACGCTGACCCGGGCGCTGGTAGAAAAACTGGTTGCAGAAAACAGCCGGGGCAACATCTTTCATTTAGTTGAAGCTGTGGGCCGGAGGGACGTTGAAGGGGCCTTGGGTCATCTTTATAAAATGCGTCTGCAAAATGAACCACCCCTTGTTATCCTGGCCATGATTGCCCGTCAGTTTCGCCTGTTATACCAGTATTTAATTTTTCAGGAAAAAAAACTGCCAGTGCGGGAAATGGCTTCTGCCTTAAAAACGCCGCCCTTTGTTGTTAACAAGCTGGCGGGACAGGCCCAAAGTTACCGGGCAGAAACACTTGCCCGGATCATTGCCACGGTTAAGGAATATGACTTAGGAATAAAAACCGGCCGTTTTGAAGCCCATACAGCGCTGGAAAAGCTTATCCTGCAGCTGACAACAGCACAGGGAAAAAAATAGGCTGCAGGCCTAAAGGTAGTGCCTCTTAACCTGCAAGCCGGTTAAGTTTGCGCGCCAGACGAGACTTTTTTCGGGAACCGTTATTTTTATGAAGCACACCTTTGGAAACGGCTTGGTCGATAACCTTGCCGGCCAAAGCATAGGCAGCACGCGCTTTTTGTGTATCTTTTTCCTCTAAATGAACATAAAAGTTTTTAATAGCATTTTTAACATGGGATTTAATTCTGCGGTTGCGCTGGTTTCTTTTCACCGCCTGCTTCATACGTTTGATTGCTGATTTGATATTGGCCACTGTGGTAACCTCCTTCTTTTTAAAAACCAAGCTTAATTTTACCATGCCCTTTTAAAAAATGCAATGTTACAGGCCGCCAAAAGTGTGCATCATAGGAAATAACGCTGTTTTTTCGCATAGATCAGTGCTGTTTGGATATGCTAAATATATAATTTTCGCCGCGGGTCAAAAGATGTGATTTTACAGGAGGTGAAAAAGTTGCCATTATCAAACATAGTGGGATTAGTAGTCCGTTTTGTTGTTTCAGCCTTGGTATTGATGCTGGTGAGTTTTCTGTTGCCGGGTTTTGCTCTTTTAACCTTTGGTCAGGCCCTGATTGCCGCGGTAGTAATTGCCGTGTTGGGTTTTATTGTAGAAAGTATTTTTGGTAAACGGGTTTCACCGCAAAATCGTGGCATTGTAGGTTTCATTACCGCAGCAGTAGTTATCTATATTACCCAGTTTGTTGTTCCGGGCATGACGGTTACTATTTTGGGGGCGCTATTGGCAGCCGTTATTATTGGGGTTATAGATCTGTTTGTACCTACCGAACTGCGTTAATTTAAAACTTGATCAGCCGGCAGGCAATTTGACCGGAGTTGGAAACACTGCGGGGCCAGACAAAAATAGTTGTATAAACAAAGCACAGCGGTACAAACAACACAGTAAACTGTTTTTAAAAAAGAAACCGACTGCTAAAAATGATTGCGTTTGGTTAAAAAAGCAACCCTGTGGGTTTAGGGGTTGCTTTTTTATTTTAAGTTTTAAAAAAAATGTTTTTATTATAAGATTTCGGGAAGAGTTCCGGTAATATTTTTATTTTGTATACTGTTATTTTTTTTCGGTTAACCTAGGAACGTCCTTAAAAGAGTAATGTTGTTTAATTCAAGTTTATAGTTTGCTTTTGCTGCAAAGCTGTTTGTTATTTGCGTGTTTCGGGTTTTAAAGCGAAATATTATGCACCTACAAGGGGGGAATCCGGCAAAGGCCGGATAAAAAAATGGGCTCAGATCGTCATTTTGAACTGCAGGACGCCGGCGCTGAGGAACTATTTGGATTTATTCCAGGTTTCAATTTTAGAACAGATTTGGCTCTTGAGGCCCACGAAGCTATTACCAGAACAGAAGAGCTGCCGGGGGTAGAGGTAGAAAAGGACGGGGATGCAGAAATAACTATTAACCGGGTGGCGATTACCACCCCACAGGCTGCTGCCCGGATGGGCAAAGAAATGGGTAATTACGTAACTTTGGAGGTTCCGGGTTTACGCAAAAAAAACACTGCTTTGCAGGATAAAGTCATCCGGTTTTTTTACAAAGAATTACGCAGGATTATGAACCTAAACGGCAGCGGTCATGAAAATGTTTTAGTAATCGGCCTGGGCAACTGGAATGTTACCCCGGACGCCCTGGGGCCCCGTGTTGTGCGGGAACTTTTTATAACCCGGCATGTTTTGGAATTGAAACCGGAAATTTTAGGTGAAGGCTACCGGCCGGTTTGCGCTGTGGCCCCCGGTGTGTTGGGGATTACGGGTATTGAAACAGGTGAAATTATTCGGGGGATTGTGGAACGGGTGCGTCCGGACATTGTTGTAGCCATTGATGCCCTGGCAGCCCGCCAAATGGAACGCCTGGCAACCACCCTTCAGGTTGCTGATACCGGCGTTGTTCCCGGGTCAGGCGTGGGCAACCGCCGTTTGGGTATTAATAGACAGACGATGGGTGTGCCGGTCTATGCTATCGGTATCCCTACGGTGGTAGATGCGATAACCATTGCCGGGAACAGTATGGAAGAGCTGGCAGAAAAAATGAAGAGAGAATCGCCGCAGGGAAACGCTTTTGCCAATGTTGTGCAAAGAATGAACTGGGGGGAAAGGAAAGAAGTAATTCGTGAGGTGTTGGAGCCTTTTACAGGGGGGCTGATTGTTACACCCAAAGAAGTGGATGTCTTGATCGATGATATTTCTCTGGTTATTGCCGCCAGCTTGGACGCAGCCTTTCATCCTAAAATAGCACAGGAGGAGGAGGCAAGGGGTGCAAATTTGCACTGAATCCCTGCAGTTTATTTTATAAGGACTGGTTTTCCCCTATTGGTGCCAGGGCTCTCTCATCCTATGCTATAATTAAAGGTAAATGGTTAATATTAGCAAGGATTGCTGGACAGGGGAGGAAAAAATGATAAAAATAGTTTCCGGAAAGAAAATGGGTGAGATTGATCGGGAAACAATGAAGCGGTTTGGTATACCCGGCCTGATATTGATGGAAAATGCCGGTTTGCAGGTGGTGCAACTGCTGCAAGCGCTGCGCCCGGATAGAACCAGGGGCCGGATTGCCATTTTTTGTGGCCGGGGGAACAACGGTGGGGACGGTTTTGTGATTGCCCGGCATCTGCGGCGCCTGGGATACAGGGTTACGACCTGGGCGCTGGATCATGTTTCTACCTACCAAGGTGACGCTGAAATAAATTATCAAATTCTTTTGCAGCAGGGGGAAACTGTTTTCCAGATGAAAGAAGCCGATCCCCAAGAGTTTATCAGGGACCTGGGGGCGGAAGATCTTATTGTTGATGCTCTTTTGGGGACCGGTTTGGGAAGGCCGGTTAGCGGACTGCTTCTAGATCTGATTTCAGCACTAAACGGAAGTGCGGCGCCGGCTGTTGCTGTAGATATCCCCTCGGGGGTTTCAGCTGATACCGGGGAGGTGCTGGGGGCTGCTGTACAGGCTGATTATACGGTCACTTTTGCCCTGCCTAAAAGGGGCTTACTGCTTTTTCCGGGCGCAGCCTGTACAGGGAGGCTTGTTGTGGCGGATATTGGCATACCGGCAAAATTGACTACAGCGCCTGAAATAAAGGAAAATTTAATTACCGGGCATTTTGTGCAATCCTGCTTGCCTTCCCGCCGGCTAAACGGTCATAAAGGGACTTACGGCCGGGCGCTTATTCTGGCGGGATCACCGGGCATGACCGGGGCAGCTGCCCTGGCCGGTGAAGCAGCTTTGAAAGGCGGTGCTGGCCTGGTTTATGTAGGCACGGCAGCGGAACTGCGCCCGGTTTTGGAATCAAAACTAAAGGAAGTGATTACCTGGGGTTTTCCGGGCGACGGGCAGGGCAATTTGACTGCCGGAGGCCTGCAGGAAATTTTACGGGCAGCTGCAGACTGCCAGGCCTTGGCTGTTGGGCCGGGCCTCCAGCCCACACAGGAAACGCTTCTTTTATTTAAAAAATTAGGCGGGGCAATTGCTGTGCCTTTGGTGGTCGACGCCGGCGCCTTGGGCGCTTTGGCCCTGGAACCGGAGTTTTTGGAGCGAAAAGGGGACAGGGCTCCCCTTGTTTTGACCCCGCACCCGGGGGAAATGGGCCGGTTGGCCGGGTGTAGCACGGCCGATGTGCAAAAACAAAGATGGGCCTTGGCTGCAGAAAAGGCACAAGCCTGGCAAGCTGTAGTTGTGCTGAAAGGGGCCCACACGGTTACTGCCCTGCCGGGGGGCGAGCTTTTCATCAATCCAACCGGCAATCCTCTTCTTTCCACAGCCGGGACAGGGGATTTACTGACCGGCCTGATTACTGCGCTTGCAGCCCAGGGCCTAAAGGCGGGCAAGGCTGCACTTTGCGGCGCTTACCTGCATGGGCTGGCGGCAGATCTGCTGCAAACACACGCCGGCCCATGCGGTTTCATGGCCGGGGATGTTTTAGACTTTTTCCCGGACGCTTTCAGTAAAGTTGCAAAGTTACCCCCGGCGGTATCCGGCGCACATTTTTATATACGTGCAGACTGAAACATAAAAATTGTAACAGCGTTTTGTTTTTCAATATTGCAGAACAGATGCCCGCTTTTGACTGTTATTAATGAAAGCAGCAGGTTGTCACACTTTTCCCCGCTCAACATAAAATATAAAAAACAGTAACAGTGTTGGTATATCAAAGAAAGGGGAAAAAACAATTGCAAATAATGTATAATCCTGAACAAAGGTTGCATGGCAGGTTGGCCCACCGCGGTTATAGCCTGGAAGATTGCCGGGATTTTCTGTCAAAGAAAAGCGGCAATGTAATCATTGTTAGCAAAAGAAGCAAACGCCACACCGACCTGCGGGATTTTATAGGTATTAAAAGTTGTTGAGGGTAATTTTAAAGCTGGCCGGGGGCCAGCCCAGTCAAAAAATAGGCCGGCAGTCTTTAGCGGTCTGTTTTAATCCGCTTTTTAGGGTGGGGGGTAATGGTGGAGTTACAAAATTATAACAGGGAACAAAAAAGTTTTCTATATTGTTTTCAGCACAGGCGTGCCTTATATGTTCCCAATTTTTCTAAAATTATTTCCCTGGAAATTAAAGATTTTACGGCCCGCCTCAGTAAAAATTCCGGGCAGGGAAAGGGTTTTCTTTGGGGAAGCTATGATCTTCATTTTTTTTACTGCCGGTTTGTGCAAGGGGACGAGGTTACAGAAAGAAAGGTTTTTCCACGTAATTTTTCTGCGCACCTGGCAGTGTTGCCGGTGTTTGCAGGGGAAAATTTTGATACAGAAAAAATAAATTTTGTTGTTACCGACAGCTATGACACCGCTGTTGAACCGCTGTTACCGGCGTTATTTCCGTTAATGGGGAGGTTAAATTATCTCCCGTTTAAAATAAGTGTGGGCGTAACCGGCCATGTTTATGCTGTTTTGGAGGGTGCGCAAAATTTGGAGGCAGAAAGAATAAAGACTGCGGTGGCAGCAGGCCGGGGGGGCGTTCCGGGTGTAACAGTTGAAAAAGCTAAGGCAACCCTGCAAGGGCCTGCAGCAATTACAGAAAAGTTGGGAGCAACAGAAAAAACACCGGCGGCAGTGGCAGAAGGTTCTGTAGAGGTGGGAGAAGGGCCGGCGCCTGCAGCCGGGGAGAGAACGAAAACGGCGAAGTTTCCACAGGCAGCTGCCGGTTTTACCCCGGATTCCCACTACTATAAACAATACCGGCTTTTTTATGAACATTTTTTCCCGGAAAAACATGCAGATAATATTTCGCAAAAAAAATAAAAAAGAGAATTATTCATCCGGGGCGTTGCCTTGCCGCCCTGTTTCGCTGTGTGTTTCAGCGTTTTTTTAAGAACAACTTTGATAAAAAGGAAGTTTTTTTAAGTTTTTCAGCGCACAACATTTCCTTTTCCCGGATTAAATTTGCAATTCTTTCTTCAAGTCTGACAAGGGCGGCCTCCCGGGCGAGCCCTTCTTTTTTAAGTTTTTCATTTTCTTTCTGCAGCTTGTTACATTGTGCCTCTAAGGTTGCAGTTTCTTTTTGCTGCGCGTGGATATGTTTTTGCAGTTCTGCCATCGTCTGTTGTAATAATTTTTCAAGGTCTTTTAATTTTATATTTTTAGCAGCTAGTTTTTCCTTTAGGTTTTCAGTTTGGTCTAAACTTTCCGTATAAAGCTTAAAAAACCCTTTTTGCTGCTGTTTTAGTTTTTGTTTTAGGTGGGAGTTAGCCGCCTGTAGGTTGCCGGCCCGGGTAAGGGTGTAAGCGGTCAGGATGTCCAAAATATGCAGCGCTGCCGGTATTTCATTTTCCTCTTTGTTTTCTGCTGTAAAATGGGGCCAGAAATGCTGTGGCAGGGGTATTTTTTGTGGGGGTTTGCCGGCGTTTGCAAAAAGGTGGTGTCCCCTGATGGGCAGATTTTCTCCAAGGAAGGCCGGGGTACGCCAGCGGAAAAGCTGTAATTCCTTGGTGGCAATTTGACTTTTACCCCGCTGCCAGCTTTTACCGCTTTGCAGGGAATAAAAATAAAAAAATGTCTGTTCCTTTTTCCAGGCCATAAAAATTTTATCTGTATGCCGGCACAGAAACGAAAGTAAAAAGGAGTCTGGCAGTACTTCTGCGTTAAAAAAGTTATCCCATTTTCCAGCAGGGGTCCGGCAGGCATAGTTTAAAAACATGTTTTCCCCTGTGCGGCTAATCCAGGAAAGATGTATGGTGTTGTCCGGATCTACCAGGAAAGTAGGAAAAAAACATTCATCTTGTCCTGCTTGAAGCAAGGTGGTTTTGCCCGGGCGAGGGGTGCCCTCTTTAAGCAGGCGGTAGGCAAGATTGTACTTGCCGGCGGTAAAAAGTCTGTAGAGCACAAAAATGTGCCCCTGGTAATCTGCCCCGATCAGCCCGTATTGTTGCGGCGGGCCGTATCCAAATTCGATCAGATGGGGGCCGGCCCATTTTTGCTGTTCCTGGCAGAGATGAAAAAGCCACCACATGGCATATTGTTTGTTGTAGGTCAGGATCAGGAGGTGCAGGTTGTTATTCTGATCCAGGCAGACTGAAAGATGGCCAATTTTTTTATGAGGGTCCTGGTAAATTAACTGTGGGATTTCCGGCCCTGCAGGGCCGGGGGGCAGATAAAAAAGGCCCCTTTCGGGTTCATAACCCAAGAGGTGTACGTTTCCCTGTTGATCGGTAGCAGCATCAAAACCATGCAGTTTTCGCCGAAAAAGGTTTGCAGAAAGCATTTTCCAGTGTTCCGGGGCCTGGTTATACAAAAAGTACTGCAAGTACCCTTCTTCATCCAGAACAAAGTAATGTTTTTCTGCTGCCAGCAGGGGAATCTGATCTATTTTTACCGTTTCATTTTGCAGCATAATATTATACGCCCCTGTTTTTTAAGGTTGGGCTAAAAAGCCTTGCAGTTACTATATTGATATGAACGGTGTTTCCGGCTTATTAACATTTAAATATAGAAAAGGGGCTGCCCACAACGGGATCGCCCCCTTCCCTTGGACTATTATTTTTTACCCCGGGGTTTTCCCTTACCGCCTCCCTTAGCCGTCGTTGCCGTCGTTGCCCTCATTGCCGTCATTATTGTTATTGTTATTGTTATTATTATTGTTGTTATTACCATTTGGTTCAATTATTTGCTGGGGTGGAAAGAGGGAATCCACCGGCGGGCATTCAATTTCCGGTTGCGGTCCTGCCTCGCAAGGCCGGGGTATACAATAACCGTAAAGGGGAATCATCAATTTGACAAAAGCTGTGACGTCAACAATTTTGCATACTTTGACATTACAGATTACATGGGATATGGGTTCACCGGGGGGAACGGTCTCCGGTGAGCAATAACAGGTTGAGCTTACCACCTCACAGAAAAGGAAAGGCCCACCGGCGGATCCAAAAAGTATGCCTGGCGGGGGGACATAGAGTGTGATCTGGTTGAAAAAATCGGTAATTGTTTCCGTGAAGGTGCAGAGCTTTCTAGGTTTATAAGGGCCCCCTCCACTGTATTCGCCCGCGTCTTTCCATAATACCGGGTCGTGCCAGAGTTCAATTTTTACCTTAACGTCCTGTCGGAGGGTGACGACCCTTATGTTATCATCAAGAGGTAGGCTGACATCCACGACAACACATTCTGCATTGAGAACTTCGCATTCTACCTTGTTTACGCTTCTTAAATCAATTCTTTCACAGGGCTCTCCCGGGCCGCAGGGGATTTCAAACCTCCTGACAATATTGTCTTCTGTAAAACACTGGTCAAAAACTTTTTCAACAACCAGACAATCTCTCTCTGTAGTGGGCGGGCATTCCCTTTGTTCTGTTTCCGGGTTGATGGGGCAAAGTCCGGGTTGCAAGAATTCTCCTGTTTCCGGATCTATAGCTGGTCCTGACATTTTTCTACATACTCCTTTCTCAGAAATGAACTGCCGTTTAATAGGCAGACCTTTGTTGCTAATCTATACTATGAAGGCCGGGGCAATTTGTTACTGTTTTGATTGCCGGCATTGATGATTATAATGATCCCGCCGGGCCTTATTTTGGTATGAAAAAAAATATAAAATTAATTAATAAATTAATGATGAACGCGGTGTTAATTATTAAAAGATAAGGGCAGAAAGGCACCATTAAGGGATATATTTCATACGCTGTAAGGAAAAGGAGTGCTGTTTATGGGGGTGAAAGGGTGGGCAATGGAAATTAGAAAGAAGCTTTTGGAAAATCATGCAAGAACTTTTCGGCAGGAACGTTTGCAGCGGTCCCCAAAAGGTACCGTTTACAATCTATTCCAGCCTGCTTTAAATTTAAGTCCTGAAAAGTACAATGAACTGTTGGCAGAGATCAAAAAAAGAGGCAACATGGGCTGAAGGCGTGCCGGGGAATAATCCCAGCCTGGCAGTTTGCCAGACCATGTTGTATAAATAATCGGGGTGAAGAAGCCGGTGTTTTATAAAAAAGTTTTGGTGACGGGCGGGGGCGGGTTTATCGGTACAAATTTTTTATTGTACATGGTTCCCCGCCACCCTAAAACTGTCTTTATTAATTTAGATAAGTTGACCGGCGCTGCCGACTTGGGGAATTTGAAAGAGGTAAGCAAGCGTCAGAACTATTTTTTTGTGCTGGGGGACATCGGTAGTTATGAAACAGTCACCCGTATTATGCGGGAAGGGGTGGAGGCTGTAGTCAATTTTGCGGCTGAAAAATATGTTGACAAAAATATTGATTCCCTTAATGATTTTATTGCTACCAATGTAACAGGCTGTTTTAACCTTTTGGAAGCAGCCCGGGAATTTAAAATTAAGAAATTTTTACAGGTATCCACAGCCGGGGTCTATGGTTCTTCCGGTTCTAGTGATGGTTTTACTGAATTGTCCCCTTTGGCACCCGATAATCCTGATGCAGCCGGTAAGGCGGCGGCGGATTGTTTGGTACGGTCCTACAACCGGACATACGGGCTCAATACTAATATTGCACGTACGGTTAATAACTATGGCTTTTTTCAGCAACGGGAGGAGTTTGTTCCGGGGGTAATCTACCATGCCCTACGGGAGCAACCGGTGACCCTTTCCGGTAATGGCCGGCAAACACGGGATTGGCTTTTTGTTGAGGACCACTGCCGGGCCTTGGAGCTAATTCTTTTCAAGGGCCGCCGGGGAAGGGTATATAACATCAGCGCCAGGGAGGAAAAAACTGACCTGGAACTGGCCGGTTCGATTCTGCACATTTTGGGTAAATCTTCTGCGTTGCTCAATCTTACAGCGGGCTGCCCTGGTCAGAACCGGCGTTGTGTCCTGGAGGATAACTGTATCCGGTTGGAGTTGGGTTGGCAGCCCCAAAGTGTTTTAGAGGTGGCTCTGCCAAAAACTGTTAGGTGGTATGTTCAAAAAACACCCCCCGGCAGCCGGTTGAAGATTAAAAAATGACTGTTCTGCGGGCAAGTTTTTGCTTGCCCGCTATTTTTAAATGGGACAGGCAACAGTATCCGGGCGCAGCGGTGTCATGGTGTTTGTTTTTTGAAAACTGATCCCGCCGGGGCTGTTTCTTAGCTGTTTCCGCGGCCTGGCTTACAGTGCGTGCAGCCCCCGGCCGGACCGGGCTTTTTTTGTGTTGCGGCCCTGTACAAGCATTTTAGACTTGGTGGGACAGCCAAATATTTTATATAATATCGGGGAAATAATAATGAAATGCAGGATAATAAATTAATGCAGAGAATAATGATCCTAAAGCCTGAAGGTGAGGATAGAACTATGGTTTTGGTGGAGGTTATTTTCCAATGGTAAAAAAAACAATTAAAGTCGGTTTGTTAGGGCTGGGGACAGTTGGCGCGGGGGTTTACAGGCTGCTGCAGATGAACGGTGCCCAGATTAACCGCCGTGCAGGGGCCCAAATTGAAATAAAAAAAATACTGGTCAGGGATCCGGGAAAAAAAAGAACAACGGAGGTGGATGCCGGGCTACTGACGGTAAACCCCCGGGAAATCCTGCATGATCCTGAAATAGATGTGGTTGTTGAGCTGATTGGGGGGGTGGAGGAAGCACGCACCTATGTTGAAGAAGCCTTGCAGCATAAAAAGTTTGTGGTTACCGCCAACAAGGATCTGCTGGCTACGGCTGGGACAGGACTGCTGCAGTTGGCCCGGGAAAAAGGTTTAAATATTTATTATGAAGCCAGTGTGGGCGGGGGGATTCCCTTGATCCGCCCCTTAAAATATTGCCTTGGGGCCAATAAAATTGCCCGGATTATGGGTATTATCAATGGTACAACCAATTATATCCTGACTAAAATGAGCCTGGAAGGTATGGAATTTGAAGCCGCCCTGGCTGAAGCGCAAGCCAAAGGGTTTGCCGAGCAGGATCCCGGTAATGATCTGGAAGGCCGGGACGCCGCCTATAAGCTGTGCATCTTGGCAGGACTGGCCTTCAGCAGCCGGGTGCGCTATGAGGATATTTTTATCCAGGGGATCGGTGGTATTAATAAAAGGGATATTCTCTATGCCCGGGAACTCGGTTTTACAGTAAAGCTTTTGGCTGTCGGTGAAGAATTTGCAGAGCGGGGGCTGGCCTTACGGGTTTACCCGGCCCTGCTCCCTTTAACACATCCCCTGGCTTCTGTATTTTATGAAAACAACGCCCTTTTTGTGGAGGGCAATGCTGTGGGCGAAGTTATGTTTTACGGGCCGGGGGCCGGTGCTTTGCCTACGGCCAGTGCGGTTGCCGCCGACTTGATTGCTGTGGTACGCAATATTAACCACCGTGTGGAAAACGGTATTATGGAAGCCGACTTTGAACAGAAAAATGTTGTACCTGTGGAAAGCCTTTCTTCAGCCTTTTACCTGCGTTTGCAGGCGCAGGACGAACCCGGTGTTTTTGCATCCCTGGCTACTGCTTTCGGTAAGGAAAACGTGAGCCTGGATCAGATTTTACAAAAACGTAATGTTGCTGGCACTGCTGAAATTGTTTTGGTGACCCATGTCGTGGAAGAAAAAAGTTTTAATTTGGCTTTAAACCGGATTCAAAAAACACCGGCGATTAAAAGGATTGACAATGTTTTGCGGGTGATCGAAAGTTAAATATTTTTACTGCTGCAGCTGCCGTTTTAACAGGGCCGGCGGCCCGGTCTTATTTTTCGGTGTTTCCCCGGTATTTATTCCCGGTAGTCGCTAATTATGTCTGCCGGGAAGAACGTTAAACCCCGGCATAGTTCAGTTGGAAATAAAAGTATGCTGAAAATCCTTTTTTTTAAAAGGAATAAAGACCGGCGCTGTGGAATAAAAATTAATAATGATCGGCCTGTATTTACACTAATGCCCGCCAGACAGACCAAAAAAGTTGGGTGAAAATTAGGCGATGGATATCTCACGATACTTGGGCAGGCCAACCTGGGCAGAAATAGATCTTTCCAAACTGGCGGCTAATGTCAGGGAGCTGCGGCGGTTTTTGCCGGCAAACGTTCAACTGTTGGCGGTGGTCAAGGCAGACGCTTACGGTCATGGATCTTATGAAACAGCTAAGGTGGCCCTGCGGGAAGGTGCGACCATGTTGGGCGTGGCCTCCTTGGAGGAAGGTAAAAGCCTGCGGAAAAAAGGTGTTTCAGCGCCGATTCTTGTTTTGGGCTATACAGATCCCCGTCAAAGTTCTTCCTTGTTGGAAATGCAGCTGACGCCGACCGTTTTAAACTGGGAAACTGCCGTTCTTTTTTCGCAACTGACCCGGAAGCTGGGCAGAAAAGCTGCTGTGCATGTCAAGCTTGACACGGGTATGGGCCGGCTGGGTTTGCACAACCCGCGAGAGGCCCTGCTTTTTCTGGAAAAAGTTGCTTCCTTGCCCGGGATCACGTTGGAGGGTGTTTACACCCACTTTGCCAAAGCCGATGCAACAAACCCGGACTTTACCCTTCGCCAGTTAAGCGTTTTTGAAAATGTTTTGCAGGCCTGCCGGGAAAAAGGGCTTTCCATACCCCTGAAACATGCCGCCAACAGTGCGGCAGCGTTAAAATTTCCCCAGGCCCACTTCGATCTGGTTAGGGTCGGGATTGGCCTTTATGGTTATGATCCGGCGCCGAACCTGCGAAGGGAAAGGCCCAAACTTTTGCCGGTGATGTCTTTGAAAAGCAGAATCGTTTTTTTAAAAGAGGTGCCTGCCGGGACGTCTATCAGCTACGGGGGGATTTATACCACCCCGAAAAAAACGACAATTGCCACAGTGGCTTTGGGTTATGCCGACGGTTATAGCAGGCTTTTGTCCAACCGGGGGGCCATGCTGGTGCGGGGGAAAAGGGCACCTGTTGCCGGCCGGGTTTGTATGGATTATACGATGTTGGATGTGGGGGAAACGCTTTTTGCCAAGGAGGGTGATGAGGTGGTCGCCTTTGGCAGTCAGGGCTGTGCAGAAATTGGTGCTGATGAACTGGCCCGGATGCTGGGGACGATTAGCTATGAAATCCTTTGCAACACCAGCAAAAAGGTTCCCCGGGTTTACTGCGCAGCAGGGACGGTAAAGGACATAAAAATTTTTTAATTTAAGCGGTGTATTGAAATATATATATAAATGTATGAAAAAGTAAAGAAATCGAATAATAAGTATACTACGGGGCCGATATCTATCCATTTTATTCAGGGGGTGCTTTCCTTGGCAAGGACAAAACGTATTATGATTAGTTTGCCGCACAGCTTATTACTGGAGGTTGATGGTGTTGTCCAGATGGAAAAAAAGACACGCAGTGAGTTTATTCGCGAAGCGATGAAACTTTATCTGCTGGAACGCAAAAAAAAGCAGATAAGGGAACGTATGCAGGAAGGCTATATCGAAATGGCGCGGTTGAATTTGACTCTGGCCAACGAGGCGTTACCAGCTGAAAATGAGGCGGATCGGCTTGCCAGGGAAATGATAACGGAGAGTGAATAAGGTGGATGCGAAGCGCGGTTTTATTTTTTATGCCGATCTTAGCCCCGTGGTCGGTTCTGAACAGGGAGGTTTCAGGCCGGTTTTGATCATTCAGAACAACGTGGGTAATAAATACAGCCCGACGGTTATTGTGGCGGCGATTACCTCACATATCGAAAAGGCCAAGCTGCCTACACATGTAGAGCTTTCTGCAACAGAACACGGGTTGGAAAAAGATTCGGTTGTTCTTTTAGAGCAGATACGCACGATTGACAAACAAAGATTACAGCAAAAGATTACAGAAATAGATGAACAGGTGATGGCCAAAGTAAATGAGGCTTTAAGGATTAGTTTGGGTCTTATTGACTTTTAATATTTTACGGAAAAACTTTTAGAAGGGCGAGTGGTATACCTAGAACGGGGAAACCGTGGTTAGAGCCGCAGGTGGGCCCGTTTTTATTTTTGCAGCAGGGCTAAGGTTTGATTGCCTGTTAACCAAAGTTGTGCTATATTTAAGTGGTAAAAGTTTCACAGAGACATTGCTGTGGGAGGTTAAATGATCATGGAGGGCGCCAAACAATATAAGGTTTTGGTTAGTGATCCTGTCTCGGAAAAAGGTATTCAGTTGCTTCAAAGTATTGCCCAGGTTGATATAAAAAAGGATCTTTCGCCGCAGGAAATAGTGGAGATCATCAGTGATTACGATGCCCTGTTGGTTCGCAGTGGCACAAAGGTGACCGCTGATGTAATCAGTGCCGGAAAAAAACTGAAGGTTATTGGCAGGGCCGGGGTCGGGGTTGATAATATTGATGTGGGAAAAGCGACGGAACAGGGTGTCCTGGTCCTCAACGCCCCGGACGGTAACACTATTTCTGCCGCAGAACATACCATGGCCTTGATGTTGGCCCTGGCACGCAATATTCAGCCGGCTTCCAGTTCTTTGAAGGCCGGTCAATGGCAGCGGAGTAAATTTGTAGGCCTGGAACTCTACAAAAAATGCTTGGGGATTATCGGGCTGGGGCGTATTGGCAGCGAGGTGGCCCAAAGGGCACGTTCTTTTGGGATGAAAATTTTAGCCTATGATCCTTATATTTCAGCAGAGCAGGCTGAAAAAATGGGGGTTGTTGCCAAGAGCCCGGATGAAATTTTTACACAGGCCGATTTCATTACCCTGCATATTCCCAAAACATCTGCTACCCAATATATGATTGGGGCGGAAGAACTGGCCAGCATGAAAGACGGCGTACGCATTATTAACTGTGCGCGCGGCGGGCTGATAAATGAAAAGGCTCTTTACGAGGCTATTGTTGCCGGTAAGGTGGCTGGTGCAGCATTGGATGTGTTTGAAGAAGAGCCACCCGGCAATAATAATCCTCTTTTACAGCTTGAACAGGTCATCAGTACCCCCCATTTGGGGGCTTCTACACAGGAAGCACAGGTTAATGTGGCCGTGCAGGTGGCGGAAGAGATGATTCATGCCTTGAAGGGCGAGCCCCTGCACATGGCTGTGAATGCACCGGTGCTGCCCCCCGAACTTTTGAATGAAATTGAAGCTTTTGTCCCCTTAATGAAAATTTTGGGCAGTTTTTACATGCAAGTTTTTAACGGCAGGGTGGAAGCGGTGGAGATCACCTATAGTGGCAGTGTTGCAGAATATCCTGTAGCCCCGCTCACGACAGCGTTATTAATTGGCTTTTTAAGGGTAATGTTAAAAAGCAACATTAACTTTGTAAATGCACCGCTGATTGCCAGGCAAAGGGGTATCCGGATTAAGGAAAACACCAGCAAGGGCAGCTCTGTTTTTAATAATTTGGTGTCTGTCAAAGTTACAGCCGGTAAACAAACTTTTACTGTTGCCGGAACAATCTTTGGGCAAAATGATATTCGTATTGTGCAGATTGGCGACTACCGCATCGAAGTGGTCCCTTCACAATATATGCTGGTTAGCAAGTATGCTGACAAACCAGGTGTAATCGGCAAGGTGGGGACAATTTTAGGCAGCAACGGCATCAATATTGCCGGCATGCAGGTGGGGCGTCAGGAGGTGGGGGGAGAGGCTGTGATGGTTTTGCAGGTGGACAACCATGTTTCTGAAAAGGTTTTAAGTGAGCTGGCAGGGGTGGAACATATCCTGTCTGTTAAGGCTGTAGAGATTACCCCCTACGACAGTGAAATCAGGATTTAGGGAACAATTTAGGGAACAGCTGTAAAAAAGACTTTTAAATTTTAAGGAGAAGGGGATACTAAGGTATCACTTCTCCTTATTTTTTGTGTAAAAGGATGCAGATATGTTCAACATTACGGCTTTTGGTCTGCTTGCCCTTCTGCTGGCCCTGCTTTATCTGGGGGCGCTGGAACGGGTTTTGGAACGCATGCGGCTGACTGGAAAACAGGCGCTGCTGTTGCTTTTTGCTATGCTCGCCGGGGGGCTTTTACCACCGGTAACCTTCGCCGGGGGCCTGAAGGTAAATATAGGCGGCGTGTTTATCCCCCTGGCCCTTGTTATTTATCTGTTGGTTACGGCTGATGCACCAAATGAAAAGTACCGGGCCCTGTTGGCTGCGGGGGTAACCGGGTTGCTTGTCCGGACTGCAGCTTTCCTTTTACCGGGTACCCCCGGGGTCGGTCATTTTGACCTGGATCCACTTTTTTTGCCCCCTTTGCTGGCCGCATTTGTAGCTTACCTGCTGGGCCGGTCACGGCGTGCTTCTTTCATTGGTGCTTTTTTGGGCGTGCTGTCTGTTGAACTGTGGGCCTGGGGTGAAAACCTGCAACGCGGCTTGCGTGCCCACACTTTTACCTTAGGCGGCGGGGGAGTTTGGGGGGCTGCCCTTTTGGCCGGCGTGTTGGCTGTATTACTGGCAGAGCTGGTCGGTGAAATACGGGAAAGACTGCATCGCCGTAGGGTTGAATAAGTTTAATATATTATACACAGGGGTAGGGGTTGGATGATTGACAGGCGTTTGTTGTTATTAACACTTTTTTCCCCTTTAATTTTTTCTTTTTTTGTAGGCAGCATGGGGATCTTTTTACCTGAAGAAGGGACTGCTGCCGGCACAGCAGTGCGCTTTTCCCCTTTGGTTCAGGCTGCAGAAAAAATGTTGGTTCCGATCCCGGGCAGCCTAAGAACCCGGGGAAAGGGTCCCGCGTCCTTGCTGACAGAGCTGGAAAAGGAGGAAATTGCGGCCGGCAAGTACTTTCGGCTGGTTGACGAAGAAGGAAATGTGATTACGCTTACCGGGCACCGCTTGCGGCAAGGCGATCAATACCTTGACAGTGAAAACCGCCTTTTCACTGTGAAAAGGGTTAAAGGCTATGTCGCTCACGCCTGCTATACCCGTACGGAAAAATTAAAAAAACCGTTATTGAAAGGTTTGGGCACCGATGGTGAATTGCGGTTAAAAGAGGCCGTAACAGATACAAATTTTGCCGGGCAGTTTTTACAAAACACGGCAACTGAAGAAAACCCCGGTAAACCGCGGCGGATTATCGCCCTTTACCATACACACAATGATGAATGTTATGTGCCCAGCGACGGGACAGAAAGCGTTTATGGCCGGGGGGGCATTCACGCTGTGGGGGAAACCTTCAAAGAAGCTTTGGAGGAAAAAAACATTCATGTTGTCTATTCCGAAGATTTACATTTACCTCATGATCGGGATGCCTACTTGCGGGCCCGGGGCACGGCAGTAGAACTTTTGGAAAAAGATCCCGATGCAATTTTTGATATACACCGGGATGCTGCGCCTCCGGAAACATATGCTGCCAAGTTAGACGATGATTGGGTGACGATGATTCAGTTTGTTGTCGGGCGGGAAAATCCTTCCTTTGCCGTGAACCAAGGCTTTGCTTATGATTTAAAAGCCTTGGCGGATGAAATGCATCCGGGGTTGATCAAGGGAGTTTTGCTGGGTTGGGGAGATTTTAACCAGGATCTGACACCTTTAAACCTTTTGCTGGAGGTAGGTTCCCATCTTAACAGCAAAGAAGCCGCCCAGCAGGGAATCTGTTATTTTGCTGATGTTGTCAGTCAATATTTTTATGGGGATTTTGCCGGTGTGACAGATGAAGGTGAATTGTCCTCCCGGACAGAAAAACAAACGGGCACAGTTGGCTGGACTATAGGGCTTATTGTGTTCACTGTTGCAGCAGTGCTGACCGGTTTTTATTTTTTAAACAATCCTGCAGCCTGGAAACGCTTTAAGGAACGCTTGTCGCAATACCGGGAGCGTGGGGAGGTAATTTGGCAGGGCGGTGTTAAAAATTTAACTTTGGTAGGGAAAAGTATTCTTACCGGGGTGCGGTTTTTTTTGATTTTTATATTTGTTTTGGGACAGCTGTTCCGTCTAATTTTTAACAGGTTTAAAAACCGGCTAAAATCCTAGTTTAAAAAATTTCAGTTAAGACTAAAATTCTCTGCTATTGATCACTTCTATAGTTGAAGCTTCTGTTATAAAGTATATCTATTTCCAGTCATCAAGGTAGCTGTTATAATGAAATTGCCATATGATACATTAAACAGATCGCCTTGATTTTTTTATTGTGAGGTGTACTTTATGGTTCAGAAATGTTATTTCACCTTTCCGACAACCCATCAGGCAATTCGCGCCGAAAAAGTTTTGCTTAAAACCAAAAAAGAATTCAAGGTGGTGCCTGTTCCCCGGGAAATAAGCTCCAGTTGTGGGGTGGCCCTGTGTTGCACCCCCGGGGAGGCCGAAGGTATCAAGGCTTGTTTGGAAAGTGAAGCCGTTATTGTGGAGGGGTTTTATACCCTGGAAGAAAAAGTTTCTGCAGGTCTGCTGTCTTTTTTAAGAGGGAGAGAAAAAAGGGGAGAATAAGAAGAGCGATGGTAAAAAAAACAGTCTATTTTGACAATGCTGCAACCTCCTGGCCCAAACCGGAAGGCGTTTACAAAGCTGCTGAAATCTACCTGCGCGGGAGCGGGGCCAGCCCCGGCCGTTCCAGTTATACACAAGCCATTCAGGTTGAACGGCAGGTTTTTGAAACACGGGAGAGAGCAGCCGCCTTCCTAGGCGCTGCCCGGCCTGAAGAAATTATTTTTACACTCAACGCTACAGATGCTTTAAATATGGCCCTAAAGGGCATTTTGGAGCCGGGCGATCATGTTGTTTATACCTCCTTGGAACATAATTCTGTAAACAGGCCGCTGCATTCTCTTTGCCACCACAGGCAGGTCACCGCGACCATGGTGGACAGTGATCCCACCGGTTTTTTGAATGTTCAGGAAATTGCCAACGCAGTTAATCCCCAAACAAAGCTGATCGTTTGCACCCATGCCTCCAACGTTTTGGGCAGGGTAACACCCGTTAAGGAGATCAGCAGGCTGGCCCGGGAAAAAGGGGTCTATTTTTTAATTGATGCCGCGCAGACTGCAGGTTCTGTAGAAATTGATCTGCAGGACATAAAACCACATTTGGCAGCCTTTACCGGGCATAAGGGGTTACTGGGCCCGCCCGGTGTGGGAATGCTCTATGTCAGGCCGGGGGTAAGGCTCCGGCCCTGGCGTGAGGGAGGAACCGGCAGCAGATCAGAGGAAGACCGCCAGCCGGAAATGATGCCTGATTATTTGGAAGCCGGCACTATGAATGCCCCGGGCTTGGCCGGGCTCAATGCCGGGCTAAAATTTATCCAGGAAACTGGCATCCCCGCCATGGCCCGGCATGAACAAGGGCTGGTCCAAAAATTGGTGGCCGGGTTGCGGGAAATAAAACAGGTGCAGGTTTTCAGGCCCCCGGGGAACTATCCCTCTACAGCGGTGGTTTCTTTTATTTTAAAGGGCCTTGATTGCGGTGAAATGGGCCATCTTCTAGAACACTATTATGGCATTATGTGCCGTACAGGGCTGCACTGCGCGCCTAACGCCCACCGCACTATAGGTACCTTTCCGCAGGGAACAGTCCGCTTTAGCCTCAGCTACTTTAACCGGGAAGAAGAGATCGATTATGCCCTGCAGGCTATCCGGGAAATTGCAAGGGGCCTGCAGTAACTAGGTGCAGGCTGCTATGTTTTGACGGCGGAATGACCTGCCACTGTGTGCTTTTCTGCTGTTATCGAAAACACCGATAAATGCCTGTGTACCCATCAGGATAAACTATTTCCCCCCTGCAATTAAGAACACTATACTGATAAAAGACAAAGCTTTAAAATTATCAAATTATACACAGGTGGTGGTAGTTGACTGATGAAAAACACATTGGCAACCAAATGGGGGATTATTGTAGTTGGTCTGGCAATCGGTATTTTGGCGTCATTGTTGCAGTTTTGGGGCAACCCGGCGAATATGGGTATCTGCGTAGCTTGCTTTGTGCGTGATATTACAGGTGCGCTGGGGTTGCATCGGGCGCCGGTAGTGCAGTACATGCGCCCGGAAATAATTGGTTTTGTGTTGGGTTCGTTTGCGGCGGCATATTTGTTCAAGGAATTCCGGCCCCGGTTGGGATCAGCACCGCTGGTCCGGTTTATTTTGGGGGTATTTGCCATGATCGGCGCCCTTTTATTCCTGGGCTGCCCGTGGCGGGCTCTGTTGCGCCTGGCTGGTGGTGACTGGAACGCCATCCTGGGTTTGCTGGGTCTTGCAGCCGGTATCTGGGTGGGAACCATGTTCCTTAAAGGTGGCTATAATTTGGGTGCTGCTCACAAAACATACACATCTGCAGGGTGGATTTTCCCCCTGATAATGGCTGGTTTTCTGGTCCTGATGCTTCTTAATCCAAAAATTGCGGGAGAACCGCAAAGTGGTATTCTTTTTTATAGTATAGAAGGCCCGGGTTCTCTGCATGCGTCTTTGCTGGTATCCCTTCTTATAGGTTTGGTGATCGGTTTTCTGGCCCAGAAAAGCCGGTTTTGCACCATGGGGGCGATCAGGGACCTAATTTTGTTTAGACAGACCCATTTATTTGCGGGGATCGTCAGCCTGACTGTTGCTGCTTTTGCAGTCAACCTGGCAATTAACCAGTTTAGCCCCGGCTTTATG
>JAAYRR010000004.1 GCA_012518675.1 Bacillota bacterium
AATACAACCTGCCACAACAATAGTCTGTTTCCCCCTTTTAAATAAACAGACGGTATGCCACGGGGAAAAATTCCTTTGATTGGGAAGGATAAACCTTGTTAGTTTTGGCCGTATATCAAACGCTCAGGGCACATATTGTTTTTTGATACTTTGCACAAAGCCGCCTTTGGTGACAACCCTGAACGGCGGTGTAAAATCATAATCCTTCTTGTATTGCTCCAGATGCCGGATAAATTCTTCTTTATTGACCTGCTTATGCACAGCCCCCACCTCCCAGTTAATAATAAAGTACTGCGTTTGTTCTGTTACCTCGCAATAGGTATAATCTTGCTGGGGATTGTAGGCCGTCCAGCGTTCTACGCACCAGATGCCCTGCTCGCCCTGCACGGCCGGTTGCGATAAAAGTAACTGGGCGGTTTCACCGGATGACAGGGAAAATTGTACAACAATGTGTGCACCAGGGAATTATAGTATTTAAACCCATATCCCATTTTTGTAATCTTTTCAATATTAACCGTCCCCTTGTTCGAATCCCCCAAATTTTTATACCAAGTTAAAAGATCGTAGTTTTACTATAGTCTATCTAGAATGGAATGATGCCCAATATCCAAGGTAATAATGATTTCTAGCCCTTCATATCGCCACAGTATTCTTATATCCATATTGACGCTACATTCAAAAAGCATTTTGAACCCCTTAACCTTCTTGGTACGCAAAGAGGGATGGTGTGGATTAATTTGAAGTATCTTAAGCTTTGTTGCCACCTGCATTTGTTCTGTAAGCGTTAGCTTTTTCAAACTCTTTTCAAAAATTTTGGTGGCAACAATTTTAAATTTCATCTAGATTAATACCCATCTCTTTAAACATTTTGTCAACATCATCATAGGCTTTCAATTCACCATTTTTATATTCGGCATCTGTTTCTTTGATAAGCTTCGCGATGCGGATCATTTCTTTTTTAGGATAAACAACAACAGGGCAAAGAAAAATACCCCCATCTTTTTCAACAACATCAAACTGATCTCCTTCTTTAATACCAAGATTTTTTACTATCTCCGCAGGGATCGTAATCTGTGATCTCCCACGCATTTCTACTAGCATATCTCTCATCCTTTCAGAAATTCGCATTTTCTGATTGTATTATATGCTAAATATAGTAGATAATCAATGATTTTTATAATGAAAATAATAAGGCTCAGTATTTTTTTCATTTAGCAGACTTTCCTCTTCACGTGGTTCCCTTGTCAGGCTTGAAACGGGGTGTTCTGTGCTAATTCAGTGATGTGCCCTGATTTGACATTATTGGTCGGCCGGACATAGCGTATGATTTTATCGTTCGAGGTATTAAGCCATGAAACGATCCGCCAGATTCTGCTTCAGGCCTCAGATTCACTAGAAAACATCGATTGGGGAACCACCCCTAAAAAGCATGTAGACACCCCATTCATTGAGGCTGATGGATTCTGGACAGGATTATAACAAAAAGGGCGTAGATCCCAAAGAAAAAGTGAAACCCACCTTGCTGTAGTACACGAGGGATGGGAAAAACGCCAGGGTCTAGGCCACAGGGCCGACTACCGGTTAAAAAGTTCTACCTACGTAACAACCATTGCAGCCAGCGAGGAAGACATCTGGGAAAAAACCTGGCTGCGCTTAAACCAGAAATACAAGGATCTTGACCGGACCACCTTTGTCATCAACGGGGATCTGGCTCCCTGGATTAACAAAGGTACAGAACACTAAGCAGCAGGTACACCCTTGTTTTATTTTCTGATCACTTTATTATCCATTAAATTTTAGGGTTTTTAAAAGTTAATTTTCCCGTTCCGGCTTCTTTCGAACTATATCAGGCTGTTTCCGCCGGTATAGCTATGGAAACCTATTGTTACTTCTGGTATAAATTTTTCCCCGTCAAATAGATAAACATTTGTTGTCGTTGTGGGGTTCCCTTGCGGGGTCAACCCATCCTGTTCCAACTGACAGGCGGTTTCCCAGGCATAAAGCCGTTCATCTTCGGCATCAAACTGATAACTGCCGACCTTTTTATATTGGGAGCCAGGCAACATTGCCGATCGCTCCAATAAAGTGCCTTGCCAGGCTTCTACAAACTTATTTTCTTTTATGTAAGCAAGATGAACGTTAACAACATCCAGCCCAGTACCCCCTGTGCGCGTGACCAGTTTAAACAGCTTGTTGCCGCCAACCTCTAAAGGATTGTCAAAATCCCATTTTTCCACTTTCCATCCTTGTTCCGTTATTAACTTATAATTTCCATTTGAATCCTTTCTGAAAATAAAAAAGTTGCCCAGGTGCACCGCACCGTCAATTTTAGCAATTATCTCCTGATCGGCAGCATCATCTAATTTCTTTCTTTGCATCCTGGAGTGCTTTAATTTCCCCGGGGCTAAGCTCTTCATCCTCTTCAGGCACATTTTCCAGGGCTTTTTTTCATTCCTGCTTCCTCTTTTGGTAAATGAACTCTGCAAATTCCATTACTTGCTCTTTATCCCCGTCCGACAATTTCTTAAGAACCTTGTTTAGTCTTTCTTGTACTATATCCATCCTCACCACCTCCTGGGCAGTTGTTCGCTCCACTGTTAAGCATTGATTAAAACTCTATATCCATGTTCCCAATAATATTAAAAGCAAAAAAACCTGCCTTATATCCCCATAGCTAAATCCGGGGGTTTTACGGCAGAAATGATAACGCCCCAGGACATAGAAAAATGTCAGGAAAACCAGGGAACGGGCCATCAGCATCCCCCTCAACCATAAATACCGGTTACATGGGGAATTTCTCCAGCCTGCACCTTAAAAATAATGTGATATGTCACAGTATGGTGGGGAAGTGATTAGCGTTCATTTTCGAAGATTTATAGTGAAAATGTTTTTGGTTCCGTAAAGTTTATCAAATTTAAATCCAAAAGCAAATTTGGATTACTTCGGAAAATCTTCAACATACAACCCGATATTAATACCCCCGCATACATAGCTTTGCATTACTTCATTTAGTTTATTAATTGTTGTATGCCTTCATCCATCATGGTAGAAGTATTTTTCTCCTGTTTATTTTCCCTGTACGGTGATCACTACAATTTCCGGCCTATTGAACAACCTTGGCACAGCTGTCGATTCCCGCGCTAGTCCCCGGCTGACAATCAACACCGTTTCATCCCAGCAATATTCACCATTGGTGTACCGGGGGAAAAACCCTTGATTAGGCGCCAACAAACCATTTTCGATAAAAAATGGGATACGCCATTGCCCACCGTGGGCATGGCCGGCAACAACAAGATCAAAATCCAATGGTAGAAAATCCCCCATACGTTCTGGTCTGTGGGACATCAGTAGTGTAAAAACATCGCGATCGATAGATCTATCCAGGTTGCGTAATTGATCGGCGTAGGGCGGTGAGTTGGTATCATATTTATCGGTGTCGGGGTCGTCAATCCCACTTATACTTATTACATCGCCCCTGACCCCAATGATATCAGAAGTTCCCCTCAAGCCCTTCACACCATATGTCCTGAAAATCCTTTCCAGTTCATCAATTTTACCGCTCCAGAATTCGTGGTTGCCGAAAACGAAATAGCACGGGTATTTACCTGCAATACCCTGCAAAAATTCTATGGTGTTGTCTGTAGAAAGTTCGTCGTCAAAAATGTCACCACATAACAGAACAACGTCGGGATTTTCATTACAGATCTTGTTTAACAGCCTTTCCTGCATGTTGCCATAATCACAGGCGTGGAGATCAGCTATTAGCATGAGTTTCACCTTGTCGTCAATTTTATCGGACTCAACGGTGAAATGGTTGACCGCAAGGCTTTGATCAAGTCCAAACACAAGAAAAAATAGCTGAAGAATTATTATGAGCGGAATACCAATTGCAAACTTTGGCTTCCTTGTTTTATGTCGTATGAGGAGCATTGTTAATCCCATTGCTATGGCGCCGCCCCCAATCGCTGCCAACAGCAATGTCTTTTCTCTTACACGCTGTCCCCCGAACCGTGCAGTTCGTTTATCATAAACCGTTAGGGCAACAGCCAGTATACTAATGATTTCAAGATAGATCCACACAAGCCGCACATTTTCCTCCCCAAGCAACTATTACAGGAATAGCAGATAAAACTATTAGCCATTCCCTTTTTGTTTTTGCACCAGCAATAAGTATTAATATTCCAACTGTAGCGTTGTCATTATACCTAAAATTGTTATTTGCACCTTACCCCCTACCCTGCATTCTCCTTTTTAAGGTTTGCCTGGTTTATATCCTTTCAATACCTTTCAGATCAAAATAAACATTTCGTATCTTAAATGGGGA
>JAAYRR010000106.1 GCA_012518675.1 Bacillota bacterium
AATTAAAGGGAGCAAAGATCTATCCTTTAAAATATAATGGTGGAGAGGACTGGATTTGAACCAGTGAAGGCGAAAGCCAGCAGATTTACAGTCTGCCCCCTTTGGCCGAACTTGGGTACCTCTCCATTCCATGTTTGCTGGAGCCGACGATGGGACTCGAACCCGCAACCTGCTGATTACAAATCAGCTGCTCTAGCCTGTTGAGCTACGTCGGCATAGGTATTCCAAGCAATGCAACAGCACAATAGACAGTATAACCTATTTTTGACGGATCGTCAACACTTAGGCTTAAAAATTTTAATCATAGAAATGTATAAATAATAAGCCAAAGAGAATAACAAGCGGAGAGAGCAAAAAAATAAATTCAATAATTTTACATCATCTCAAGGGGGTAAATTATGTTCTCCCAAAGTTTTGCATCAATTTTTAATTCCATGCAGGAGATCGAGAAGGGCCTAAAGGAAAACCCTGATCAACAGGAGAAAGAAAGATTGCGTTACAGGTTATTGGAACTGCGGAATGTTATGGACCAGTGTGTAAAATACTGGCTTCATTTTGAAGAAAAGGTTAATAAGTTGCAGCAAGACTACGGTTTTACCCTGCCGGATGCTTTGCCAGATGGTTTTTTACAGGATGTAGAATTTCAGGATTTGCAGTTGGAAAACGAAAATGATCCTGAACCGTTGATTTCCAAGGATATTGTTGCTGAAAAACATTCTTTGTTAAAACTTGAAAGTGAACAAGGTATGGATTCCTTCCGCAAAGGGCTTGGCTTTTGGGATCTGGCCATGTTGAAAGAAGCCATTACTGAATTTGAAAAGGTTATCGAACTGGAACCAAATTTTATTTTTGGCCATTTTTGTTTGGGTTTGGCCTATAGCCAGCAAGGGTTATATAATCAGGCCCTGAGTAAACTGCGGCTGGTAAAAGCTCTGGCCCGGGATCCACAGTTAATTTCCTTTGTGTACAATGCTATTGGCAATATCTATGCTGCTGAAAGAAAATATACGGCGGCTCTAAACGAATTTATTTTATCTGTTGAGGAAGATCCCCAATTTTTTATCGGTTATTTTAACATTGGGGCCATTTATTTTAACCTGGGTCGCTATCGGGATTCTGTTGGGGCTTTTAAGAAGGCGCAGGCAGCTATGCCCCACGACTGGGAAATATGCTATAATTTAGGTCGCGCCTATGCCCAGGAAAGTGAATATATAAAGGCCCTGGAAAGCTTTAAAAAAGCCCTTTCCCTTAATCCTGAAGAAACAAAAATATTATTTGAAATGGGGATTCTCTATGAGTATCTGGGGGATAAAAAAAATGCCAACCATTGTTTTAACAGCATCATCAAAAAGGTAAACTAACGCCCTTTAAAACTCAGATAAACAGGGACTATTTTTAAGAATGCTGCCGGCCACACAGCATTTGTATAAAAATTTTGACACCCCCGGCCTGCTAAAAGGAACTACCGGCGGTAAACAAAAACGTTGTAATTTAATAATAGATTTATAATAAAAATTACTATTATTTTCCCAACATGGAAGGATTTTAATGTATACTTGTCGAATTAATCTTAATATAGACAAATATAATATTTATTGGGGGTGTCAATTTTGCGTTTTCACAAGTGGTTGGTCTTGGCGGTTGCCTTGATGCTTCTGGTTACCCTTTTTGCCGGCTGTGCTGAAACAGAACAGGAGCCTGCAGGTGATCCGGACTTGGGAGAGGAAACCACCGAACCAACAGGGGACTCTGATGCCGAAGAACTTCCCACTGCAGCCTTGGAACAAAAGCTGCAAGGGGAAGGCGAAGGAAAAGGGGGGTCAATCAGGGTTGAAGTAACCATGGTTGGCGATGAAATTACCGCCATTGATGTTCTCGAACATGAAGAGGACGAAGATGTCGGCGGCCCTGCCTTGGAACAGATTCCCAAAGACATCATTGCTGCCCAAAGCACAGAGGTTGATGTTGTAACCGGGGCAACCCTGACTTCAAACGGTATTATGGAAGCAGTGGCCGACGCAATCGGCCAGTAGTTGACTACTTAAACGAAAATGGTAGGTCAGTAAAAAAGTGCCGGCTGAAAACCGGCACTTTTTTAATTTGCCCCTTCCCCATATATCCAGGGTTCATTACTTTTTTGATAGCTGACTATTTCCTCCGCTGAAAAGAAAAGGGAAATTTCCCTGGCTGCACTTTCAGGGGAATCTGAACCATGAACAATATTGTTACCGGTGAAAAGGCCGTAATCGCCCCGGATGGTGCCCGGAAGGGCTTCCTGGGGATCTGTACTGCCCATCATTTGGCGGGCAACCTGGATGGCTCCCTTCCCCTCCCAGATCATGGCCACAACCGGCCCGGAGGTAATGAAATTAACCAGTTCTGCAAAAAATGGCTTGCCCCGGTGTTCACCGTAGTGTTTTTCAGCCATATCTCTGCTTATTTCCAACATTTTAATAGCTACCGCTTTTAAGCCCTTTTTTTCAAACCGGCAGATGATCTCGCCAATTAAATTTCTTTGCACGGCATCAGGTTTTAGCATGACAAAAGTTTTTTGCATGGTTTATCTATCCCCTTTTGGTTTTATTTTCTGTATAACAGGCGAAAAAAAGAGCTTCTTCACTATTAAAAGTTAAGAAGCTCTTTTAAGCAGCTAGTAGGTAAAAAATGGGTTGTGATCCTCAATAATACGTTTTTCCTGGGAGCGCATCGTCCGTATGTCTTTGGTTAATGAAAACATGTTCAGGTGTGTCAAGCCATCGTAATAAAGTAGATTACGGATGTCTCTTTCCTCTAACCGCTTGTCAATTGTTGCCGGCTGCAAATCTGCAGCGCAATAATCCTGTGAGGCATAAATAAAACCCCATTTAGAATCAAAGGACGGAATATAGGCGCCATAGGAATCAACATGTTTAAACGCCAGTTTCAATGTGTTATAGAGCGATCCATGGTACTGCAGCAGCCGGGGGTTAAGGTTGTCGGCCTGTAAGGCGATGCCGCCTTTTTCTTTTACCCTTTGTGCTACCATTTTATAGAATTCCTTGGTAAACAACAGGTGAGAAGGGCTGTCGTGATCGAGCGGTTCTGTCAGATCGATGATGATAACATCCCATTTGGTTTTGTTTTCCTCTAAATATTTTCGAGCGTCCATAAAATGCACTTTAACCCGGGGATCTTCAAAAGCCCCCTTGCTCCAGGCAGGTAAATGATCCTGGCATAGCTTGACAACCTCCTGGTCTATATCGACCATCACCAGTTTTTTTACAGAGGGGTGCTTGAGGATTTCCCTCAAAGCAGCCCCCTCCCCCCCACCAACAACCAAAATTTCCTCCGGCAAAGGATGGGCAACCATCGCCGGATGCACCAGCGTTTCATGGTAAATATATTCATCAAATTCTGCTGACTGAATTTTTCCATTCAAAATGAGACAACGGCCAAAGAAATCCGTATCGACAATCTCTATACTTTGAAATGGCGTTTTTCCATCATAGACGTACCGTTCAATTCCATACATATGAGCCTGACTGGGGTGCGTATACTCAATAAACCATTTCCCAGTAAGAGGGGACAAAGCAAAGCCTCCTTTTTGAAACCGCAGCTTACTGTAGTACTAATCGTGAAAACATTTAAAACTAAACTGCAGATTTTTGTTGGGTAAAATCTGTTTCTATTTCGTTCAGGCCGAAAATGCCGCGTTTTATTTCCTTGGCCGCCATCCGTTCAGCAGTAAACTGCCTTTTTAGATAGTGGCAAGACACCCAGGGATCAACAGTAGTCCCGCACGTAAAAACATCCACCGCGGCATATCCGAACTCGGGCCAGGTATGAATGGCCAAATGTGATTCGGAAATCACCACCACGCCGTTTACCCCCTGTGGGGAAAACTCATGGAAGACAACTTCTCTAATTTCAGCTCCGGCTTCCAGGGCTGCTTTCACCATCAACTGTTCAATCTGAACCGTATCATTTAATACCTCCGGCGAACACCCATAAAATTCAGCCAGAACATGGCGGCCTAAAGCGCGCATTTTCAAAACCCCCTTTTTGAAATTTTGTTTCAGGTCAAATTAAATTGTAACAAATTAAGTGAAAAAGTCAATGATTTTGGGATATTTATTTTAATAAATGGAACGCATCCCTCTAAACAGAGGTAAAACGCAGCTAATCGCTTAATACAGTGAAAACAGTATTTATTATATGTACCTTGCTTAAATTGGCTAAATAATTTTTCTGGAATGTTTCCTAAGAATAACAAAGAAAAAACATTGCCGGTTACTACCGCCCGGAATACGGGACAATGCTTATTTCCTAATGCGGACAACCTGGCCTTGGTTAACCCTTTGCAGCTCTTCAGAAGATATTTTAACGAGCGAACTGGTCGACCCCCCCCCTGTATAAACATAGTCTTTTTCCAACACCTTGGGATCGATCAGAAATACCCCATTGAAACCAAAGGAAGGTACGCCTCCCGCGGGATAGCCTGATTTAGCTAAAACCTCCTCCGGATTGGCAATTTTAGGTGTATTAATGCCCAACGCTTTCCCGAATCTTTTTGTGCTGACCCTGTCTTCGCCTTTCACGATGGCAATAATTAAACGCCCTTCATCATCCACCAGGCAAATGTTTTTTACTAAATCCTCCGGGGTGGCCTCCACTGCCTTGGCAGCAGCTTCTACCGAATGACAGGATTGTTCAAAGGTAAGGTGTTCACCTTGAACATTATTTTGCACCATATATTCCTTTATTTTTTCTTCATACTTTTGCAATGTTATTTTCACGTCCCCTTCTTAGTAATATATTGTTGAAATTTATTATTGAACACCGAACATCTTTTTCAAATCCAATTATACCCTATTTGGGGGGCAAGGGAAAAGGCTAAAACCTATCAAGTCTGCCAGGGACCTAATTTAGAAATTACCAGTAATAGCAGAAATAGCGTTCATCACGAATTGGGAAACTGCGCTTGGAATATCCAGGAATTGAACAAGTAACAGTTCATTGGTTTGTTTCCTTAGGGTTCCACTCTCCACGAGGATTGTAAATATATTCAATGGGTTCATTTTCCTTAGCGGTGACTTTCAATGATTATTTCAGCTTCCTCCTCTGATAACCCACATTCCTTGATTAACCGCTGTTTTTCCTTCTGGAGCCAGGCCTCATGCCTTTTTAGCATGGCCTCCCATTGTTCCGCAGATGTTTTTTTGGTCACTTTTCTCCCCCTGACTATTTTAATTATAAGTGATTTGTGGTTAATCGAGCCCAAATGGCATAAAAAAACCCCGCAAACCGTGATGATTGCGAGGTTTCTCACTGGTCGGAGCGACAGGATTTGAACCTGCGACCTCTTGACCCCCAGTCAAGCG
>JAAYRR010000107.1 GCA_012518675.1 Bacillota bacterium
AGCTCTTTGGCAATAGGGACAGCGCTAATATCCAGCGTGTTGCGGGTATAAGTTTCAAAGGTGCGGATACCCCTTTCACAAAGGATCACCCGCGAATTGCCGCTGCTTAGCAGATATTCGGCAGCCATCAACCATTCTTCAATTGTCGCCGACATGCCCCTTTTAATCAAAACCGGTTTGTCTAAGCGGCCCAGTTCCTGCAGCAGCTTGAAATTTTGCATATTACGTGTCCCCACCTGAAGGATGTCGGCATAACGGGCTACAGTTTCTACAGAATGCTGATCCATAACCTCAGTAATAATCGGCAGGCCGGTCAGCTCCCTGGCTTCAGCCATAATTTTCAAACCTTCTTCTTCCAGACCCTGGAAGCTGTAAGGGGAAGTGCGGGGTTTAAAGGCCCCCCCCCTGATAATCGCTGCACCCCCTTTTTTCACTTCCAAGGCGGCCTGCAGATAGACCTCTTTATCCTCCACTGCACAGGGGCCGGCCATCAATACAATTTTGGGACCGCCGATCTCCACATCCCCCACTTTAAAAATGGTTTTTTCCTGCTGCAGCTCCCGGCCGGCCAGCTTAAAAGGTTGTGAAATGAAGACCACTTTTTCCACAGCCGGCAGGGCCTCCAAAACAGCCTGCGCTTCTTTTCGGGGGTAACCGATGGCGCCCAAAATAGTTTTATTTTCACCCCGGGAGCGGTGAACACTGTAGCCAAAACTTTTAATCCGTTTTTCTACCTCCTCCATTTCTTCCTTGCCCGTACCGCCATGTAAAACAACAATCATCAGACATCCTCCTACACTTTCCTGATATTGGGCCGGTTTCCTGCCGGCCGGGAACAGCCCCTACAGACTGGCCCCAAAATCTTCCCTGAATTTAGCAACCAACTGGGCTTGCCAGTCTGAAACAGGGTTAAGTTTGCCAAAAAAGAAACGCAAAACCCGGGGTTCTTCCATAAATTTTAATCCGCCAACCAGCCGCCGATTTTCATAAAGCCAGATAATGCGATCCACAGCGTATTTTACCTGGGAAAGGGTAAAAACCCGCCGGGGCATGGCTAAGCGTAAAAGCTCCATGTTGGAAAGTATTTCCCGGCCCTCCTCATCCCTTTGTTCAGACAGAGTGCCCCTTTCCATCCCCCGGACACCGCTGGCTATGTACAGCGCAGCAGCCAAGGCACCGGCCGGATACTGAACTTGGGGGACATGCTCCAAAAATGCCATGGCGTCAAGGTGGCAGCCCAGGCCGCCTGGCGGGGTAACAACAGGCACCCCTGCCTTTTCCAGCTCATTGGTCATAAAGGCAATAAACTGCGGCCCCTGGCAGATCATGTCTTCATCCATGGTTTCTTCCAGACCCACCGCGATAGCCTCCATTTCCCGGACAGACATGCCCCCATAGGTTAGAAACCCCTCGTAAAGCGGTATATATTCCCGTATTTTCTGGAAAATTTCTTTACTGTTAGTACAAATCCCACCGCCGCGGGCACAACCCAATTTACGCGCTGAAAAGTACATAATATCGGCAAGATCTGCAAGTTCACGGGTAATTTCCCGGATGCTCATTTGTTTACAGCTTTCTTCCCGTTTTTTTATGAAATAAAGATTATCAGCCAAAAGACTGGCATCAAAAACAAGCGGCAGGCCAAACCGATCACACACCCGGCGCACTGCCCGCATATTTTCCAGGGAAAAGGGCTGCCCGCCGATCAGGTTGGCGCCGGCTTCCAAGCGGACAAAGGCAATTCTGTCCACGCCGTATTTTTCAATCAAAGCCAACAATTTATCGATGTCCATGTTGCCTTTAAAGGGGTGGTTACTTTTAACCTTCAAACCCTCATCTATAAAGATTTCTTCCACAATACCGCCATTTAAAACAATATGCGCTTTAGTAGTCGTAAAGTGGTAATTCATGGGCACCGCAAACCCCGGCTGCACATAGACCTGGGAAAGGATATTTTCACAGGCCCGGCCCTGGTGTGCGGGCAGAAAAAATTCTGTGCCGAAGATCTCCCTGATTTTCCGTTCCAGTTTGGTAAAGGTTTCCGAGCCGGCATAACTGTCATCCGCCTCCATCATGGCAGCCAACTGCCGATCACTCATCGCGTTGACCCCGCTATCCGTAAGCATATCCATAAAAACATCACGGTTTTGCAGCAGAAAAGTATTATTGCCTGCCGCAGTAACAGCTTCCCAGCGCTGTTCAACGGGCAATAAGTTTAATTTTTGAACAATACGGACCTTATGCATTTCCAGGGGAACATCATCCCCATAAAAAAATTTTACGTCAGCCATGCCCTTTTCACCCCTGCTATAGTAGTTTGGTCCAACATATCTGGAATGCCCGGTTAAGCCCTAACCCAAGATACAGCCGCTTCCCCCCAGCCATCCCGCCTTGCAATAACACACCCTGTCGCCGCCCCCGGCCATTTTTCCAGCCTTTTCCCGCCACCAAGCCCTTTCACCCTTTTCTACCTCTCCTGTTTTTCTCCCACCGGGCCTTTTAAATAATCTGACAGTTCCAACTTCAGGCGCCTTGAGCAGGCAGGAATAAAAATATATCCCCGTACCTTCACACTCAACCCGTAACCTGTAACCGAAAAACCAGCGCCCCCTTACCGTTGTCTGCAAAAAACAAAAACTGCAGACAACACGGTAAAAGGAAATAAAAGTTTAAAAAAGCTTCCGTCCCCCATAGGGACGGAAGCTTTATCTTCACGCGGTACCACCCTTAATTGGGCCTGCAAGGCCCCACCTCTTTTTAGGGTACAGGCCGACCAATGCCCCCGGCGATATACCCCCTCCTTTTTAACGGTAGGAATTTCCGTCAAAGCCTACTTGCCAACCACACGCCTTGCAACTATTATCGGGCGGCCGCTTTCGGTTTGCTGCTCCGGGGTGTATTTCAGCAGTTATTGATACCGGGTCGCACCTGACCCCCGGCTCTCTGCCATCCACACAACTGCCTACTTCTCCCCATCATCGTTTTTATCCAAAACTGGTTTATGAATAATTTTACACCATCCGGTAATTTTATGTCAAGAAAAATTTTAACGCTTTTCAAGAGAGGATGCAATGGGGACGGTTCCCGCAGATGCAATGGGGACGGTTCCTGTTGCATCACCGGTTGCATCATAAAGAAAATGCATGTTAATTAGCAGTTATACTTACAAACCACTGAATGCAACAGGAACCGTCCCCATTGCATTCCCCAGCATCAATAGTTTGGTTGATGACCCGCAGCCTGGTAATTTCCCGCTGGGTCATAATAAATGTCTCCTTTTTCATGTCTCCTCTTTCATAGGTGACATTTTATTTATCAGAACAAATTCAACATGACATTATCAT
>JAAYRR010000108.1 GCA_012518675.1 Bacillota bacterium
GCATGCAAAATCTTGCCCCGCTGCGGCGTAGTAACTGTCGGATTCCCGTCCACAAATACCTCGATCTTCTCATTGGTTGAAATCGCTTTGCCGGGCAGGAGCGCAGCCATCCCGAATTTTGTAATGCCCGGGAACAGCGCCTGCACCGCTTCAAGGGCCGCCTTGCCTTTAGTGGCGCGGCTGAGAGTTTCAGACAGCTCGGCGGCGACCTCATAGCGCAAGGCATCAGAAATCACCACAAACACGCGGTTGCCCTTGCTTGCGATCGGAGAAACATAGCGGCTGTAAAATTCCCGCTGTTCATTCCGGCGACGGTAACCATTGCCTCATCACCAGAAACCCCCAATTAAGGATCCCTTTGTTAATAATAACATAACTCCCCTGATTTGAAAATGTTTTGAAAGGCGGTAAAATAGATATAAAAGCGGCAATCTTATAAAAAACCCCGGGGTGGCCGGGGTTTATATCCGAGTATGGAAAAAGCCGCGGGTGGGCCTGACTAGTGGCAAACATACGCAAAGGATTACATTGTTTCGCAACGGAATAAAAAAACCCCTTAAATGATCCTTGGGGTTGCCTCCTGTTTTACCTGTAGTTGTCTATAATTAGCTTGCGGTAGCCTTTCACCCTTAAAAACCCGTCATTTACATAATTACAGGGAAATGGGGAATCCTGACATAAAAAAGCACGATAGCTTTTCACATCCATCGTGTTTCAAATTGTAATATTCTATTTTTATGTGAGTTCAAATCCATGTCTTTTCTTATATGAAAAAAACCTTAAAAGTGTCGCAAACCCACATGAATAGAAAAAGTTGACAAGTTTTCTTCTCAAAAACCTGTCAACTTATCTTGGTGGAGGTGGCGGGAATTGAACCCGCGTCCGAAAGCAAAGCCACAAAAGCATCTACGGGTGTAGCCCCGGATTTAGTTTTCACGGCGGGGCCTTTCCAGGGCGAAATGCGCCGTCGCTATCCCCTGTCAGTTTCCCCGTATTGCAGGAGGAGAGGCCTGCAATACGGGTATCCTGCTTTAATGACGCCTGTTCTTTTCCCGCAGGAAAGGAGAAGGCAGGCGCGCTACTTTTCTTTAAGCAGCGAAAGCTAAATTATTATCGGCAGTTAATGCCTTTCCATGTTTTTACCAGGCCATGGTCCTGGACCCGCTTCTCTTGCCACTTTTACCCCCGTCGAATCCAGTTCACCCCCATGTATTTAGGCCAATATCACCTGGACAGGTATTTGTCCTTAAGGCCTCTTTCCACTTCCCGCCGGGCATCTCTTTCTGCAATGGACTGTCGCTTGTCATAGGCCTTTTTACCTTTGGCCAGGGCCAGTTCAACCTTTACCCTGCCTTTTTTCAGATAAAGGCTTAGGGGGATAAGGGTATAACCTTTTTCCTGAACATAGCCGGCCAGCCTGTTAATTTCCCGGCGATGCATCAGCAGCTTGCGTGTGCGCCGGGGTTCGTGGTTGAAAGAGCTGCCGTAATCATAAGGGCTGATGTGCAAGTCGTAAAGGAAAAGTTCTTCATTATCAACCCGGGCAAAGCTATCCCTTAAATTGGCCCTTCCCAGGCGGATGGATTTAACTTCGGTTCCCTGCAAGACAATGCCGGCTTCAAAGGTTTCTTCGATAAAATACTGGTACCTGGCCCTGCGGTTGCGGGCCAGAATCTTACCGCTGTGTTTTTCCATTTTTCCTGGTATCGGCTTGCCTCCTTCAGGACCCTACCACAATTATAGCACAATTCACTTTCTTTTTAAAGTCCTTACAGGGGCAAAAAATGCAGGGTCCTGGTTTCCTTGTCCACTTTTTCCAGGCGAACCTGCAGGGGATCTCCCAAACGGTACACCTTTTTATGGCGCTCCCCCACCAGTGCGTATTTTTTTTCATCAAAGTGATAGTAATCATCTTCCAGCCTTTTGACATGCACCAGGCCTTCTACAGTATTGGACAGTTCTACAAAAAAGCCGAAGGAGGTAACCCCGCTAATAATCCCCTCATAGTCGTTTCCTTCTTTCCCTTCCATAAACTCAACCTTTTTCAGATCCAGGCATTCCCTTTCTGCCTCCAGGGCAACACGCTCCTGTTCGGAGGCATGTTTGGCAACTAAGGGCAGGTGGCTGGTCAGTTTGCGGGATTCTGCTTTCGTCAGCGTGCCCGCCAAGTGATGGCGTAAAATACGGTGCACCAACAGATCGGGGTAACGCCGGATAGGTGCTGTAAAATGCGTATAATAACTGGAAGCCAGGCCAAAATGTTCCGCAGGAAAGGCACTGTAGTGTGCCTGCGGCAGGGAACGCAGCAACATAAAGTTAACAGTTTTCTCCAGGGGGGTATCCTTTATTTCCGCAGTAATCTTTTGTAGTTGGCGGGGGCTTATCCTGCTAAGGCTTCCTTTCAGTTTTATATTAAACAGGCTTAAAAAGTCCCGCAATGTGCTGAGTTTTTCTTCGGTCGGGCGTTCATGTACCCTGTAAATAAAGGGCGTCTTTTGCCGATAAAAATAGTCTGCTACAACCTCATTGCAAAGCAGCATAAATTCTTCGATCATCGTTTCGGCTGCCCCATGTTCCCTAACCTTGATTTCCAGAGGCTTGCCCTGTTCATCAAGGATTACTTTGGCTTCGGGAAAGTTGAAATCCAAAGCACCACGTCTTTTACGTTTTTCCTTTAATATCCCGGCCAGTTCATGCATATCAGCCAGGGTTTGACTGAAGGCCGCGTATTTTTGTTCCAGTTGTTCCTGTTCTTCCTGCAAAACCCGGTTTACACCCTCATAGGTCAGCCGTTCATCAATGCGAATCAGGCTGAAACAAAAATCGGAGTTCTGCAGTTCTCCACCCGGTGTCAGTTCCATAAACACACTGATTGCCAGGCGGTGGGCCCCCGGGTTTAAACTACAGATCCCGTTGGAGAGTTCTGCCGGCAACATGGGGACAACCCTGTCCGGCAGGTAGACACTGTTGGCCCGCCTGGCAGCTTCCCGATCCAGCGCACTTCTTTCCCGCACATAATAACTGACATCGGCAATATGCACCCCCAACCTGTAGCCGCCGGCCGTTTTTTCCAAAGATACGGCATCATCCAAATCCTTGGCGTCTGCATCATCGATGGTGATCATTGGCAGGGCACACAGGTCGCGGCGGTTTTCCGCTGCAGCAGCTGCCAAAACCTGTTCTTCATCCTGCCAACGTTCCGCCTCCTTCAGCACCTTGGCCGGAAAGGCGGAGGGCAGGCCAAATTTTTTTTGGATGGAGGTGATATCCACACCCGGTTCGTCCGCCGGGCCGATTACTTCCACAATTTTACCTTCCGGAGAACCGTTAAAGCTGTCCGGCCAGCGGGTAATACTGACCAGAATCTTATCTCCGGGGTCAACCTTGCCAAATACCCGGGAAATTCGTATTTCATGTGCAAGACGCCGGTCGTCGGGTAAAACAGTGCCCCGGTGGCGATTGCCCTGAAAAGTACCCACTATGTTGGTGTTACCCCGCTTGAGGATGCGGATAACCTCCCCCTCGCGGCGATGGCCGTTGGTTGATTTACCCAAAAGGCGGACCATAACCCTGTCCTTATGCATGGCACCCTTGATTTTTTCCCGGGGGATAAAAACATCCGCCTCTCCCGACGCTTCCGGCAATAAAAAAGCATAGCCCTGGGCGTGCCCCTGCAGTACGCCTACCAACATCCCTTTCCCCTTTAGGGGGGTGTAACGGCCCTGCACTGTTTTAAGAACAACCCCCTCTTCCTCCAGGGAAGCCAAAAATGAAAACAGCTCTTCAATGTCTCTATCCTTGGCAATGCCCAGACCCTTGCGCAGGCCTTCAAAAGTTAAAGGCCTATAGTCCTTTTCAAATAAAAACTTCAATACCTTTTTTTTACTGACTGTCATATCCTACTCCCATCAATCATAATTCCTGGTTGTAACAAGCACATTTCCCCACAGCCTCTTTTGGTTGCATTCTTGCAAAGGGGTTAATCGTTCAACTGTTTTTTTAAAAAATTCTGTACAAGATTTTTTTCCGGCCTCCGGCCTGTCCATGACAAACCGCCCGGTAACGACCATTTGTGCCTGTCTACCCCTATTATACCCTGCCCCAGCAAAAAATAAAAGAGAGCAAGCCCTGACCCGCCTTCCCGGCTTGCTCTCCGCAAACTTAAATGTACACCTTAAACTGCTTTTTCCGCACTGTCTTCCAGAAAATTATAAAAACAGCGGGGCAAAAACAAGCGCCACAATGCTCATCAACTTAATCAGAATATTAATGGAGGGCCCGGCGGTATCTTTGAAAGGGTCACCGACGGTATCCCCAACCACAGCAGCTTTATGCGGTTCACTGCCCTTGCCGCCCAGCTGCCCTGTTTCAATCCACTTTTTAGCGTTGTCCCAGGCACCGCCGGCATTGGCCATAAAGATTGCCATCAGCACTCCGGTCACCAATGCACCGGCCAAAAGCCCGCCTAAAGCTTCCTTGCCCAGGAAAGGAATCAGACCCACCACAATCGGCACAATCACCGCTGCCAAACCCGGCACAACCATTTCTTTCAACGCCGCAGCCGTACTGATATCCACACATTTGGCGTATTCTGGACGGGCTTTCCCTTCCATTAAACCGGGTATTTCCCGGAATTGGCGACGAATTTCTTCAATCAGATCAAAAGCAGCCCGGCCCACGGCTTCCATCGCCCGTGAGGATGCAAAAAAGATAACCGTTCCCCCGATAAACATGCCGACGATGGTGCTGGCTTCCGTAAGGTTGATAATATCCAGCCCCGTAGCCTGTGTATAGGCAGTAAAAAGAGCCAACGCCGTCAAGGCAGCAGAACCGATGGCAAACCCTTTGCCGATGGCCGCGGTGGTATTACCCACAGCGTCCAACTCGTCCGTAATTTCACGGACTTCCGATTCCAGCTCGGACATTTCGGCAATGCCGCCGGCGTTATCGGCAACCGGCCCGTAGGCATCAACCGAAACGGTATTCCCTACAATAGAGAGCATCCCTACCGCCGCAATGGCAATGCCATAAACGCCGTCTGCCATGTAAGCTACTATAATCGCCACAATAATGGTCAACAGGGGCAGGGTAGTGCTCTTCATACCCAAAGCCAACCCGCTGATAATGTTGGTAGCTGAACCGGTCTGTGAAGCACGCGCCAGATCCTGCACCGGTTTAAAACTGTAAGATGTATAATAGTCCGTTATTTTACCGATGATTACCCCGGCAATCAAGCCGGCAATAATAGCTATAAAAGGCCCGGTCCCACCCAAAACCTTTACAGAAAGGAAATAGGAGGCAACCAGGACAATCACGGCCGCCACCAAGGTGGAACGTTCCAGCGCGGCGCCTAAGCGTACGCCTTCCTTGGCCTGTACAAAGAAATAACCGATGATCGAAGCAATGATCCCCACCGCAGCGACCAACAGTGGTAATAAAATGCCGCCAATCCCATAGACTAAAATTCCCACCGTCATGGTGGCAATCATGGATCCGACATAAGATTCAAAGAGGTCCGCTCCCATGCCAGCCACATCGCCAACGTTGTCACCGACATTATCGGCAATAACCCCGGCATTACGGGGGTCGTCCTCAGGAATACCGGCTTCCACCTTGCCAACCAGGTCGGCCCCCACATCAGCCGCCTTGGTAAAAATACCGCCGCCGACACGTGCAAAAAGTGCGATGGAGCTGGCTCCCAAGGCATAGCCGTTTACAATTTCAGGTTCCCGAAAAATAAGATAAAGGGCACCAACACCCAAAAGACCCACTCCGGCCACCATCATCCCCATGACCGAGCCGCTGGAAAAGGCTACCCCCAAAGCGCTGCCGATCCCCTTCCGGGCAGCGTTGGCCGTCCGCACGTTGGCAATGGTTGCCACTTCCATCCCCACATAGCCCGCTATCGCGGAAAAAGCCGCCCCGACCAGGAAACAGATCGCCGTGGGCCAACTGATTGCAAAGCCCAGCACCAGGAAAAGGACTATGGCAAAAACTGTCAAGGTGGTATACTCCCTTTTTAGAAAGGCCATGGCCCCTTCATGGATGGCCGCAGCAATTTCACGCATGCGTTTATTTCCCGGGTCTACTTTGCCCACATTTACCCAAAGAATAATGGCAAAAATTATACCGACAACTCCCACTGCCGGTACCAGCGTAAAAAGATCCAAGCTCTCCTCCTCCTTCATTTAAGTATAAACCGGATTGCCCCTTTATCTATATACAGTATTTGTTTTCCTTATCCTTACCCCCCCTTGCTTGGGTCTACACAACCTGCGTGCAAACAGTGTACCCCTGTTTTTTTTAAAGATTTTAACGAACCACAATCGTCAGGGCAATGGCCAAGATCATAAAACCCACAGCCAGCCCGGTGGTCACGCGCCCCAAAAGATCATCCAAGCCCTTCTTTTTTCCAAAAAGGGTTTGGGCCCCGCCGGCAATTGCACCGGTCAGTCCGGCACTCCGCCCGGACTGCAGCAAAACAGAGGCAATCAGGGAAAGACAAACAATGGTATAAATAACAGTCAACGCCGTACGCAGAAACTTCACCTTCTTTTTCTGAATTTAGCCAATAAAACATTATCAATAGTAAAGATATTCTACCACATGATGCCGGGGCTGACAAGCAATTTACCCCGGCATCTCTCCTGCCTTAAGCTTGTTTCCCGGGAAAAAAGGCAGCCCGGCCCAAACCTTCTTCAATGCGCAGCAGGCGGTTATACTTGGCCGCCCTTTCAGAACGGGCCGGAGCACCGGTTTTAATGAAGCCGGCATTTACGGCCACAGCCAAGTCAGCGATCGCCGTATCTTCTGTTTCTCCGGAACGGTGTGAAATTACGCAGCGGTACCCTTTTTGGACCGCCAACTGAATGGTCTGCATAGTTTCTGAAACAGTACCGATCTGATTCATTTTAATCAGGATGGCATTAGCCACCCCTTTATTGATGCCCTTGTGCAAGCGTTTAAAGTTGGTTACAAAAAGATCGTCCCCGACCAGCATCATTTTTTGGCCAAGGGCCGCGGTCAGCTCTTTCCAACCCGCCCAGTCCTCTTCTGCCAACCCGTCTTCGATGGAAACAATGGGGTATTTCGCCGCCAAGTCGCTGTAATAATCGATCAGCCCCCCGGAAGTCATCTCCAGGCCTTCACCCCTTAAATGATATTTGCCCCCTTCATACAGTTCTGTTGCAGCCACATCCAGCGCCAGCTGAATATCTTCGCCGGGCACGTAACCGGCTTTTTCAACCGCTTCGATAATCAGCTGCAAAGAATCTTCATTAGAGGTAAGGTTGGGCGCAAAGCCGCCTTCATCGCCCACCCCGGTGTTCAGGCCCCTGTCTTTAAGAACTTTTTTTAAATGATGGTATACCTCCGTGCCCATCCGCAAAGCCTGGCGAAAATTTTTAGCCCCGGCCGGTATAATCATAAATTCCTGCACATCAACATTGTTGTCGGCGTGCATACCACCGTTTAGAATGTTCATCATCGGCAAAGGCAAAAGATTACCGTTTAAGCCCCCCAAGTAGCGATACAGGGGCAAACCAAGGGCCTGGGCCGCCGCGCGTGCCGTCGCCAGGGAAACCCCCAGAATAGCGTTGGCGCCAAATTTACCTTTGTTTTCTGTTCCATCGGCCTCTACCAAAAGGCGATCTATTTCCCCCTGGTCCAGAGCATTTTTACCCTTTAAGAGCGGGGTTATCTTTTCCCTGATATTCTGCAGGGCTGTAAGCACCCCTTTTCCCTGGTAACGCTTTTTATCCTTGTCACGTAGCTCCACAGCCTCAAAGGTGCCTGTGGAGGCCCCGGAAGGAATTGAAGCCCGGCCGACAAACCCGCCGCTTAAAACCACATCTGCTTCTACAGTGGGGTTGGCCCTGGAGTCTAAAATTTCCCGGGCATAAATAGCCTTGATTAAAGTTGTCATTACAGATCACCTCTATTTATACTTTACAGACCTCTTTTTTCCCTGGCAACTTCCTATTTTACACTAAAGAACTGCCGCTCATCTCCGCCGGCACTGGTATATCCAACAGCCGCAATATGGTCGGGGCCACATCAGCCAGCTTCCCCCGTACGGGCAGGGTATATTTTCCCCCGGGTGATATAAGGATGAAAGGGGTATCATTTTCAGTATGTGCGGTATGCGGGGTACCATTTTCCATCATCTTTTCGGCGTTGCCGTGATCCGCGGTCACCAACGCGGTGCCCCCTTTTTCCAAGACCCGGGCCACCACTGCGCCTACCTGCCTATCAACTGTTTCCACAGCTTTGATCGCCGCCTCCAAATTTCCCGTGTGGCCTAACATATCCGCATTGGCATAATTTAAAACAACCAGATCATAATGGTTGCTGTCCAGCGCCGCCAAAACTTCTGCCGTCACCTGTGCAGCACTCATCTCCGGCTGCCGATCATAGGTTTCCACCTGGGGGGAGGGGACTAGAATCCTTTCTTCTCCGGGGAAGGGCTTTTCCCGTCCCCCGTTAAAAAAGTAGGTCACATGGGCATATTTTTCTGTTTCAGCCGCCCTAAGCTGACGCCTGCCTTCCTTAGAAAGGACCTCCCCCAGGGTGGCCGCTATGTATTGCGGTGGAAAAGCCACCGGTGCGGCAAGATCTTGTTCGTATTCCGTAAAACAGACGAAGTCCGGGAAGGAGGGTGCAGCACCCCGTTCGAAGTCCTGAAAATCATCTTTTTGTACGAAAGCCCGGCTGATCTGCCGGGCGCGATCGGCACGGAAATTAAAAAATATCAGGCCGTCCCCGGTGTTAACTAACGCCAGAGGCTGTTCATTTTCATGATGGATTACCACCGGGGTGACAAATTCATCCGTTTCCCCCCGGTAATAAGCATCCCCGAGTGCCCCTAAACCATTTTGGGAATGATGCCCCTCCCCATAAACGTAGGCCCGGTAGGCCCTTTCCGTCCGCAGCCAGCGCCGATCCCGATCCATACTGTAATACCGCCCGGCGATACTGGCCACCCGGCCAATTTCCAGGGCTGCCATTTCTCTTTTCAAGGCCAGCAGGTGTTCCCCGGCACTGCGGGGGGAGGTATCCCGGCCGTCTAAAATAGCATGGACGTAGACCTTCTGCAGCCCCATTTTTTTGGCCATTCTTAACAGCGCATACAGGTGTTCTGCATGGCTGTGGACCCCGCCGTCAGAAAGCAGGCCCAGCAGGTGCAGGGCAGAATCCCGTTCCCGGACCTTTTGCAGCACATTCAGCAAAACTTCATTTTGAAAAAAACTGCCGTCTGCAATGGCCCTGTTGATCCGCAGCATATCCTGAAAAACGATACGCCCGGCACCCAAGTTTAGATGCCCCACTTCTGAATTGCCCATCTGGTTTGCCGGCAAGCCTACCGCTTCCCCGCTGGAAGCCAAACGTGTCGCCGGATAACTGCGCCAAAAGGCATCTACATGCGGGGTTTTGGCTAAAAAAACAGCATTGTCGCTGCCGCTTGCAGCCAGGCCCCAGCCATCCATAATAATTAGAACCACGAATTTATGTTTTTCAGTGTGCACCTCATGCTCCCCTCTCCTTTAAAACAGCCTCCACCAAGGCAGCAAAGCTTGCGGCTTCTAAACTGCTGCCTCCAACCAGTGCACCGTCAACCCCCTTTTGCGCCGTAAAATCTACAATGTTTTCAGGCTGGACACTGCCGCCGTAAAGTACCCGGACTGTGTCTGCCATGCCCCGCCCCTTTACCTGCAGCAAGGAACGGATCAAACCGGCTACTGCCGCGGCATCTTCACCCCGGGCCGGGGTCCCTGTCCCAATCGCCCAGACAGGTTCATAGGCCAAAACCATGTTGGCGCCCAATTCCTCATTTAATTCCAGGTTCCCGAGCCCTCCCCACAGCTGTTTTTCAATTATTTTTTCTGTTTCTCCGGCACGGCGTTGTGCTTCATTTTCCCCCACACAAAGAACGGGCCGCAAGCCGTGTTCCAAAGCGGCGGCCACTTTTTTGCTTAGCAGCGTTTCTGCCTCGCCAAAATGCCGGCGCCGTTCAGAATGGCCGATCAGCACATATTGGACACCGAGTTCCCGGAGCATCACCGGGGAAATTTCCCCGGTGTAGGCTCCTTCCCCGGCAAAGTGCATATTCTGCGCCCCCGGCTGCAGCGCCGTTTTTTTCAGCAACACAGCCAACCGGGCCAAAGCCGTAAAGGGGGGGCAGATAACCATTTCCACCTGCTGCTGTGCGGCGATTTCAGCCGGGAAATGCTGCATAAATTTTTCCGTTTCAGCTAAGGTTTTATACATTTTCCAGTTGGCCACAACCATCTTTTTTCTCATAAACCTATCAGCTCCATCCTTACCGGTTTTCTTTCTTTAGGACTTTTGATTGTTAATCGCAGCCAGTCCGGGCAGTTCCTTTCCTTCCCAAAATTCCAGGATAGCCCCACCCCCGGTAGAAACATGTGTCATCTGGGAAGAAAGGCCCAGCCCGTCCAGGGCCGCCACCAAATCCCCCCCGCCAACAACAGATTCCGCCCCGGAGGCCGCCACAGCCCGGGCCACGTTTTCCGTCCCTAAGTTAAACGGGGGGTATTCATAGGCGCCCAAAGGCCCGTTCCAAAGCACCAGCCGCGCCCCCCGGATCACCTTTTGAAACATTTCCACCGTTTTCGGCCCAATATCCACCGCGCTCCAGCCCGCCGGAATCTCCGCTGCCCCGACAATTTTGAAGGAGCCCTGCGCGCGCAGTTCTTCGGTCACCGCCAAATCGATGGGCAGAAATATTTCCGCCAGGCCCGGGCCGGAGGCTGCCTGCAAAATTTCGCCGGCTACAGCAACCTTATCCTCTTCATAAAAAGAACTGCCGACAGTTAAGCCCCGGGCCTTCAAAAAAGTGTTGGCCATGGCTCCCCCCAACAGGAGGCTGTCAGCATGTTTTATAAAGTAACGGATTACCCCGATTTTATCAGCAACCTTTTTTCCACCTAGAATAGCTACCAGCGGAGAAGGCGGGTCCTGCCTGCTTTTAGTCAAGTACAAGATCTCCTTTTCCATCAAAAACCCGGCCACCACCGGCAGAAAACGGGATACACCGCTGTTTGAGGCATGCGCCCGGTGCGCTGTCCCGAAGGCGTCGCTTACGGCCACATCCCCCAGTCGGGCCAGGGCCTGTGCAAACCCGGGATCGTTCTTTCTCTCCCCGGGTTCGAACCGGACGTTTTCCAGAAGCAGCACCTCCCCCGGGGATAAATTTCCCACCGCTTTTTCCACTGCTTCCCCTACAACCGCATCAACCTTTTGCACCTCTTGGCCCAAAAGCTGCGAAAGCCGTGCGGCAACCGGATCCATGCGCAGTTCTTCCACTATGTGTCCCTGGGGGCGGCCCAGGTGGGAAGCCAGGATCACGCGGCCGCCTTTTTCCAACAGATACTTTATGGTGGGTAAGGCCGCCCGGATTTTAGTATCATCCAGTACCGCCCCCTCCGGCGTAAGGGGAACGTTGAAATCAACCCGGACGAAAACCCTTTTTCCCCCCACCTCAATATCCTTTACAGTTAACTTAGACAAAGTTATAATCACACTCCCGGGTGATATTTACAGGCCTCTGGCCCCCAAAAAGGCAGCTAAATCCAGCGTCCGGCAAGAATAGCCCCATTCGTTATCATACCAGGCCAAAATCTTGACCATTTTTTCGCCGATGACCATGGTTGAAAGAGCATCCACCACCCCTGAATAAGTACTTTGTTTGTAATCCACAGAAACGAGCGGTTCAAATGAAACGCCCAAGAAACCCTGCAGAGCACCTTCAGCGGCCTCCACAAAAGCTTCATTTAGTTCCTCTGCCGTAAACCCAACCTCCAGTTCGGCCACCAAGTCAACCAGCGAAGTCACAAAAGTGGGCACCCTGATGGCTACACCGTTAATCTTGCCCTCCAGTTCAGGCAAAACAAGGCCCACATTGCGGGCCGCCCCGGTGGTAGTCGGTATCATGGAAACAGCCGCTGCGCGGGCCCGGCGAAAATCGCTGTGCGTAATATCCAGCAAACGCTGATCATTGGTATAGGCATGGATGGTCGTCATTAAGGCCCGCTTGAGGCCTGCCTTTTCATGCAAAACTTTGACCACAGGTGCCAAGCAGTTTGTGGTGCAGGAAGCATTGGATACCACATGGTGCTTTTCGGGTTCATAATCGTCCTCGTTGACACCCATGACAATTGTCAGGTCAACCCCTTTGCCGGGAGCCGTAATAATGACCTTGCGGGCTCCCCTTTTTAGGTGAACCGCAGCTGCTTCTCGCTGCCTGAAAACCCCTGTCGCCTCCAGGACAACTTCGGCCCCCACCGCTTCCCAGTCCAACTGCAAGGGATCCCTGTCCGCCAAAATCCTGATTTTTTGCCCGTTGACCAGCAGGTTTTGCCCCTGGGCTTCAACATCTGCTTCCAAAGTCCCATAAACAGAGTCGTATTTCAACAAATGGGCCAGTAACTTAGGATCACGGATGCTGTTGACCGCCACTATCTCCACTTCCGGATGCTGCAAAGCAGCGCGCAAACATGATTTTGCCACCCTTCCAAAACCATTGATCCCGACTTTCACAGCCATAAGTTCCGCCTCCTTAATATTTGCATCATTTAAAAATTTTATCCCGTCCCAGGGGGGACACAGACGCTTCCCCTGGTTACACCCCGGGCGGGGGAGATGAACTGCCCGGGGAAAATAAACTGTCCTCCCCGGCACCATAAAGCTTTAGAATCTCCCCGGCCGCACCTTCATCCAAAACCAACAGATCGCGGGAATGGTTGCCCGCCACTGCCACAATCGCCCGCGCCTTCCTTTTGCCACCGGCTACAACAATAACGTTATGTACCTTCTTAACCAGTTCTTCCAAATAAAACCCCAGGCTGGGAATGCGTTCCACAATTTCACCCCGGCAGTTGTAAAAATCCCCAAAAACTTCCCCCACGGCCCCCAGCCGGGCCAGTCTTTCCATCTCTTTCCGGCCTGCACCCCTAAAACGGGCCATCTCTTCAGCAGTCCCAATCCCGTGCAACAGAATACGTGCCGAATTGATCAGGGCGATAACCTCTTTTATTTCTTTTTCCTGCAGCAACACCTGCAGCGTAGCCTGGCTCAGTGAGTCAGGAAGATACAGCTGCCGGTAGCGGGCATTCATTTTCTGTGCCACCTGTACGGCAATGGTATTGGCCTGGTAGTCAGCAACTTCACCCAAACCGCCCCTGGCCGGCACCACAACAATCCCCGGCGGCCCCGGCGCTGCCGGCAGCATATCGGCAACGGCCGCACAGGAGGTGCCCCCGGAAACAGCCAAAACCATACCTTCAACTAAGCATTCCCGCAAAACCCTGGCCGCCGCACGGCCCATTTCCAACAAAACAACTTCATCGTTTTCCAAATCTCCCGGCACTACAATCACGCGTTTCACTTTTAACAATTTTAACAGTTTTTCTTCCATTACCGTCAACCCTAAAAAGGATTTCAGATAAGGCATCACCGCTAAAAGAACCGTTTCGCCGAAAGGGGTCAGGCTAATGCCCCTGGGTTCAACCATGAGCAGGCCCTGTTCCCGTAAAACATCAACATCCCTGCGCAGCATTCTTTCCCCCACCAGAAAATAGGCCGCCAGGGTACGGCGGCCTATGGGGGCAGCATAATAAATTTTACGTAAAAGACGATAGCGGCGCACCAAAACTTCCGGATATTCCGGCGCTAAAAGATTTAAAAAGTCCCCTCCCAGATCAAGGTTCATCGCGCAGTTTACCCCTTTCACTCTATTATACTATGAAAAATGGGTCAAAAAAAGACCCACTGGGGATCTTTTTGACCCATTTTCCTTTGGAATTTAAATTTTAGTTTTAAAACCTGCCGTCTCCAATGCGGTAAACATTAAACCTAAGAGCACAACAGCGACACCGTATGAAGCAAAAACCTAGTAGCGGCGGCGGTATGTAGAAGCAGGAATATTCATCTCCTGCCGGTATTTGGCCACGGTTCGCCGGGAAACCTTGATGCCCCTTTTTTTAAGCAGTTCTGTCAGCCTGCGATCGCTGTGGGGCACTTTCTGATCTTCTGTTTCCACCAGTTCCTTCAAATATTCTTTAATGCTTAAAACAGAATGTGTCTCCCCCCGCAACCCGTCAATACCGCTGGAAAAAAAGAATTTCAGGGGATAAAGACCTCGCGGGGTCTGCACATACTTACCGGCTGTAGCGCGACTGACCGTGGACTCATGAATATCTAATTTTAGGGCGATATCCTTTAGGGTTAAGGGCTTCAGGCTGTGAATCCCTTCCTCTAAGAAGTGCCCCTGCACCTTGATAATCTGTTCTGTAACCCGGTAAAGAGTCAGGCGCCTTTGTTCAATACTTTTGATCAGCCAAAGAGCGCTATCCAACTGCTTTTTAATGAAGGTATTAATCTGTTCCCCCTTGCCCTGCTTTAACAGATTATGGTAATAGGGGTTGATGAACAACTGGGGAACGTTATCATTGATAATAATAACATATTCCCCTTCTACCTTTTCGACGATAATGTCAGGGTAAACGTAGCGAATGTCTTCTGCACCGCCTAAATGGGAACCGGGTTTGGGATCCAAGGTCCGGATATAATCCAAGGCCTCCTGCAGGCATTTAGGACTGATACCCAATTTGGCAGCAATTTCCCGGTATTTCC
>JAAYRR010000016.1 GCA_012518675.1 Bacillota bacterium
CAGGGCCCGCAGGTTGGCCTGGCGCTGGCTTCCACCGGGCATACCGCCGGCCAAGTCATAATAGCCGGTGTCCCTGTAGATCTGCCAGATTAACCCGGCCAGGGAATCCTCCCGGGCCCCTTCCCGCCAGCGCAGCAGGTTTTCCCTAAAAAGGGACAGGCGTGCAGATAACGAAGACGCATGGTCATCTGCCTCCCGGGAACAAAAAACCTGCAGGGCTTCGTAGTAATTTACCCCAGGGGCGGCAGCCCGGATTTGGGCCAGTTCTGTGGCATTAAGCCCGACTAAGGGTGAGCGCAATACAGCTGCCAAAGGGATTTCCTGGTAGGGATTATCGATTACCTTTAAAAGGGAAAGCATTACTTCAACCTCGGTCGCCGCAAAGTAGCCTGTACCCAGCTCAGCATAGGCAGGAATCCCTGCCTTGCGCAGTTCCTCCAGAATAGGGATAGCCCAGTGGCGTGCAGTACGCAGTAAGATTACAATATCCCTGTAGGCTGCCGGGCGCATCCCCCCTGTTTCCCTTTCATAAATGGTGAACGGTTTTTTACCGCCTGCCCCTAAGAGTTCTTTGATTTTACCTGCTAGCAGGCGCCCTTCCAGTGCCGCCTGGTCCAGCTCTTCCTCCTCCCCCGTCCCTTCATCAAATTCCTTTTCACCCGGCGAAAAACTTCCGGCTTCCCCGGCTGTATCTGTTACCGGAATTTCGTTTTCCCCGCCTGTTGCCGGGCCGTTTCCATTTACACCGTTATCCCCGGCGGTGCGGGTAATAAAAAGCGCTTCCAACGCCCGGGGGTTGGAAACAGTTTTTCCCTCCCCGGCAGTAGGAGGTTCGGCCGGGCAGGCAGCGGGATAGGCAGCACCGTAATGCAGCCAGGCCTCCCGGTCGTAGGCCATCTCCCCGACAGCCGCGTCCATAATTTGACTGAAAATAAAATTTACCCCTGCCAGGATCTCCCGCCGGCTGCGAAAATTATGCATCAAGGCCAGGCAGGTTCCCGGCAGGGTCCCTTTGTTATAAGCGTGGTATTTTTCTAGAAACAGTTCCGGTGCAGCCAGGCGAAAGCGGTAAATACTCTGCTTGACATCCCCGACCATAAAGGTGTTTCCCCCCGGTTCCGGCCGGGAAACCAAGGTTAAAATAGCCTCTTGGACCGGATTAATATCCTGGTACTCATCGATCAGCACCTCTGCAAATTGTGTGCGGTACTGCAGGGCTGCTGCCGAGGGTAAAAGGCTGTCAACAGTGCTTTCCGGCCGGCTTAGTATTTTCAAAGCATGGTGTTCCAGATCGTTGAAATCAAGGGCGCCCCTTTCCGCCTTGGCCCGGCGATAACGCCGGGAAAAATCCTCTACAATTCCCACCAAAAAATGGTACAGGGGCGCCAGGGAACTAAGTTCTGCCGCCTGTTCCGCCAGCGAACGCTGAAAAAGCGTTTCTTTTAGGTCCTGCAGCTCTTTTTTACATGCGTTACGCATTTGTTGCACACTTTCGATTAAAAACCGGCTGTAGTTTTCACCACGGCAAGGTTTTAACCGCCCAAAAACCGGCCGCTGCAGCGCTGCGTAAAGCTCTGCCCAGGAACAATGTGCTGCTTTTTCGATCTGCTGCAAGACAGACAGCTCTGCCTGCAGGTCGGCAAGGTAGGGCGTCGGGCCATCCGGCCTGCCAGACAGCCTGCGGGCTGCCTGCAAACGGCTTACCCAGCCTGCTGTTGCCTGCCGGCAATACAACAGCATCTCTTTTGCCCAGGGCGTCTGTTTCAGTTCTGCAGCCCCTTCTACTGCAAAAGCTGCAGCCTGTTCCTGCAGCCACAGAGCCGGCTGCCGGTGGCTACGGGAAAAACTATAGAGGCGCAACAGCAACGCAGACAGAGCCTCATCCCCGCGGTGGCTGCTATACATATCCACCAGGCGGTAAAAGAGGCCGTCTGCTTCCTCCCGGTCATAATAGGTTTCCAGTACCTCCTCTATAACATCCTGCTGCAGGAGTGCAGCTTCTGTTTCCTCCAGAATACGGCAGGCGGGATCAAGATCCTGCAGGTAATAATAGCGCTTAATCACCTGCAGACAGAAAGAATGGACGGTGCTGATCGCCGCCTTGTTTAAAAGCAACAGTTGCCGGCGTAAAAAATTTAGGCGCGGGTTTTTCTGCAGGGCCTTTTCCAAGGCGGCGCCGATGCGTTGTTTCATTTCCGCAGCGGCGGCTTTAGTGAAGGTGACTACCAGTAACCTGTCAATTTCCACCGGATTTTCCCGGTCCATAATATGCTGCAGAATCCGTTCCACGAGCACGCTGGTTTTACCTGAGCCGGCCCCGGCGGTAACCAGCACATCTCCCCCCCGGCAGGTAATGGCCTGCCATTGTTTATCCGTCCAGTTGCTGCCCGCCGGTTTTGGCCGCCGGCTTTCATTTTTCCGGTTTTGCACCTTGTTCCCCTCCTCCCGGCTCTTTTTCTTGGTCGTCTTTTTTTTCGTAAGCCCCGGCCAGTTCAGACCAGATTTTGACCGCCGGTTCGCTTTTTAAAATGCGAAAATCATTTTCCTGCAGCGCCAGGTCAAACTGGCAGATGGCCCGGTGGGGACAATAGGTGCAGGCTGTATTTTTCCCCAGGCGGTAAGGGGCAATGGCCACCTCACCCCCCGTGATGGCCTGTGCCGTTGTTTTCAACAATTGGCGCAGGTAGCCCCGCAGCAAGGCATAATGTTCTGCTTGAAAAACTGCCGAGTTGCTGTAAAAACCGCCCTTTTTGTTTATCCCCACCGGGATGAATGTTGAATACCCTGTTTGCAGGGAGTTGTCCATCAAGCGGACCACCCCTGTATCTTGCAGGATGAGCCCCTTCATCTTATATGCTTTGCGGATTTCTTTTTCTATTGCCGGCGGGGACAAGGGATGCGGCGCGCTGATGAGGGGGGCGTGCACCCGGAAATAAAGGATGCCGCCCGGCAGGGCCTTCACCTGCAGCCATTCCGGGGCACAATGCAATACCACATCCAAATAGGTAAACAGTTGCAGCGCCAGCCCGTGGTAGACCTCAGTTAAATTAAAGCCGGTCGGCCCTGTTTTGTAGTCAAGGATGCGTATATAGGCCCGGCCCTCCTGATCAAAAGCCAAATCTACACGGTCAATGCGCCCGATCAGCTCCACCCGGCGGCCTCCGGGCAATTCCAGATTTATTCCGGGCAGGGTTCCCCCGCTGCCAAAGGAAAGCTCTGCCCCCACGGGTTTAAAACTGCTACACCGGTCCTGTTCCCTTAAGATCAGGGCGGCCTCACCCACCGTATCTTTAAGTTTGCCAGCCAGGTAACGATAACGCCCGGAACTGAAAAGGATCCTTTGCTGCAGTTTGGGCATCAGCTGTTCAACTTCTGTTTCCACCAGCTGCAGGCATTCTTCTTTGCTAAGTTCGCCCCAGGTGAGGTTTTGCGCCTGTAAAGAATGGGTAAAATTGCGCAGGACAGCGTGAAAGAAACGCCCGACGTCCGGTGCCTCCAAGCGGTAAACCTGCCGTTCCCGCAGGCGCAAGCCATAGGTTACAAAATGGGCAAAGGGGCAGGCCCGGAACAGCTCCAGGCGGGATATACTGGCCTGTAGCTCCGCTCCATAAAGCTGCAGGCTGGTAATAGCGTGCAGCGGTTTTTCCTTGTTCCGATAAAATATTCCACCCAGCAACTTGCCGGCCCCGGCATGCCAGTTTTTTTCAGCAGCATACCAGTTGTAAACATCCCACCAGAAAGGGTGTAGGGCCGCCCCCTTTTGCCAGCGGCTAAGCTGTACCGCCAAGTGCGAAAGGGCCCGGCGGGGATGGGCCAAAAAGGGTAAAAAAACAGTAGCAGCGTTTTCCAAACTGCCTGTAGTGCCTTCACCCCCACCGGGCCAAGGTTCCAGGGCCAAGGGTTCCAGCAGCAGGGCGGGGAACAGCTTCTTTATATGTGCAATTAGCAAAGACGGCAGCAGGGCCCGGCCTTCCTCATCAGCCAAGGAATAACTGATCCAGAGTCCTTCCGTAGCCTGGGTTAAAGCCCTATAGATAAAGAACTGTTCATCTAAAAGGCGGCGGCGCCCCCCGGCGGCCAACTCCAGCCCCCAGCGGCCGGCGATCTCCCGTTCTTCATCAGTAAAAATACCGTCCTCCGGGGGGGGAACAGGCAGCAAGCCCTCATTGGCCCCTAAAAGATAAACAAATTTTACCGGGCCGGGCCTGCTGCGTTCCAAATCTCCCACAAAAACCTGGTCCAGGGAAGGCGGCACCAGGTTTAGCCGCAGGTTTTCCAGCCCCGTTTCTATCAGGCGTGCGTAAAGGGACCCGGTAATCTTTTCCTCGCCCATAATCTCCACCAGCTGATCAAAAAGGTCGATTACCCCTTTGTAAACCTGCAGGTGTTCACGCGCTTTTTCCGGGTTTCCCCTTTCCAGGGCCTGTTTGCTCCAAAATTCCAGGCGCCCCCAGGCACCGGTTTCCATTAACAGCTCGTAAAGGGCGCTTGTTTTTTCTTTAACCGTAGGCGAAGTTTTAAACCTTTTTTCCAGATGAAGCAGCGGTTTGCTAAGTTTTTCCCGCGTAGCCTGCAGCATTTGCAGATCAGCTGCCCCTGCCTTCCCGGGCGCAGGTTCAATTCCCCCCGCCGGTCCTTCCACAGCATCTATGGTATCACGCCCCCAAAATCCCCAGGGCGTCCCTGAGCGCCAGAGCCCCCCCTGTATGCCAAAGGCCAGCACATAATTTTCCAACTGATCTGTTCTTTCCCGCCACTTTTGTTGCACCGCCCCATCCCCGGGCGGGGGGAAAAGAAATTCTGTTTTAAAACAGCGAAAAACAGCGCTGTAACGCCAGTTGTGGTTGATGATTTCCAGGGCGGAACGCATAAATTCAACAAGGGGATGATGTAAAACAGTGCGCTTTTGATCAAGAAAAAAAGGGATATCATAGTCGCCTAAAATTGTGGCGATTATGTCCCGGTAGTTGTTCAGGCCGCTGCAGAGCACAGCCATGTCCCGCCAGCGATAGTCTCCGTCCCGGCAACGCCGGATTATCTCCCGGGCCAGGGATTCCACTTCACAGCGGCGGTTGGGGGCAGCTGCCAAATAAAGGGAATCCGGTCGTTCCTGGTAAGCCTTTTCTGGATAGTGAAACAGGTTTCTTTCCAAATGCGCCAGCGCGGGGTGACCTTCAAAACGGGAATAGCGGTGATCTTTAAGGAAAATTTTCTTTACGGGGATGTGGAAATGTAGGGCCTGCCGCAGCAACTTCCGGCAGGTCAGGGCTGCAGGGTAAAAAGGATCAAGCTCGTCCAACTGTTCGTCGGGCAAAACCTCGCGATCCAGACAAAGCGAAACCGTCACCTGCCGGGAAATTCTTAACAATGCTGTCAACACGGTGTGTTCCTGGTTGGTAAACTGTGCAAAACCGTCCACCCAAAGCGCTGCCCCTTTTAAAAGGAAAGAACGTGCAGCCTGTGCAGCCAGCAAATCCAAATAGTCTTCAGCATCCAAATATTGATCGCCCATCGCATTGGCAGTTTCTTCAAGGATAAAAAGCAGATCATTTACCTTTTCCTTAAATAGGGCCGGCAGTTCTCCCCCGGCCCGGATACGCTGTTCATAGGTCTGCCTGAACTGTGCAACTGTAATGCCGGCACGCTTCAGTTCATTGGCTACTTCTACAAGGTTTTCCAGCACCCCGCCCTGTTCCCCGGCATGTTTGAAAACCCGCAGTGCAGGGCGATGTTTTTCCAGCACCTTGCTTAAAACCATACTTTTGCCCAAGTCATCAATAAACAGGCGGTTGCCCCCGCCAACCTCCTGCAGCACCTTCCAGGCCAGGCGGCGAAAGCTGAGCACCTGGGCCCGCATGGCCCCGCCCAGCCCGGAAGCGGCAAACAGGGCATATTCCGCCTGAAAAGTAGCCTGTTCCGGCACAATATATAAAAGCGGGTAACCCGCCTGGCTTTTCCTTAATGTTGCAATAATTTCCTGCCGGCAAAGCCTGCTCTTGCCCATCCCGGCCCGGCCTAAAACAAGCCGCAGACCCATAGGTATGCCCTCCTCTGACCGCCTTTTAAGGGTGCTGAAAATTACCCGGCACCCCAGTTTGTGTTAAAAGAGTATTAACCGTCATGGTCAGCTGTCACAGGGGATGATGAAAATGTAGGCTGCAAAACAGTGCTCCTTGGGGTATGGCATTTTCGTGTGAACAACACCTGCGGTTAATTTAAAGTGCAGTTATTTTATGAAGCCACAATTTATGAAGCCACAAAATGAAAATAAAAGGTTGTGCCCCGGCCGGGTTCGCTGCGCACTTCAATGGTGATACCGTGTCTTGCGGCAATCTCTTTGGCAATTGCCAGGCCCAGCCCGGTACCGGTTTTATTTTCTTCCGATCGCTGCCGGTGAAAACGCGCGAAAATATGGGGCAATTCAGCAGGCGGGATGCCGGGGCCGTCATTATGGACGGAAAGGGTAAAACCTTTGGCCGTTTGTTTTATTTGCAGGCCCACTGTTGCGCCGGCCGGTGAAAACTTGATGGCGTTGTCTAAAACAATCGTCAGCATCTGCCGCAGACGGCCGTAGTCACCCTGCAAAGTCAAACTCCCGCCATTTGTATCCAGTTCCTGTCTTAACGCCACATTTTTTACTTGGGCCCGGCGCCGCATACTCCGCAGGGCGTCGGCAGCTATTTCCCGCAGGTTAACCGCCTGCATCTCCATTACAAAGTCGGGGTTTTGCAGCCGCGCCAGGTTAAGCAGATCGGTAATCAGCCGTTCCAGGTAGATACTTTCTGTTAACATCTGCCGGTGATAAGCGGCTACCGTATCCGGCGCCGAAACCACACCGTCGTGCAGGGCCTCCAGCGAACCGCGGATAACAGTAACCGGCGTGCGCAGTTCATGGGAAATATTAGCCACAAAATCCCGCCGCAGCTTTTCAAGTTTGGCGCTTTCCCGGGAAGCAGCCTGCAGCTTTACTGCCATCTTGTCCAGGGCGCCGGCTAGCTCGCCGATTTCGTCATCCTGGGCCACACCGGTTGCAGCCTTATAGTCGCCGCCGCTGATTTTCAGGGCGGCGGTTTTCATTTTGCGCAGCGGTTTTGTAAAATGCCGCGCCAGAATACCGGCAATAAAAAAGGAAACGACAGTTGCCGCCCCCATACTGAACAGCAAAATGAACAGGCCGCTTTTGGTTGTCTGCCAAATACTTTCAATCTGTTCGTGCAGCAGCACAGCACCGGCGATTTCACCGCCAGGCAGGATAATGGGTGTCGCTACCGTAAGGGAAGGTTGGCCTAAAAACGCCCCGAAATTTTCACTAAATGTTGGATGGCCGTCCAGCGCTGCCAAGACAACATTTTCAGCCCCGGGCGGCAAATCCTGGTAGGACAGGCTCGCTTGCCCGTGACCACGTTCAATCTGTTTTAAACCAAGATCGACAATCCACACATCGGCCCCGGTCAGATCGTTTAGGAACCGCAGATGGCTGCCATAACCCCGGCCCCGGCCCATTTTACTGTGATCAGGCCCGTGTGCCGGGCTGCCCGGTTCCAGCCCGGCCAAAGAATGGGCAATGCGCCGGGCTTGATTTCCCAATTCGGTTTTATGCAGATCCATGCTGTGGCGTGAAAAAAGGGAAAAAAAGACGAGGCCGATCAGGAGTGAAAAAGCAAGCAGCGATCCCCAAAAATATAACAGCAGGCGGAAATAAATTTTATTTTTCACAGCGTTGCCTCAAATTTATAGCCCACACCCCAGACGGTTTTAATTTCCCAGCTCCCGTGAGGAACCTGTTCCAGTTTGGCCCGCAGCCGTTTAATGTGGGAATCAACCGTGCGGGTATCCCCTGCATAGTCATAACCCCAGAGGCTGTTTAACAGGTTATCGCGGGTAAACACCTTGTTTTTATTGGTGGCCAGCGTCCACAAAATTTCAGTTTCCTTTTTAGTGAGGGGAATACAGGTGCCGTCAATTTCCGTACGGTATTCAGCCAAGTTGATCAGCAGGTTCTCATAAGTAAAAATCTGCGCCTTGGTATCATCTGCCTGCGCAACACGGCGTAGGACGGCCCGCACCCGCGCCATTACCTCACCCGGAGAAAAAGGCTTGACGATATAATCGTCGGCGCCAATATCCAAACCCATAATGCGTTCAAAATCTTCCCCCCGGGCCGTAATCATAATCACAGGCACACTGCTCTGCCGGCGAATTTCCCGGCAGACTGTAAAACCATCCAGGCCGGGCATCATGACATCAAGCAGGATTATGGCAAAATTTCCCGCGCGTACTTTTTCCAGTGCACCGGGCCCGTCAAAGGCTGTCGTGACAGTAAAACCTTCTTTTTCAGCGTACGCTTTAAGCACCGCAACGATCTGCCGGTTGTCATCGGCGATCAGCATTTCCGGCACAGCCCTCACCCCCTGTATAATAGCATGGGCAAAGCATTATGTAAAAAAACCCCTGCACCCTTGCCTTAGCAGTAACAGCCTTTTGGCGCTATTAAGCCGGCGGTTTATTTTATCCCCGCCGGCCTACTTTCTGCCCGTCAGCCTGTATGCCTAAGGTTGGCAGGAAAGGATGCTTTTATGGTTTTTGTTTACAGACACAGTTTATGGAAATTATTTTTAACGGGCTGCTTATCACTATTTTAACACGAAAAAAAGTTTAAAAAACACACTTTTGTCATAACTAAGGGCTATGATCAGCTTTGCAGCAACAAAAAATAAGGTTGAAAGGAGGTTGGAGCATGAAAACCATAAAAAAATTTGTAATTGCCGGTATTATGGTATTGACTTTGTTGGCCGGTACGGCGGCAGCATTTGCCGCCGCACAGTACTCCACACCGGCGGAGGCAGTTGCCGGGTTAACGGGGCGTGACGTGCAATCCGTAAGCGATGAACGCGCACAAACAGGGAAAACCTACGGCGCCATCGCCCACGAGGCGGGTGTCATGGCTGCATTTAAAGCCGAAATGCTGGAGATGAAAAAGGATATACTGGCCGCGCGCGTCGCCGCGGGCCAAATGACCCGGGAAGAAGCTGACGCCGTCCGCAAAAAAATAGTTTCCCACCAGGCAACCTGCGACGGCAGCGGTGCAGGTTGCGAACTGCACGGCGCCGGCACGGGGTGCGGGGCAGGCTTTGGCCGGGGCTGCCAGGGCCGGGCTGAAAAACAGGACGGCCGGCAACCGGAAAACCGGGGGCAGGGACCAGGCACACATCACTGTCGGCAAGCGGGCTGCGGGCAAGGGAGTCAGGGCCGTGGCTACGGCCTGCGTGACGGTTCCTGCCTGAACAAATAATAGAAACCAAACTGTAAAGCCGAAATATATAGCTGTGCCTGCCCGGGCAGGCACAGCTATAGCTTTAAAATGTTATGGTTTCAAAATGTAGGCATCAGTTTTTTTATCCGGAAGGCCGTCACCTGCGTACGCGGTAATTGCAGCAATTGCATCCCCGGCCATGAACTTTCCAATTGCCCGGGCACGGGGTGCAGATTCCTCCCGGTTTTCATACCCGGTCTAGCCTATTCTAACTTTACGCCTGCTACTGCTTTTTCATTGCAGTTTATTTTGCAATTGCAAGAAAATGATCCATCAAGGTGTAGCCTTTGGCGATGTATTTCCCTTGGGCTGCAAAATTTTCACTGAATGCGCCCTGCGGGTTTTTCAAAGCATCCCCTTTGCGGTAGATGCAGTAAGGCACGGGATCTGCGGTGTGTGTGCGCAGGCTTAACGGCGTGGGGTGATCGGATAAAACTAAAAGCCTGTAGTCGGGGAATTCCTCCAGGCTGTGCATTACTTCCCCCACCACCTGTTCATCAATTTTTTCAATGGCCTCTATTTTTGCCTGCAGATCCCCCTGGTGGCCGGCTTCGTCAGGCGCTTCCACATGCACAAACACAAAATCCACCCCCTCCTGCAGCAGTTGGATAGCTTTTTGCGCCTTGCCGCTGAAATCGGTATCGATGTTTCCTGTGGCACCGGGGACCACTGCCGCCTCCAGCCCGGCCAGGATACCCAGGCCCTTGATTAAATCTACAGCAGAAATGACGGCCCCGGTTAAACCGTACTTGCCAGGAAAACTGTCCAGCCGGGGTTTTCTGCCCTGCCCCCACAGCCAGATGGAATTGGCCATATTTAAACCGCCGGCGGCACGCTTTTTGTTAACGGGGTGATTTGGCAGAAATACACTGCTTTTTTCCATAAAATCCAGTAAAACAGGTGCATTTTCCCCCTGCGGCAGATAAGCGGTAATATCCTTCCCGGTAATGTCATGGGGCGGTGTAAGGTTAAAGGCAGCCGGGTCCGGCCCCCCCTGCCAGGTCATCAGATGGCGGTAGCTGACACCGGGATAAAAGTTAAAAATATCGTTACCCAACCTGCCGGCCACCTCCTTGATAATTTCCCGCGCTTCTGCCGTGCTGATTTCGCCGGCGCTGTAATCCTGCATATTTCTTAACCGGTAAGGCCCTGCACCGGACAGGGTGACCAAGTTGCAACGAAAGGCAACATCGTCTTCTGCCAGCTCCACCCCCATGGCCACCGCTTCAATTGGGGAACGCCCCGTATAATATTTTTCCGGATCGTAGCCCAGCACCGAAAGGTTGGCGACATCGCTGCCCGGCGGCATGCCGGCCGGCACATTTCCCACCCTGCCCAGTTCCCCGCATTGAGCCAGCCGGTCCATACAGGGTGTCCGGGCATAGGCCAAGGGGGTCTGGCCGCCCAGTTCGTCCACAGGGTAGTCGGGCATCCCGTCGCCCAAGATGATGAGATATTTTATATTTTCCATAGCTGCATCTCCATTTTTAAAAATATTATACCATACCGTTGGTTTCAGGGTTCAGAATAGCGGGCCGGGAATCAAAAATAGGCAGGCTAAAATTTATCCTGCCTGTAAATAAGCCTGATTTTCCGGGTGACAGCCAACATGGAAGAAATGTGTGCTTAAAATAGATGCCAAGCGGCTAGGGCGCGGTTTCCCCGGCAAGCTTGGCCTGGATGATCAGCCGGTGGGTGGACTTGTGGACGGGATGGCAGGTTACCAGGGTCAGGATTTTTTCCCGGTCGCCCCCCTTAATGATTGCTGTATCAGTTGGTTCCACTATCAACTTGTCATAAACTATATATTGATAGGTGCTTTCCCGCGTGGCGATCAGGATTTCATCCCCTGTTTCAATTTCATCAAGGCGGTTAAAAAACCGCCCGTATGTATAGCTGCGGTGTGCTGTTAGCACCGTATTGCCAAAGGCCCCCGGTTCTGCAGTATCCTGCATCAGCCCGGCCCCGATTTTAAGGTTTGCCAGGCTTGAACCCTTTAAAATAGGCAGCCGGAGTTCAATTTTTTCTATTTTTAGTATCCCCAGGGGGGTAATCTCCAGCCCCCAGACAGAATTCGAGGGTTCAGTTTCTCCATCATACAGTGCCCCCGCGGTTTCCCCGGCCGCAAAATTGCCGTTTTCAGCCGACAGCTTTTTTTCAACACCTGCACCTGCTGCCCATTCATTAAAAAGCTTCTGTTGCCAATAATAGGTGCAGGCGCGATCAGCCAAAGGATACAGCAAAACCAGTACACCGGCTATCAGTAAGAGGTTTGCAATTTTTTTCATAATCAATTTTCATCTCCTGGGGGAAAAATACAGGCTGCAATTATATGGACAGGGCTTATAAGGGGTGGAAACCAGGATAAAAAAAGTTCAATATAAGATTTGCAGGGAGCGTTAATGAACACCCCCTGCAAATTTTGGTCGGAAGGCCCTAGTTGTTGAAACTGCATTCATGGTAACAGCAAAGCAGCAAGCCGGCAATTTGATGCAATTTGAAACTGTTTGCTGCAGGTGCAGTCATTATAATGCAGGCAGCGCCGGTACTGTTCCCGGTTTAGCCGTTAATCCTGTTTTTTAGCTTCAAATTTTTTTCTCAACAACAAGCCTGCTAAAAGCAGCAACACACCAATGCCATAGATTACAGGCCGGGGGAATTCCCCAGTTTTGGGCAGTTCCGGATAAACCTCCAACTCTGTTGGCGGTGTGGCCTGTTCATCCGGGGGTGGCATGGCCGCCGGTTCCTCCGGAGCCAGGATTTTTTCAGAATCCGGCGGTTCCTGTTCACCAGGGCCTTCCTTGCCGGGGGGTTCGGGCGTTACTACCAATTCCCCATCACCGCCCGGCGGCTGTGTCGGCTCGTCGTCATCACTGTCACCCGGCGGCTGTGTCGGCTCGTCGTCGTCATCGCCGCCTGGCGGGCCACCGCTGCCGCCACAGACAGCCCGCAACTTGAAACGTACGCTCACATCTGCTCCCTGGTATTCGTTGCCTGCCTCGCCGGGGAAATAGACAGAGATATCAAGCTGTTGTTCATCTCCTACAGCAAGGTTGCCCATGTTAAGTTCAGTATTAAAATCTGTAATCAGGCCGGTAAACAACGTTTCCCCGCCCCGCTTTACTGTTAACTGCAAAATTTTATCCAGCGGTTCCCCGGTCCCGCCCCGGCCGGGTTTACTGCTGATTTTTTCAATACTAAAAAAATAGCCCAATGTTTCACTGCCGGTATTGGAAACCCTCAGATAAGAACCCTTGGTGTCCCCCGGGTTGAGGTTGCTTACGTCGTTGGGCCCCCCTGCGATAAAGCCCTTTTCCTCTGTAACCGTTAACCCGCATTCCCCACCCTCTACCACAAAGGCAAACGTGGTGCCCGTTCCGGCAGCAGCCAGCAGTAAAACACTTACTGTGAGGACGATTAAGATTGTTATTACCGGGCTGATTAATTTCAACTTTTGCAGATCGCTCATTTCTAACTCCCTCCGGGTTACAGCCTTTCCCTGCAGGTTTTACAGTTTAGTAATTACAGGCGGCTTTGTCTTTCCCTTTAGTACCCAAACATGCAGCTTGGCTATCATAGCAACTTATCGTTGCAATCTATTTTTAGTGCTTTCCTATGAGGCAAATTTATTCTCACCCCAACACGAAGATTATTAGGTTTAACAACTAGTGTTAGTGCCTGTGGATAAATAGTTGATAGCAGACCAAGGTAATAACTGGGAAAAATATCTGTTAGTAGGATCACCACTTTTTTACATATTCTTTTTAATTCTAAGCTCTTGAAAAAACAGGCTAGTTTTATAACTTTTAAAAAACGACCCACTTCCGTATTAATCTAATGGGTCTTTCAGTTACCAAATCCTTTAATATAACGTAGGTCAGGAGAATTCTGTGTGGCGGGCAGGTTTTTATGACCCCCACCACACAGAAATTTCATAGTTTAATTAGTGCTAGTTGTAATTATAACCGTGAATTGGACAACCATAATTTGCATATAATG
>JAAYRR010000017.1 GCA_012518675.1 Bacillota bacterium
CCTTACCCCGGTTTTCTGTCAGCTCTACCACCTCAACACCATAACTTCTAGCTACTATAACGGTGTCATCGGTAGAACCATCACTGACAACAATAATTTTTTTAATCAGATCAACTTTTTTTAGCGGCGCCAAAACCTGTCCAATGGTTTTTTCTTCATTATAGGCCGGGATAATCGCAATTGCCTCCATAAGGATCCCCCATTCCCAGTATTGTTTCGCATACTACTTTATTTTAGGTGCTTTTTTCAACAGCTCCCTGATTTCCTGTTCCAAAACGGCAATAATTTCATCATAGGCCACTTTTTTGTAAACCTTTCCTTCTTTAAAAATTATACCAAAAGAATCTGCACCCGAAATACCGATATCAGCTTCCCGTGTTTCCCCGGGGCCATTGACGGGACAACCCATAATGGCAATTTTTAAAGGATCTGTTATCCCCAACCTGTTGATCATTGCCTCCACCTGGTCCACTAAGGTTTCCAGGTCAATTTGACAGCGGGCACAAGTGGGGCAGGATATAATTTCCGGCCCAAATTTTCTAAGGCCTGCAGACTGTAATATTTCCCGGGCCACAAATACCTCCTCCACCGGTTCACCTGTCAACGAAACCCGAATTGTATCCCCAATACCGTTTAAGAGCAAAAATCCAATACCCAAAGAAGATTTGATGGCACCTTTTAAACCCCTTCCCGCCTCCGTAATGCCGACATGAAAAGGATAAAGGGTCTTTTCAGCAATTTTTTGATAGGCTGCAATCGTTAACTGAACGTCTGTCGCCTTCAGGGAAACAATAATTTTTTCAAAAGCATGCCTTTCCAAAAAATCGATCGTTTGCAGCGCGCTTTCTACCAGGGCTTCAGCCGTTGGACCGCCGTATTTTGTTCTCAGATCCCGATCAATAGAACCGGAATTGACGCCAATCCGCAAAGGTATTCCTTTTTCTCCAGCGCCGGCGGCAACCTGTAAAAGTTTTTCCCGGCCTCCGATATTGCCGGGGTTAATTCTAATTTTATCGGCCCCTTCCCGGATAGCAAGGAGTGCCAAACGGTAATCAAAGTGAATATCTGCAATGATGGGCAAAGGAGCATATTTTTTAAGCACACCCAATGCCCGGGCAGCCTTTTCATCCGGGACAGCCACCCGCACTATTTCACAGCCGGCGGTAAAAAGTTTATTGATCTGTTCCAATGTGGCCTGGACATCTGTTGTTGCAGTGTTCGTCATGGATTGAATAACAACCGGGGCCCCTCCCCCGATGGTTACCTCACCAACCCGCACCGGCAATGACATACGACGCAACCTACCACCACCTTTAAAAAATTAAAACAACAAACGGGTAATATCCTGGAAAGAAATTAAAATAATCAGCAGGATCAGAACCGTAAAACCAATAAAATGAATAAACCCTTCTTTTTGAGGATCAACGGGGCGGCCCCTGATCGCCTCCCAGGCCAAAAAAACAACCCGGCTGCCATCCAGGGCCGGAATAGGCAAAAGGTTGATTATACCTAAGTTTACACTGATAATTGCAGCCAGTGAAAAAAGATTGCTTAGTCCTGTGCGGGCCACTTCACCCACTACGGCCACAATGCCCACAGGGCCTGCCACATCCGGGGGAATGGCCCCGGTAATCATTTGTGCCAGGCTGACAAAAATCAGTTTACCAAAAAAATAGGTATTAGCCAGCCCCAGACCAATGGACTGCAAAGGAAGAAATTTTTTGTAAACTGGCGCAATACCGATCAAACCACGGCCGGCTTCTTCCAGGGGAACAACGAAAACTGAAAATTCCCGGCCCTGCCGTTGCACAAGTAAAGATATTTCTTTTTCCGGGTTGGCGTTAATCTGTTCAATAACAGCATTCCAGTTTTCAGTATGGATACCATTGATAGCTAAAATCGTATCCCCGGCCTGCAAACCGGCCTCTGCAGCCCTGCCGGCCGGCAAAATTTCCCCTATTTGCGCCGACTGGGTCTGTGGTACCCCTAAAAATAGATAATAAACCAAGGAAAACAAAACAATCGCCAATACAAAATTCATCAAGGAACCGGCCACTATCACGGCAAAACGCGAGGAAAGAGGCTTTTCCTGAAAACTGCCTGCCTGCCGGCCTTCTTCGGGGTCATCTTCCAGCAACCGGCAAAACCCCCCCAAAGGAAACAGCTTTAAGGAATAACGTGTGCCCCCTCTTTCCCAGCCCAAAAGCTCTTTTCCAAAACCAACCGAAAACTCCAAAACACGTACACCTGTTAATCTGGCCACAATATAATGGCCAAATTCATGCACAAAAATCAACAGGGAAAAAATAATGATCGAAATTATCACCGTCTGCACACTAAACATTCTCCTTTTATTATTTCAGCACTTTTGCAGCCTCTTCCCGGGCCCAGGCATCAGCTTTCATAATTTCTTCAAGTGTCGGCTTAACCTTCAGGGAATGCCTGCCCAGAACCTTTTCCAAAAGAACCGGAATATGCAAAAAGGGCAGCTGCCCTTCCAAAAATTTTTCTACAGCTATTTCATTAGCTGCATTCAAAACTGCAGGCATTGTCCCCCCTAATTCCCCTGCCTGGTATGCATATCGCAAACAGGGGAAGGTATCCAAGTCCGGGGGTTCAAAGTTGAGACTGCGTTTTTCCCCCCATCCAAGGCGGGAAAAGTTGTTGGCCCACCTTTCAGGATAGCTAAGCGCATACTGGATAGGAAATAACATACTGGGGAAACCCAGTTGGGCAACAACAGAACCATCAACATATTCCACCATAGAATGAACAATACTTTCCGGATGAACCACTACTTCTATCTGCTGCAATTGCAGATCAAAAAGCCAGCGTGCTTCTAAAACCTCTAAGCCTTTATTCATTAATGTGGCGGAATCTACCGTAACCTTGGCTCCCATTTTCCAGTTGGGATGCTGCAAAGCCTGTGCCGGCAGCACACCGGCGAGGTCCTTTTTCTGCCACCCCCGAAAAGGACCTCCCGAAGCCGTTAAAATAATTTTTTTAACCTCATCATGAGCCCCCGCCTGCAAACACTGAAAAATAGCCGCATGTTCGCTGTCTACCGGCCGGATAACCGTATTTTGTAACCGGGCCTCCGCCATAAGCAGCTCGCCGCCCACCACCAAGGATTCCTTGTTGGCCAGGGCAATTTGTTTGCCTGCCCGTAGTGCAGCTAAGGTAGGCTTCAGCCCTGAAAAACCAACTAAAGCGACAACAACCAACCGGGCTACAGGTTGGGTGGCCAGGGCCGTTAAACCCTTCTCCCCGGCAAAAATTTCGGTTTGCAGACCCGCTGTCAATTTTTTTAATGCCGTAACATCCTTTTCCTCCTGGATAGCTGCAGCAAGGGGTTTATATTTTCTGATTTGTTTTGCAAGAAGTTCAATATTTTTTCCTGCTGACAGGCCGGTAACCTGAAGTTTACCAGGAAATTGATCTACAACCTGTAAGGTTTGCCTGCCGATAGAACCGGTAGAGCCTAGAATCGTGATCTTCTTAACCATAAAATACCCTCACAGTATACTTATTATAACAAATATAAAACTAAAATAAACAACAATTACCAAATTTAATTATATACACCAGCTTTACCCCGCATGCATTAAATAGCGCACCAAAAAATAAAACAAAGGGGCAGCAAACAAAAGACTGTCGAAACGATCCAGTATACCTCCGTGCCCGGGTAAAAGATCGCCCGCATCCTTGACATTTACACTCCGTTTTAATGCTGACTGGTTTAAATCCCCTAAAGTGCCGGCCAAACCCACCAAAAGGCCCAACAAACTGCCATAAAAGTAATTTAAAAATTGCAGGGGAAAAAATACTGATAATAAAACGCCGGCTGAACTGCTTGCAAACAAGCCGCCGATGGCACCCTCCACCGTTTTTTTCGGGCTTATGCCGGGCGCCAAAGGGTTTTTACCCCAGGTCTTACCAATAAAATAAGCAAATATATCCGCAGACCAGATCATAACCAACAAAAAAATTGTTAACAAAAACCCCCTGGGTAACAATCTAATCGCTATTAAAAAACTAAACAAGCCCCCTGTATAAACCACCCCCCAAAAAGAAAGGGCCGTTTCCCAATACCTTACCTTAGTGTAAAAAAACACGGGAAAGAGGGCGAACGAAATAAAGAAAAAGACCCAAAGCAAAATAACTAAATTTAGATTGTCCTTATAAACTGCCAACAAAGCTAAGGGCAGAAAAAGATAGCCTGCCAGTTTAACAGGTTCCCAACCGCCGCTGTTCATCAGAAAAAAATATTCTTTCAAACCCAATAAGGAAATCACCAAAATTAACAAACCATACCAATAGCCACCTTTATTAACAAAAAAAAGGAATAACGGGATGCCCAACAAGGCTGTCCATACCCTTTCACGCAGCATAATGCTTCCACCGCCTAAAACTTACTGACGCCGCCAAACCTTCTTTCACGCAGCTGGTAATCTAAAACGGCTTCCCAAAAATGTTCTTTTTTGAAATCAGGCCAAAGTACGTCCGTAAACCACAGCTCCGTGTAGGCAAGCTGCCAAAGCAAAAAATTACTGATGCGCAGTTCACCGCTGGGACGGATTAACAGATCGGGATCCGGCATACCCCCGCTGTAAAGATATTTTTCAAACAAATTTTCTGTAATTTCATCTACACTTAAACGGCCACGGCCGACTTCTGCACAGAGGGTTTTTACAGCATGGACAATTTCCGTGCGCCCCCCGTAATTAAATGCAAAGTTCAAGATCATGCCGGTGTTTTTTTGGGTTTTGTCCAGGGCAGTTTTAATTGCTTTTTGCGTTCTTGCCGGCAACTGGGCCGGCTCACCTATGATCCTGACAACTATATTTTTTTCAATGAGCAGGGGCAGTTCTTTATACAGGTATTCCTCCGGCAAGCGCATTAAAAATTCCACCTCGCCGGGGGGCCTTTTCCAGTTTTCTGTAGAAAAAGCATAAAGACTGAGTATCTCCACCCCAATTTCATTTGCAAAATCAACAATTTTCCTTAGTGTCCTCATACCGGCCCGGTGGCCCGCAATTCGCGGCAGGTATCTTTTTTTGGCCCAACGGCCGTTTCCATCCATAATAATAGCCACATGCCGGGGAATCTTTTTACCGGCTATTAATCTGCCCGGCCCTGGTCCCCTTTTATTTCCAGCCATGGTCATCACCTGCAAACCTATAAATAGACCCCCCAGAGGGGGGTAAAAAGTAAAAAATTATACACCTAAGTTACCTCTTTGGCAATAGTAAGCTCTAACATACCATCTGCAAGCCGGGTTTGTTTTAAAACACGGCACTTGGCTGTTCCCAGTTGCTCTTTTTCTTGCATAAAACGCGATATAAAAGGCGGGACCGTTTCTTTTAAACAAAATTTTATCCCTTTGTCTGTCAAAATTTTGCCAGCCTCTTCCAAACAATAGGCAGTTACATCAGGAATTTCCATTTTAGTTCTTACCTTTAACTTTCAACCCTTATGTTATACCTCCATAATTTCTTCTTCTTTTAGTGCCAAGAACTCGTCAACTGCCCCAATCTGTTTATCTGTCAGGTCCTGCACTTCCCCCTGGGCTGTTCGTAGGTTATCCTCTGATATGTCGCCTTTTTTTTCTTGATTTTTTAGCAGATCATTGGCCTCGCGGCGGATGTTTCTGATAGCCACCCGGGTCTCTTCTGCTTTTTTGCGGATAGTTTTAACAAGTTCTTTTCTTCTTTCTTCTGTAAGCTGAGGAATGGCCAACCGGATAATATTACCATCACTTTGGGGATTTAAGCCTAAATCAGATTTTAAAATGGCTTTTTCTATTTCTCCAACAGCATTTTTGTCCCAGGCCTGGATCACCAATAGCCGCGGTTCCGGTGCCGAAATAGTTGCCAGCTGGTTTAAAGGTGTGGGTGTATTATAATAGTTCACATTGATCCTGTCTAGCAAAGAAGGAACAGCCCGGCCGGCCCTTAAGGTACCCAGTTCCTTTTTAAAAACCTCTACACTTTTTTTCATTTTTCCTGCGGTTGTTTGAAATATTTCAGTCACTTATTTCCTCCCCCTGACAATTGTGCCTAGTTTTTCGCCCATGACGACCCTTTTTATATTTTCTGATCTATTCAGGCCGAAAACCACAATCGTAATTTTATTATCCATGCACAAGGAGGCCGCTGTAGAATCCATAACACCCAATCCCTGGTTAATAACATCAATATAGCTTAGTTCTGTAAATTTTTGGGCCTCCGGATTCAACAGGGGATCCATATCGTAAACAGCATCCACCTTCCCTTTAGCCAACAAAATAATCTCTGCTTCTATTTCCGCTGCTCTTAAGGCAGCTGCCGTGTCAGTAGAAAAATATGGGTTACCAGTTCCCCCGGCAAATATCACGACCCTTCCTTTTTCTAAATGCCTGATCGCCCGGCGCCTGATATAGGGTTCTGCTACCTCCCGCATTTCAATGGCTGACTGCACCCGCGTGTCAACATTAAGGCTTTCCAAGGCATCCTGCAGGGCCAAAGCATTGATCACTGTAGCCAACATGCCCATATAATCCGCTGTAGCACGATCCATACCCCTTTGCCCGGCTTGGGCCCCCCGCCAGATATTGCCCCCTCCGACCACCATCGCTATTTCTACATTATACTTTTTTACCTCTTTAATCTGTTCGGCAAAATTTCTTAAAATATTATAATCAATACCGTAACCTTTTTCTCCGGCCAAGGCTTCCCCGCTTA
>JAAYRR010000109.1 GCA_012518675.1 Bacillota bacterium
CGGCACTGCGATGAGCTTGTCCCTAATCCAAAATTCTTAAAATCCATCTCGGAAGCCCTATTTCTGAGTGGGTTTCCTTATCACCGTGTTGGAAATAGGGTTCTTGATAGCTTTAGTTTATATGGGACTTCAGAATATGGAATGGATGGCAATCAATGCCCCACGCAACATTTTTTAGGTCCAAGAATTACCCCGTTAAAAAACAAAGTATTAAAAAGCTCCATAAATTTTACCAAGGAATATTCCAGGTTTAGTTATGATTTTTTTAAGTTTTTAAAACTGCATTCTATTTGTGAACTAGGGTATCACCAAGTCTTCTGTAAGCCACTTTTACCGCATATTTTAAAGGAATCCATTCATTTCGGATGGCTTTTGTTTCATTTAAATATTCCCTCAGAGGATTTAGAAATTGCTTTAGCTGCAATATCTTCTAAGGCAACGTTTTTTGTTTCCAAAGACGGAGACTTAAAGAAAAACTGGAAATCCATAGGAATTAATGCTCACTTCCCTCAACCTATTTTTATGGATAAAGCAGGAAAATTTTGTGGGGAAGATATTTCTACTAAATGGTTGTTGTCAAAAAACCCAAATAATTGCTGGTTGGAGGAATTTAAAAACTACGTTAAAATATACCCTGAACAATTTAATGATATCAGTTAATTTTAAACGAACACTAAAGATGCCGGGATCATGTAATCAGTTAACTCTTATGGCCAAAAAGTCAGCAAAAATGGGTGAATATGGAAAAGACGTGAGGCCCTGTAAAGTTCGATAGCATCGGGGCTCACGCCTTTGAGTCTGGAGCCGGCAAGAGGACTTGAACCCCCAACATGCGGATTACGATTCCGCTGCTCTACCAATTGAGCTATGCCGGCCTGTTGCTATAATTATAACATAAAACTGCTGAAAAACAAGAACCCCTCCGGGGCCGGTGCATAAAATTCCTTTGATAAGCATCAACCTTTTTAAAATTCATATAGTGCCCGCATAGTTTATAAGGCCGTTATGCGGCTGTGTGGTACAGGATATATTTTAGGGGATAAGCTTAAATTCCCCTGCCTTTTAAAGCTGCAGTTTTTAAAAACTGCAGCTTGCGCCCGGGGCCAGGATTTGGCATTGGGAATCGGTCTTTTCTTCGACTTTCTTTTTAAATTCCTGGGGGTCTGCGGCTATTAAAGGCCAGGTGTTGTAATGATAGGGGATGATGAGCGGCGCCTTTAAAAAAGAGGCGGCTACCACGGCGTCGTCGATGCCCATGGTATAGTTGTCCCCGATGGGCAGCAGGGCAAGGTCCGGCGGGGTCAGTTCGCCGATTAGTTTCATGTCGCTGAAAAGCCCGGTGTCGCCGGGGAAATAGATGTTTTGCCCGTGGTAGTGAATGACAAAGCCGCAGGGGGTGCCGCCTGCTATGCCGGCGCTGTGCAGGGCCGGGGTGGCCTTTACCCAGCCAAAGGGGAAGTCAAATTTACCGCCGACGTTCAGGGGGTGGGCGTTTAGCCCCTTTTCCTGGGCGACGGTGGTAATTTCCGGGGTGGAAATAATTGTAGCTTCGTTGGCCGCTGCAATTTCATAGGTTTCCCCCAAGTGATCGAAGTGGGCATGGGTGACTAAGATATAGTCGGTCTTGATCTGTTCCGGTTGGCGCGGGGCCAGGGGGTTTTCTTTCAGGAAAGGGTCAAAGAGCAGGGTCTCTTTACCCTCTGCCTCCACCAAAAAACAGGCATGGCCTAAAAAAGTGATTTTAGTCAAAAGAAATCCTCCTTAAAAACGCTTCTGGGAGCGTATTTATTTTCATAATCATAATTAATATAGATTATAACATAAAAAGGCTTTTTAAAAAAACCCATGGGCGGGTTTTTCCGGGGATGTTGACATTTTAAGGCAGGTATTTTCCTTTTTTTATGGTGCCGGGCAGGTTTGTGGTAGCAGAAATATGGCAGATCCTTGTTGAAACTGCATAAAAAGCGCTTTGAACATAGTTTTTTCCCCCGAATTTCTGTATAATGAAAAAGAGTACCCATTACTGTACCAATATTATACTAAGGGGGTGGCCAGCCCGGTTTCGCAGCCTTTATATATTTGCGGTGATTTTAAGCGGAGCCGGGTGATTCTGAATGACCAGGGAAACGTTAATTGCTGTGGCGGGCAAGGGAGGCACGGGTAAAACCACCTTGACAGCCCTTTTGCTGCGTTATCTTACTTCTAAGTATAAGGATAAAGCTATTTTGGCGGTTGATGCTGATGCCAACGCCAATCTTAATGAGGCCTTGGGGCTGGAGCTGGAGGAAACAATCTCGGAGGCTTTGGCGGCTACCAAGGATTCACGCCTGGTGCCGAAAGGGATGCCCAAACCGATGTTTATGGAGATGCGCGCCAGCCAGGCGTTGGTGGAATCGGAACAGATTGATTTGCTGACGATGGGCAACCCTGAAGGGCCGGGTTGTTACTGCTATCCCAATGACCTGCTGCGCCTTTATTTGGAAAAGCTGCGCACCAACTATGACTATGTTTTTGTGGATAATGAGGCCGGGCTTGAACACCTGAGCCGCCGTATTATTGACAATATAGATTATATCCTAATTACCAGCGATGCTACGGCCCGCGGTATCCGCTCCGCCGGCAGGGTTTTGGAGATTATCAAATCTGTAAAAATCGAGGCCAAAAAAATATTTTTAATTATTACCAGAACCAGAAACGGCGAGGAAAAAAACCTGCAGGCTGAAATCGCCAAGACCGGCTTGGAAGTGCTGGGCACGGTTCCGATGGACGAAAATGTTTTTAAATTTGATTTGGATGACAAACCGCTTTTTCAGTTGCCTGAGGATTCGCCGGCCTACCGGGCCGTGGCGGAGATTGCGCAGCGGTTAAACCTTTAATTTTAATTAATAGGGGGGTGCTGCCCGGGCCGGCCGGCCCGGGCAGCGGCTGGTAACCATGGGGGAGGGGAGTGCGGTCATTGAAATTGAAATTTTGTGGTGGGGCCCGGACGGTGACGGGCTCCTGTTTTCTGCTTGCAGCCGGGGGGAAAAAATATCTGGTTGACTGCGGCATGTTTCAGGGGGGGAAGGCCCTGCGGCGGCGCAACTTTCTTGAATTTCCCTTTGAACCGGCGGAGATTGATTGCCTCTTTCTGACACATGCGCATATCGATCACAGCGGGCTGATCCCCAAGCTGGTGCGGGACGGCTTCCGGGGAAAAATATTTTCAACGCGGGCCACCGCCGATCTTTGCCGGATTATGCTCCAGGATAGCGCCTATATTCAGGAAATGGAGGCGGAATGGGAAAACCGCAAGGCCCGGCGGGCCGGGCGCAGTGAGACGCCGCCCTTATATACAACTGCCGATGCCCTGGCGGCCCTGAAATATTTTGAGGGCCGCGGTTATAACGAAACCGTCAACCTTTCCCCGGAGTTTTCCTTTCGCCTGCAAAACGCCGGCCATATTTTGGGTTCTGCTATAGTGGAACTGTGGGTTACAGAGGAAGGTACGACTAAAAAGTTTGTATTTACCGGCGACCTGGGCCGGCAGGGTCAGCCGATTATCTGCGATCCGGATGTGATTGAAGAAGCTGATTTTCTGATTATGGAATCAACTTACGGGCAAAGGCTGCATGACGAAGAAGGCGATAAAGAAGCCGTGCTGGCCAATGTTATTAATTCTACATTGGGGCGGGGGGGCAATATTGTGGTTCCTTCCTTTGCCGTGGGCCGGGCCCAGGAACTGCTCTACACCCTGAACAAACTTATTGACCGCGGGGAGATCCCGCCTTTGCCTATTTTTATGGATAGCCCCATGGCCATTGAAACAACCGATCTTTTTATTCGCCATAGCGATTGTTTTGACTTGGAGATGCGGGCCTACCTGATTCGGGGCGGTTTTCCTTTGCATTTTCCTGAAGTGACCTTTACCCGCACTTTAAAGGAATCGCAGGCGATCAATGAAGTGCGTGCGGGGGCCATGATTATTTCGGCCAGCGGCATGTGCGATGCCGGTCGCATCAGGCACCACCTTAAACATAACCTCTGGCGGCCAGAATCGACCATTTTGTTTGTGGGCTACCAGGCCAAGGGCAGCCTGGGGCGCCGGCTGCTCGAAGGGGCCCGGCAGGTCAGGATTTTTGGTGAGGATATTGCCGTGCGGGCAGAGATTGCCTCCATCCGGGGCTGTTCCGCCCATGCCGATATGCATGAACTTTTGGCTTGGGTGGGCAAAATAAAGCGCAAGCCTTCGCAGATTATTCTGGTGCACGGCGAAGATGAAGCCCTGGAAAACCTGGCCGGTTTGCTGCGGGAACGCTTTCAGGTAGATGTCTATATTCCCTCTTATCTGGAGGAGATTTCCCTTTTGCCTTTGGGGCAGGTGTTGGAGCCTTCCCAGGAGTTTTTGGCGCGCTTGAAGGCGCAGCAAATTTTAAACATGTGGGAAGGGGAGCTGGCTCACTTTAATGCCCATCTTTTTGCTTACCTGGAGGAAGAAAAGGAGCTGGACTACCTGCTTGCCCTGGAAAAACGCTTGAAACTGATTACAGACCGGTTGAAGGAAGAAGGGGGTGAAATGCGCAGTCTGCCCATGCTTTTTGGGCCTTTGCCCCCGGATAGCAGCCGGCAGCTTTTACTAAAAGATGATGAACGGGAAAAGGGTATGGGCGGCAGGGCCGGTTGAAAAAAGGGGGTGCGGGCGGGGCAAAAGACGCATCCAAGGGCGGGCTAAAGCCGGTGTGCGTGAACAATGTTTTGGCGGTTGCAGGTGATTGTAGATGCCTACAGGCAACTGCAGAAGTTGTAAAAGGTTTTAGCTGCAGGCGATTGCAGGCAGGGTAAAGGAGGCCGGATTTTGGAAAATTACTTGTCGGTGCAAAAAATTCAGGAAATCATCCCCCACCGCTATCCTTTTTTGCTGGTTGACAGAATTCTGGAGATAGTGCCGGGTGAAAAAGCGGTCGGGCTGAAAAATGTAACCGTAAACGAACCTTTTTTTCAGGGGCACTTCCCCGGTGAACCGGTTATGCCCGGGGTGCTGATCGCCGAGGCTTTGGCACAGGTGGGGGCGGTGGCCCTGCTCAGCAGGGCAGAATTCAAGGGAAAATTGGCGCTTTTCCGCGGGATCGACAAATTTCGCTTCCGCGGGCTGGTGCGCCCCGGCGATACGCTGCGTTTGGAAACGGTCTTGACCGGCCTAAAGGGGGTTGTCGGCCGGGGCCGGGGGCGGGCCCTTGTGGAAGGCAAGGTGGTTGCGGCCGGGGAACTTATTTTTGCCCTGGCGGAACGCACACCGCAGTAAATCTTGTTGCTTCCCTGCCGGTAATCACAGCATCAATTGTTGCATCAATTGTTTGGTTGAAGATCTGCAGCCTGTTAATTTCCCGCGGGGGCATAATAAATGTCTCCTCTTTCATAGGGAACATTTTATCAGCACAAATTCAACATGACATGATCATCGAATAACTGCAAGAAAAAATTGTTTTTGTTGACAATGAATATGTTTCGTATTAACATAGATAAGTAGCACGTAACAATATTTTGGTGCAATTAAGCATCAACAATGTGGGTTGTACTTAAACTCTTATCCAGAGTGGGGGAGAGATGGGCTCAATGAACCCCGGCAACCGAACCTGTTTCAGCGCTGTTGTGCAATATATTTGCAGACTGTGCCTGCGACAGGTTGCCCGGTGCCAATTCCCTCGGGTTGACTGTCTGTTGTTGTCTTCCTGGGAGATAAGAGGTGTTTTATGGTAACCTCTTGCCGACCAGGGCCAGAGGTTTTTGTTTTTTCAGTGTTCTCATTTGACAAAGGAGTGTGCAGCTGGATGAAAAGAGAAGGTGCGGTTTTGTTTACTTCAGAATCTGTAACAGAGGGGCATCCGGACAAGGTTGCCGATCAGGTTTCCGATGCGATTTTGGATGCTATTATGGCAGAAGATCCCCAGGGGAGGGTGGCGGCGGAAACCCTGGTAACCACTGGTTTAATTTTTATTGCCGGGGAGATTACAACATCCTGCTATGTGGATATTCCCAAAATTGCCCGCCGGACGGTGAAGGAGATCGGCTATACGCGTGCCAAATATGGTTTTGACGGGGATACCTGCGCGGTGCTCACCTCTATTGATGAACAGTCCCCGGATATCGCCTTAGGGGTTGATGAATCTTTGGAGGTTAAAACCGGGGCCGGCCGGGATAATGCTTATGATCAAATTGGGGCGGGTGATCAGGGGATTATTTTTGGTTTTGCCTGCGATGAAACCCCGGAGCTGATGCCCCTGCCTATTGCCCTGGCCCATAAACTGACCCGCCGGCTGGCCACCGTGCGCAAGGAAAAAATATTGCCCTACCTGCGCCCCGACGGCAAGTCGCAGGTAACTGTGGAATATCGCGACGGCAAGCCCCAACGTATTGCAACCATTGTTCTTGCCGCCCAGCACCGGGATGATATTTCCCTGGAACGCCTGCGGGATGATTTTATGCAGGCTGTGATCCGCAAAGTGGTGCCTGCAGAGCTGGTGGACAGGCAAACCCGTATTTTGATTAACGCTACGGGGCGCTTTGTCGTCGGGGGGCCGCAGGGAGATACCGGGCTGACGGGCCGCAAAATTATTGTGGATACTTACGGGGGCCATGCCCGCCATGGCGGGGGTGCCCTGTCCGGCAAGGATCCGACCAAGGTCGACCGTTCGGCAAATTATGCGGCACGTTATGTGGCGAAAAATGTTGTTGCCGCCGGGCTGGCGGCCAAATGTGAGCTGGAGCTGGCCTATGTGATCGGTGTGGCCCAACCGGTTTCCATTTTTGTAGAGACCTTTGGTACAGAAAAGGTGCCGGTGGAAACGATTGAAAAACTGATCCGCAAGCATTTTGATCTGCGCCCGGCGGCGATGATCGACCACTTTGATCTGTGCCGCCCCCTCTACCGGCAGGTTGCTGCTTACGGGCATTACGGCCGGGATGACCTGGACCTGCCCTGGGAAAAGACGGACCGGGCCGCCGTTTTAAGGCAGGAGGCTTTTTCATAAAACTACCTATTTAAGGGGGGCGGGACGTGGAAACCTTGGAGGGGGTTTTGGAACACATTACCTATTACAGCCAGGAAACCTCCTACCTGGTGGGCCGGCTGGGCCGGCAGGAAAAAAGCAGTGTAACCTTTGTCGGTTATTTTCCGTCCCTGCAGGTGGGTGAAAGCCTGTATTTGAAAGGTGTCTGGCAGGCACACCCGCGCTACGGCCGGCAGTTTCAGGTTAAAGAATGGGGGCCGCTGATTCCCACAACCCGTAAAGGGCTGGTTGGCTTTCTTGCCTCGGGGTTAATTAAGGGTGTCGGGCCCTGCACCGCACGCCGGTTGGTAGAACATTTTGGCCTGGAGATACTAAAGATCATTGAAAACTGCCCGGAACGTTTGCAGGAGGTGCCCGGCATCGGGCCTAAAAAAACCGCCCAGATTAAACAGGGCTACCTGCGCCATAAAGAGATTAAAGAAGTTATGATCTTTCTGCAAAATTATGAGGTCAGTCCTGCTTTGGCCGTCCGGTTGTTTAAACATTACGGCCGGCGGACGCTGGCCCTGCTGCAGGAAAATCCCTACCTTTTAGCCACCGAAGTTTTGGGTATCGGCTTTCTGACGGCAGATAAAGTGGCCCGGCAGTTGGGGCTGCCCTTTGTCTCGCCCCAGCGGGTGCGGGCCGCCGTTTTATTTCTTTTAAACCGGGCGGCGGGTGCGGGGCATGTTTTTTTGCCGGTCGAGGAGCTGCGGGACAAGTTAATGGAACTTCTCCTGGCCCCGGCAGAGGCTGCCGGGGCTGCTGCCGCCGGGGAGGGTACTTACCGGGAGGTTTTCCCCGGGCTGATTGCAGCCCAGCTGCAAGAGCTGGCCGGCAGGCGCCAGATCTTTGTAGAAAAAAATGATGCAGGGGCAGAGGTTGTCTACCTGGCTCCCTTTTATTACGCCGAAAAGGGAACGGCTGAAAGGCTGCTCTCCCTGGCGGAAAGGCAGCCGGCCCTTTCCATTGCAGAGGAAGGGATTATCCAGGAGGTGCTGGCCGGGGAAAAGCTGACCCCCGCGCCGGAACAGGCGGCAGCGGTTGAAGCAGCCTGCCGGCACGGGGTGACGGTGATTACAGGAGGCCCGGGAACAGGGAAGACGACGACTATCCGCCTGCTGCTCAAGGTGTTTCAGCGTCAAAACTGTAGAATTATGCTGGCGGCGCCAACGGGCCGTGCGGCTAAAAATATGGCGGAGACCACCGGGCAGGAGGCCCGGACCATCCACCGCCTTTTAGAGTATGCTTTTGTGGAGGGTGAAGGGTTTCGTTTCCAGCGTGACCGGGACAACCCCCTGCCGGCCGATGTGCTAATTTTGGATGAGGTTTCCATGCTCGATCTGCTGCTCTTTTATAACCTGCTGCAGGCTCTCCCCCCCGGCTGCCGGCTGATCCTGGTGGGCGACGTGGACCAACTGCCGGCTGTGGGGGCCGGCAATGTTTTGCGCGATCTGATCGCCTCTGCAGCAGTTCCCTGCATCCGCCTGCAAACAATCTTTCGCCAGGCCCGTGAAAGCATGATCGTGGTCAATGCCCACCGCATCAACAGGGGGAAATTCCCCTTTTTTAACCGGCAACAGAAGGATTTTTTCTTTATCCGGGAAGAAAACCCGGAAAAGGTAGCCCGCATCATTGTCGATCTTTGCCGGGAAAGGCTGCCCGCGTTTGCTGCTTTTGATTCCCTGGAGGAGATCCAGGTTTTGACGCCCATGCACAAGACACCGGTCGGGGTGGAAAGGCTTAACCGGCTCTTACAGCAGGAACTGAACCCGCCGGCCCGGCATAAAAACGAAATTGTGAACCGGGGCCTGACCCTGCGCCTGGGGGACAAGGTGATGCAGCTGCGCAACAACTACACCAAGGAGGTCTTTAACGGCGATGCCGGGCGCATCAGCTTTGTGGATCCGGAAGCAGGGGAGATCGTTGTCGTCTATCCCGGGCTGCAGGAAGCAAGGGAAGTGGCCTATGATCTTTCGGCAATGGATGAACTGGCCTTAGCTTATGCCGTTTCAGTCCATAAAAGCCAGGGGAGTGAATTTCCGGCCGTGGTGATGCCCGTTGTAACCCAGCATTACATTCTTTTGCAGCGCAATCTGCTCTACACCGGTATCACCAGGGCAAAAAGGCTGGTGGTGCTGGTCGGCACCCCGCAGGCGGTGGCCCTTGCTATCGGTAATAACAAGGTTGAAAAACGTTACAGCAATTTAGACGCGCGTTTAAGGGGCCGGGGCCTTTAAAATTGCCCCCGGCCGGCAAAATATTTTTCCAAGGGCGTGTTTTGCTTGTCGATCGTTAGGGCTCTTTTAAATTTATTTTATCCGCCACGGTGTATCTTTTGTGACAGCCTTTTGGATGTTGAAAATGCCGCGGCAGGTGATGCAGGCCGCGCCGGTAAAGCTGCTGCGGGGTGGGAGGAACTGCTCTGCAGGCGCTGTGCCGCCGGGCTGCCCTGGTTTCAGAGCAGGTGCCCGCGCTGTGCCCATCTTTTGGAGGCGAAAGATGCGGCCTGCAGTTTTTGCCGCGGTGTTAAGTATGCTTTTGAGGCCTGTACAGCCCTGGGCAGTTATCAGGGTGGGCTGCGCAAGGCGCTGCACCGTTTTAAATACTATGGCCAAAAATCGCTGGCCGGCCCTTTGGGTACGCTGTTGCACAGTAAAATTTCCCGGCAGCCGCGGTTTTCGGCTGTACAATTTTTGGTGCCGGTTCCCCTGCACCGGCAGCGCCTTGCGCAGCGCGGCTACAACCAGGCTGCACTGTTGGCCGGGGCTGTGGGCAAGAAGCTGGGCCTGCCCGTCAGGGAGGTTCTAAAGCGGGTTAAAGAAACCCAAAGCCAAACCGGGTTGAACAAAAAGCAGCGCCGGGAAAATTTACAGGGGGCCTTTCGCTGTTGCCGGGCCTTTCCGCCCGGCAGCCGGCTGCTGTTGATCGACGATGTTTTAACTTCGGGGGCGACTGCGCAGGAGGCCTCCCTAATTTTAAAAAAAGCCGGCGCTGGGGAGGTCAGCGTGGCGGTTCTGGCCCGGGTTTAGCCCGTTACGATCCGCCTGTAAAGCAGGGTGGCAAGGCCGGCAACAACACCTGTTAAAAACCCGCCGATATGTGCCCACCAGGCGACCATCTGGGCTGCTGTGGCCGCCGCAGCCAGGGCGTTGAAAAGCTGCATGAAAAACCAGAGGAAAAGAAAAATAACTGCCGGCAGGCGGGCGGTGGTCAGAAAAAAACCGATGGGAATCAGGGTGAGCACCCGGGCGCGGGGGAAAAGAATAAAGTAGGCGCCAAGGACACCGGCGATGGCACCGCTGGCACCGATAGTCGGGATGGCAGACTGGGGATTGGCGGCAATATGCACCAAACTGGCTGTGATACCGGCCAACAGGTAGAAAAAAAGGTATATACCGCGCCCCATGCGGTCTTCAACGTTGTCACCAAAAACCCACAGGTAGAGCATATTGCCCAACAGGTGAAACCAGCCGCCATGTAGAAACATGGATCCCAGCAGGGGCAGGGCTAAATTTCCCTGCTGGAAGGTAAAATTTTGCGGGATGACCCCAAAGCGGAAAAAAAGTGAAGACAGCTGTTCATTGCTGAGGGTCATCTGGTAGAAAAAAAGGGCGAAATTGGCGAAGATGAGCAATATATTTACATAGGGATAGCGCTGGGTTCGCATACTATCGCGCAGAGGAATCATTTTTAGGGCTCCTTTGTGTCTGGGCAATGTAATGCCAAGATTTATCCGGCATGATCTTTATATATTATAAGCCGGGTTAAGGGTTTTTACCAATAAAGATCGGGAGGAAAATTATTGATGGCCGGCCGTGATCAAAAAAGGGGAAAAAAAGGGGGGTTACCCCCGGGGAAAATGACTTCCCCTGTTTACCTGCAAAAAATCCTGCAGGAAAAAAAGCTGCGGCCCCGGCGTTCCCTGGGCCAGCATTTTCTGATTGACGAAAACATCCTGCATAAAATTGTTGATGCGGCAGGGTTAACCGGGGACGATCTGGTGATCGACATCGGCGCCGGTCCCGGGGCTTTGTCGCTCCTGTTGGCCGAACAGGCTGCCGGGGTTATTGCCGTGGAGTGGGATGCCGGACTGGCCGCTGTCTTAAAGGAACAGGCCCGCCTGCGAAAAATTGATAATTTGGCAGTGGTCACCGGGGATGTGCGCCGGCTGGATCTGGCACAGGTGTCCGGTGCACACTGGGGCGCAAAGGTTTCCGGGGGAGAAAAAACAGGCCCGGCGGTAAAAATTGTGGCCAACCTGCCTTATTACCTGGTAACGCCGCTTCTTTTCCAGCTTTTACAGGGGCAGTTGCCTTTAAAGCTGCTGGTCCTGATGGTACAGTTTGAAGTTGCGGCGCGCATCGTCGCCCCCCCGGGAGGTAAGGATTACGGCCTGCTTTCCATCCTCTGCCAGTTTTATACCAAACCCCGGCTGCTTTTCAAGGTTTCCCGCCATGTTTTTTACCCTGCACCCCGGGTGGGCTCTGCCGTGGTGGCGCTGGAACCCCTGCCGGCCCCCGCCGTAGAGATTCAGCACCAGGAGGCTTTTTGGCAGATAGTACGCGCTGCCTTTCAAAAAAGAAGGAAGACCATTTTGAACGCCTTGGACGGTGTGGGGGATCACAGCAAGGCCGCCTGGAAAAAAAAGCTCCTGGCCCGGGGTATTGCGCCCCGGAGGCGGGGAGAAACCCTGACTTTGGGTGAATTTGCAAACTTAAGCGAGATGTTTTATAATTAGGGCAGGCACTTTGTTTTTTGCATTTAAAGGGGAACAGAAAGAAGGGCAGTAATAATGATTTTTTGCAGTCCTACCAAGGGGAAAATGACCCTGGAGGAGGTTTTTGCGGAAATTATTGCCTATATGAAGGACCAGCCCCAGGAACAATATAAGCTGATTATTGGCACCGACTCGCAGACGCACCTTGGTAAAGAAGTGATCTTCGTCACGGCCATCGTTGTGCACCGGGTCGGCAAAGGAGGACGCTTTTTTTTCTGCCGGCGAAAACAGTATTTTCTACAGAGCTTGCGCCAGCGCATCTTTTTTGAAACATCCCTCAGTTTGGAGGTTGCCGGGCGCTTTACCAACCTGCTTTCCGAAAACGGCTATGCGCATCTGAATGTGGAAATTCATTTGGATGTCGGAGAAAAGGGTGATACGCGTGAGCTGATTAAAGAAGTGGTGGGTATGGTCATCGGCAGTGGTTTTGACGCCCGCATAAAACCGGATTCCTACGGGGCTACCAAAGTGGCCGATCGATATACTAAATAAGTCTTAAAATAAAAAAATAGAGTAAACTTTCGAAAAACCCCCTAAATTAGCTTAATTTCGGGCAAAATAAGCGTTTTGCTTGACAAACTTCCTCATATATGTTAAAATCGCAAGGAGGTGATGCAAGTATGAGCGCTAAAAATCCCTTGGGTCAGATCCGTAAAGAGCTTGAAACCCATGTCGGTAAAAAAATCAAGCTGCGGGCGAACCGGGGGCGGAGAAGGACTTTTGAAAAAGTGGGGGTTCTGGAAAACACGTATCCCTCCATTTTTGTAATTCGGGTTGACGAAAAAAACTACTTCCAAAGGCTTTCTTTCACCTATGCCGACGTCCTCACTTCCACAGTAGAGCTCAGGCTCCACGGTTACGGGGTTGACGACCAGAAAATTGCTTCCTGCGCCGGCAAGTAAAAACCGCAGTAAACCGGAAAGATAACTAAGGGTTTCCGGTTCCCCACAAAAACCAAAATCAAGATTTTAGCTGTTCATTTTCAACTAAATTTAGTTTACACTTTAAAATTGTTTTGTCAATATCTATATATATATATATTTTATTCCCGTTTTAGTGACGGGAATTTTTTATTTTCCGGTAGCGGGGCCGTTAGGCATAATTTAATTTTTAGCCTAATAGGATTAGATGAGCAGTTGTATACTGTAGATAAGGAGGAAGGATGATGAGCAGGAGCGCAAAAAAGGATAAAATCGATCTACTGACAACAGATCTTCATTATAGGGTATTGGTTGGGGAAGCAGTTTTACGCTTTTCCTATACCAAGGATCTGCTGCTGGAAGATGAACCGGCCAGGGACAGGGGCAAGCCTTTTCCTTTAGGTAATGTTTCAGCATGGTTAAGCGGGCTGGAGGCCAGGATTATTGAAAAAGAAAGGGTTGCCGTGCAGGGCAGCCTGGCCGGCAGGGCGTTTTTCTACGGCGAAGCAGGGATTAAAGAGCTTACCTGGCAGGAGGCAGAAATTTACAGCGAAGCTGCCTTGCCGGGGGCCTTGCCGGGGATGGAAACTACGGCCTACGGTAGAATTTCTTTTTTGGGCCAGGAAGGCGCTCCCTTGGAGGCGGAGGATAAACTGCTTTACCGGCTGCAGATAGAAGTGGAAGTATTTGTGGCTGCAGTCGATCCGCAACAGCTAAAAGTGGCTGTGGGGGTGAAGGATCTGCCTCCGGAAAAAGTTAGCCGGGCCCTTCTTAATGTTGAAGAACTGGCCTTCGAGGAAGTATTGGATTTTTCTTTGACACAGGAAGAGGATTTTGCAGAAGATCTGAATTTTATCCGGATTATTAACAGCTACCTGCATGGTTTTGATTATGAATGGGGCCCGGAAGAAATAATTTTTAAAGGTGAGCTGGTTACCTCTATCTATGTGATGGCGGGGGGGGAGGGCCGCATTCAGGAAAAAAGGCAACAGTTTAACCGGCAACTGCCTTTTCCTGCGCAGAAAAAAGGGCTACAGGTTAGTTTTTTCCCGGGTATTAAAGAAGCCGCTTGTGTGGCTGCAGAAAAAAAGGCAAACTATGAAACGACCGTAGAGGTTTTTTGCAGGGCGACATTTGTATCCCAACAGGAAGTGGTTACCGATCTGGAAGGCCTTGATGTCAAAAAAGAATATCTGCTGCTGCCTAAAACCATCGGCACCGCCCGGGAACCTTTGGAGCTGGTGCAGAAGCTGGCTGTTCCTTTTCCGCGGGAAACGGCGGCTGGTTTTTGCTGCCTGCAGGATCTGCTGGTAAATGTGCAGGAGGATCGGATTAACGTCAGCGGTGCGCTGGAAAAGGATGTTTATTACCTGCCGGTGGTGGAAAGGGAATTTGGGGATGAAGAGGAAGTTGCAGAGGCGGGCCTGCCTTTTGTGCTGAAGGTCAATGACGAATTTATGAGTGATTTTTATCTGCCCGGGGTCAGCCCGGATGCGGCGGCCGTAGCTTATTTTCAACCGCAGGGGACAGAGTTTGCCCCCACAGAAAACGATACCCTGCAGATTAGCCACGCCTTGCTGGAAGTCAGGGCCTGGGAAATGCAGGAGGTTGCGGTGGTCATCCCCCAAAGGGTGCCTCCGGGAACAAGTATGGTGATCTATGCCGTCAGGCAGGGAGATACCCTTTTAAAAATCGGCCGGGCTTACGGCCTGCGGCCCCAGACAATTGCCGCGGCCAATGATCTGGCGGAGGATGACGCCCTGGAAAGCGGACAAAGGCTGCTGCTGCCATTGCTTTTTGGTGACAGTTTTGTTGCCCCGGAGTAGAAACCGAAAAGGCCCCGGTTAACGCCCGTTGCACCTTTTGTTTCCGGGTGGCCTGTGCCGGAACCGGACGTAAAAGAAATTTGCGCCTGTATCTGTATCTGTATCTGTCTATATTTGTATTTATAGATGGTTGTGTCTGTGTTTTTTCATGCAGTTTGCGCGCAGCCCGGGCCTTTGGAGGGGTTGAAAAGCACTGCCGGCAGTGGTATTACCGGGCCGGCAGCGCTTTTTTTAACGCTGTTTTCCACGGGTTTTAAGCAGGTGTAAAAGGGGCAGCCCCATAGCTAAGACGGCTATGCTTTCCCCCAGGCCGATCGTCAGGACGGTCGGCCAGTAGGGTATGCGGAAAAAAGCATAGAGGTAAAGGCTAACGCCCAAAGCGTTGCAGGCAATAGGGCTCAACCAGGCCAGCGGCAGGTGGCGAAAGCGGTAGGTCAGCAAAGCGGCGAGCAGCGTGGCCAGGCTGCCGAAAACAATATCCACTGCGCCGTAGGGGCCCAGCAGGTTGGCTAAAAAACAGCCTAAAAACAGGGCGGGGACGGCCTCCGGATAGAGAATGGGCAGCAGGGTCAGGGCTTCGGCGATGCGTACCTGCAGCGGGCCAAAACTGATGCCGGAAAATAAAAAAGTCAGGGCTAAATAAAGGCCGGCAATTGCGCCGGTGCGGGCGATCTGCCGGGGGGTAAATTTAAAGCGGGCCATTTTTTTAAACGCCTCCTTGCTAAATTTGCACTGTATCGGGGCAAAGCGGTTTCCCCAAGCCTGTGTAGTCCTTCGCAGCATGATTCTGAACCACAAACACCAGAATTTGTTGCCTAATAAAATTTTGCCGGCATTTTCAGGATGCGGTCCCAGCGACAGGATTTTACAGGGGCACCTGTTCTAGATTTCCCCCTGCCTGTAATTTGTTTCGACAGGGGTGCCTCATTTCCTTTTGGAGGCAGGTGATCTTTGCGGGTTTGGACAGGCCGGCCGGTTTTGAATTTGGCAACGGGACTGTCAATTCCCTTGACACACTTCTGCAGTAAAGGTATTATTTCCTTAAGCAAGCAAAAGAAATTTCTTTCTAACCAGCGGGTCAGGAACCCCTCTGGGCAGCGAATAAAGTGTGTCCACCGGATTAAAAATTTAAAGGGGGTGCCCTTATTGAGCAAGAAAACTTATGAGGAGATTAATGCCAGAATCAGGGCTGGGGAAGCAGTTGTTGTTACTGCGGAGGAAGTGATTCCTATGGTCCGGGAACAGGGCCTGGAGGAGACGGCGGCAGCCGTTGATGTGGTTACCACGGCAACCTTTGGACCGATGTGTTCGTCGGGCGCTTTTTTGTGCCTGGGGCACCCTCAACCCCGGATGAAAATGACACGTGTATTTTTAAATGGTGTCGAGGCCTGTGCCGGCCTGGCGGCAGTTGACGCTTACTTAGGGGCCACACAGCTTCCGCAGGCCGATCCGGGCAATAAAATGTACCCCGGTGAATTTCGTTACGGCGGGGGGCATGTGATCGAGGATCTGGTGGCCGGCAAAGAAATATTTTTGGAGGCTGAGGGCTATGGGACCGATTGCTATCCCCGCAAACAGTTGCAAAAAACAATCCGGCTGGCGGACATGCCCCAGGCCACCCTTTATAACCCCCGCAACGCCTATCAAAATTACAATGTGGGGGTCAACCTTTCAGCGAAGACCATCTATACCTATATGGGTATTCTCAAGCCCCGCCTGGGCAATGCCAATTACAGCACTGCCGGGCAGCTTTCACCCCTTTTGAACGATCCCTGCTACCGCACGATCGGGATGGGGACCAAGATCTTTTTAGGGGGCGGGGTGGGTTATGTGAGCTGGTTTGGCACCCAACATGCCCCGGAGGCCCCCCGGGGTGAAAACGGTGTGCCCACTACTTCAGCCGGCACGCTGGCTGTTGTGGGCGATCTTAAACAGATGACACCCCGTTGGTTGCGGGGGGTCAGTTTCATGGGCTATGGTGCTTCGCTGATGGTGGGTATCGGTATTCCGTTGCCCATTTTGGATGTGGAAACGTTAAGGTACGCTGCAGTGAGCGATGCAGAAATTTTTGCGCCGATAGTCGACTACAGCGAGGCTTACCCCCAGGGGCGGGGAGAAACGCTGGGCCAGGTCAGCTATGCCCAGCTTAAGAGTGGAGAAATTACTATTGGGGACCGGGTTGTGCCGACCGCTTCCTTTTCCAGCTATCCCGGGGCCCGGGAAATCGCTGGGATCCTTAAGGAATGGATTCAAAGCGGAAAATTTTTGTTAACCAAGCCTGTTTTTACCCTTCCCCAGTCGCTGACAGGGATCGATTACCGAAGCCTTGTTTAAATCTTTGCCGTGCTGTTAAATAAAAATCCTGTGAATAAACCCCGGAGGTGGCCTCCTTGAAGAAAAAAATTGTTTTGTATTTCCCGCCGACAGTGACCGAACAGCCCTTTACCTACTATCTGATTAAGGATTATAACCTGATGGTTAACATTCTTAAAGCCGATATTAACCCCCATAAAGAAGGGCGCGCCGTGGTGGAGATTAGCGGCAAGGAAACAGATTTCCAAAACGGGATAGAATTTCTGCAGTCCCGGGGGGTCAAAATTCTCCCCCTGGAACAGGAAATTGTCTGGGTTGAGGAACGCTGCACCCAATGCGGTGCCTGCAGTGTAATCTGTCCGACCGGCGCGCTGGTTGTGGAGCGGCCGTCGATGCATGTTCAGTTTTACAGTGAAAAATGTATTGTTTGTGAACATTGCCTGCAGGCCTGTCCTTCGCGGGCGATGGAGGCGCATTACTAAGGTGCAGGCTGCGGGGGGGAGGGGTTACCGGCAGGAACTTTGCCCGGCAGGGATGGTTTCCTTTACGGTTGCCGTGAAGGAAACAGATCTGTGGATTGCTGTTGACCGGCAGGCGCTGACGCCGGACTTGCCGGGAAAGTTGGAATCCTTCATCTGGCGGCAGCGGCGTCTTTTGGAAGCCTATATTGAAGCAGATCCTGTCTTTGCCCAAACTTTGCAGCCCCACCTGGTCGGCGCCGCCGCCCCGCCTCTGGCCTTGGAGATGGCCCGGGCCGGCAATTTGGCCGGTGTTGGCCCCATGGCTGCTGTGGCGGGGGCTTTTGCCCAACGCGCCGGTGAATGGCTGCTGCAATTTTCCCGTGCTGTCATTGTCGAAAACGGCGGCGATATTTTTCTGCGCTGCAGCCGGCCGGTTACTGTAGGGGTGCTGGCCGGGGATGCGTTTCCCGGCCAAAAATTGGCGGTAAGGGTTCGGCCCCGGGCCGGGCTTTGCGGGGTTTGCACTTCTTCCGGTACAAAAGGGCATTCCTACAGCCGGGGACGGGCTGATGCGGCTGTAATCTTAGCCGACGCCGCCGCCCTGGCCGACGCTGTCGCTACGGCCGCGGCCAATATGGTCCGGCGCCCTGCAGATCTGGAAGGTGCCCTCCAGTTTGTGCGCAGGATACCCGGTATAAAAGGGGCGCTGTTGGTTTTGGCAGACAAAATTGCCGCCTGGGGGCAGGTAGAGTTGGCCTGATGCCCGTGCTGCCCCGGCGTTTTGGCATGAACGCCGGGCGGCGGCAGGTAAAAAATTGCTGGAATAAGGCCGGTGACATGTTATCTTTCTTTTGTTAACAGTTTGGGCACCTAAATACGCAGTTAAATAAGGGGTGTCTAAAAGTTTTCCGGGGGGCCGGAACACCGGGCCCTCCAGCAGTGAAAAAACCAATTTTAAGCAACTGTTATTCATCTCCTGCTGTTTCAAGATGACCTTGTCCCGGCAAGTTAAGCCCGGCAGCAGGTTTTTCCGGTTATTTTTCTGTAACCAGCGGTACAAAGCGGCAGTTGCAGAGGACCCGGCGGGTTGTCTCCTCCCCCTCCTTTATGATAAGCGTCAGCTCCTGGTGCAAAGCGCTGCCCAGGGGTATTATCAGGCGGCCGCCGTCTGCGGTCAGCTGTTTTAAAAGGGCCGGCGGCACATTTTCCGGGGCTGCGGCCACCAAAATACAATCAAAAGGGGCTTCTGCCGGCCAGCCCCCGGCGCCGTCGCCGGTGCGGAAACAGATGTTTTGGTAACCCAGTTTTTGTAAGGTTGCCGCGGCTTTTTCCGTCAGGGCGGCAAACCGCTCCATAGTATAGACCCGGGCGGCCAGTTCGGCTAAAACAGCGGTCTGGTAGCCGGAACCCGTGCCGATCTCCAATATTTTTTCATGGCCCTGCAGCTTTAAAGACTGTGTCATCAGGGCAACGATGTAAGGCTGGGAGATGGTTTGTCCCCTGCTGAGGGTAAGAGGGTGATCGCCATAGGCCAACGGTCTTTGTTCCGGGCTGACAAAAAGCTGGCGCGGCAGTTTGTTGAAAACCTCTAAAACCTTGGGGTCGTTAATGCCGCGAGGCAGCAGTTGTTGTTTGACCATGCGTGTCCGCTGTTGCACGAAAATTTGTTCTTCTTCCAGGGCAGATCATCTCCCAAGTCAGTATTCTGCGGCCTTTCAGGGGGTCTGTTGCTGTTCATTGACAGAGAGCCGGTTGGCCGGCCAAGTGGCCCGGGAAAGGAACCGTTGTTAATTTTATTATACTGGCCCTTCCTTTTAAAGGCAAGCCTGGAGAATTTTAAGAGCCGGGCGCCGCATAATATATGTATAAAGAAGTGCTGCGCATGTTATAAAGGTGGTGCTGATTAATGACTTTTGAACAGGGGCCGATTCGCCCCCCCAGCGAGGCGGAAAGCCTTTTTATCAGGGTGACGCGCAACTGCCCCTGGAACAAATGTTTGTTTTGTCCTTCTTATAAAGGGAAAAAGTTTTCCCGCCGCACGGTTGAGGAAATTAAAAAGGATATTGAAGCCCTTGCCAGGGCGCAGGCCAAAGTCAAGGCTTATGCCCGGGAACTGGGCGAAGGGTTGAAGATAACCCGCAAAACGCTGCAGGCGGTCTACCGCCGGGAACCGGAACTGCTGCAGGTTGCCTACTGGCTTTACCATGGAGGTAAAAATGTATTTTTGCAGGATGGCGACAACCTGATTATGCCGGCGGAGCAGTTGGCGGCAGTCCTGACCTTCATCAAGGAACAGTTTCCTACAGTGGAAAGGATTACAACCTATGCCCGCTCCAAAACGGTCAGCCGGCGGCGCGTTTCTGAACTGCAGTTGGTGCGGGAGGCGGGTTTAAACAGGGTACATATCGGGTTGGAATCCGGGCATGATCCGCTTTTGGCCTACATGCAGAAAGGGGTGAACGCCGCCGAACATGTTGAGGCCGGTTTGAAGGTTAAAGAAGCCGGTCTAAGCCTGAGTGAATATGTGCTTCTGGGGTTGGGCGGGCGCAAGATGTGGCTGGAACATGCTGTGGATACGGCCCGGGTTCTCAGCGCCATCGACCCGCACTTTATCCGCATACGCACCCTGACGGCCCGGGGGGGAACCCCCCTGCAGGAAAAGGTTCTGGCCGGGGAATTTAAACTGTTGGATGATGACAGCGTGGTTAATGAAGAAAGGCTGCTGCTGGCAAACCTGCAAGCCGGCAGCTATCTTGTCAGCGACCACATTCTCAACCTTCTGGAAGAAATTGAAGGCGATCTGGCCCGCGAGCAGCAGGCGCTGTTGGAAGTGATCGACAGCTACCTGGGCATGCCTCTTGAACGCAGGATCAATTTTCGGATTGGGCGCCGGCTGGGCCTCTACCGTTACTTAAGAGATATGCAGGATCTGCAGCGGTTTGCCCAGGTGGAAACGATTAGGGTGCAGTTGGAGGCGGCAGGCCAGGACTTGGAGGAATTCTTGGACCAATGCCGCCGCCGGTATATTTAAAGAAAGCTTAGAGCAAGGCTATAAATGCAGTAAAGGTATGCAGTAAAGGTAGTCAAGGAAATAAAGGAAGTAGAAATAAAGGAAGTAGAGATAAGGGAAATAAAGGAGGCTTTATATTATGAACAAGCCTGATCCGGGTGTAAAAACCCTAAGTTACAGCAGGCGAACAGCTAGATGGTGGTGGCGGGGCGCACTGGCCTTGGGGCTGTTGCTTGTAATTTTCGGGGGAGTACAGGCTGCCAATGCCGGTTCTACTGCTCCCGGCTCGGAAAATGATCCTTTGATTACAGAAAGCTGGGCCAAGGCCTACATTGCCCAAACCTTGCAGGAGGAAAAAAATACACTGCAGCAGTTGGAAGCACGCCTGCAAAAATTGGAAACAGGTGCAGCCGGGCGGCCTGTGCCTGCAGAACCCGGATCGTCTGCGGCCTTTGCAATTGTAACGGTTGCGGCCGGAGAAAAACTGCTGGCCGGTTCCGGGACAGAAATAATTTTACGCAGCGGGCGGGCCAAGGTTTTGGCGGGCCCCGGGGGCGGACTTTCCGATCTGACGGCAGGGTGCAACTTGGCTACCGGGGCGCCGGTGAAGGCCGATCACCTGCTTCTTTCCTCCCGTGACGACGGGCGGGGCCTCATACCGGAATCACCGGTTATTCTTTTAATACGCGGCGACTACCGGGTGGAATAAGATGCAAAAAAGGCTAGCAGGCGGGGCCTTGGCAGGAAGGGGATGCTCTATTGACCGTAATTGCCCTTTCGGGTTACTATGGTTTTCACAATGCCGGGGATGAAGCTATTTTAAAGGCGTTGGTGACTGCTTTGCGCCGCTGTCAACCGGATGTCGAACTGATTGTTTTTTCCGCCGATCCGGATCATACCCGCAAAGCTTACCAGGTGGAAGCAGTTTCCCGCGTTTGCCCCGCCTCCATCATCAGCACCCTGCGCCGCGCCGATCTGCTGGTCAGCGGCGGCGGTGGGTTGCTGCAGGATGTAACGGGCCCCCGTACGATTCCCTACTATTTGGGTATGATGGAACTGGCCCGGTTTTTGGGTGCCAAAGTTGCTGTTTTTGCCCAGGGGGTGGGGCCGCTGCGTTCCCCTTGGAGCCGGCTGGGGGTGAAAAAGGTGCTCTCCCGGGTTGACTTTATCAGCGTGCGGGATATTGCCTCCGCCCGTTTTTTAAGGGACTTAGGGGTTAAAAAGGAAATTGAAATCACTGCCGATCCTGTTTTTTCCCTGCAGAGGCCCGCCCCCCGGGGGGTTGCTTCCTTTCGGGATAGCAGCGGCTTAAAAAAGCTGCCGGGTGAGTTCTTGGTGGGGGTTGCCCTCCGCCCCTATCCCGGTGAAAAGGTTTTCGATGAAAAAATACGCACGGTGCTCGCCAACGGTTGCTATTACCTGCGCCAGGAATTTGGGGCCAAGCTGCTTTACCTGCCCTTCCATCGCAAAAAGGATCTGCCTTTGGCCAGGGTGATGGCCGCGCATCCTCTTTCCGCAGGGCAGGTTTATGAAGGGTATCTGGCTCCGGGCAATATCTTGCAGTTGATGGGGAAACTGGACCTGCTGATTGGGATGCGGCTGCACGCCCTGATCTTTGCCGCCCTCTGCGGTGTGCCCTTTATCGCCCTGCCTTATGATCCAAAGGTAGATGCTTTTTTGAAGAATATAGGTGAAAAACCTGCCTTTGCGCTGGCAGATCTCACCTCGCAAAAGCTGTTGGCAGAGCTGAAAAAGGTTCTTTCCCAGGGGGAGGAGTACAGGGAGAAATTACAGCTAAAAATCAAGGAACAAAGTGTGAAGGTAGAAGAAACTGTCGCCAAAATTTTTTCCCTGGTCCAAGATGCCGGGGGTAAAAGTTAAAAATAACGGTCAACTGTAAAATAAATTGCCCGGGGTTTATAAAATAACAGGGACAGAATATTGCCCCCGCTTTGTACATCTGGTATGATCAAGGCAATTCTTCCCGGGATGGAAGTCTGGAAGGTTTCAGGGAAGAAAGGAGGTGTCGGCCCGGTTTCCTTGAAAGCCGGGTCAGAAAAAGATGATTGCAGTAAAGGTAAAAGGCGTGGGGTTGGATCAGGAACAAAATCCGCTGCTGTTGTTGATGGATCAGGAAGAAACAATAATTTTACCGATTGGGATCGGTCTTGGTGAAGCCCAGATTATATCCCTGCGGCTGGACGGGTATGTTCTGCCCCGGCCGCTGACGCATGACCTTATCGTTTCCCTCTGCCATCAACTGAATGCGACAATCCAGAAAATTGTGGTGAATGATATCCGTGAGGGCACTTATTACGCCCAAATATTTCTGGAAAGGGACGACCAAGAAATCGTGGTTGATTCCCGGCCCAGCGATGGTGTGGCCCTGGCCCTGACCAGCGGGACACCGCTTTTCATCTCTGAAAAAGTGGCTGAACATTCTCTGCCTTTCGGCGAAGTGCTCAAGGAAAGTTTTGATGACATCTTTGGCGAAGATGATGAAAATATTTTGCACTAATATTAAGCAACGCTTGTTTTAAACGATCGGTGCCTTTTGGATGCTTTTCTGTGCGGGTTGACCGGGGAGAGTTGACTAAGCTTTGCCTTTGCCATATTTTTGAATATTATAGACTTGTGGGCAGTATCTAGATCTATTTCGAAACACTTTTGTATAACAGGAGCCGGAAATGTGCCCGGCTTTTTTGTTTTTAAAGCAAAGTTTGGCCGGCAACCTGTTTCAGTCCAAGTTTCTGGTGATCTCCTGCAGGGGCCTTCTGGGAGGCTGTGCCGGTTTTTCCGCCGGGCAGTGGTGCCAACGGCCTGAAGGCCGGATCCCTAATCCCTGGCACCCGGGCTGTTCCAGCAAACCGCTTAAAGTTTCCTCCGGAAAAGGCTCTCCTGTAAAACGACGTACACTGCGTCTTTTTTTAATTGCTGCTGACAGCTTCATAAAAAGGCGTCCCGCCCGGTCCTACATGTCGAAATATGGCAGTTTAAGTCGATTATTTACACAAAGGCCTGTTTTCCGCTATAATGTTAAAATAGATGAACATGCGTTTTTACAGCAGCATCTTCACAGCATTAACACGCAGCATCCTCACTGCATTAACATGATGTAGGTACCTGCTGCCAAAAAAACCAATCCCGCTGCCTTCCACCAGGTAAAGGGGAGGGTTTCCATGCCGAAAAAACCGCAATGATCTATGAATAGGGCCGTGGTTACCTGGGCGGCGACAATTGCTGTGGTGGCGTTGGCCACACCTACTTTGGGGATACTGGCGGCCACCCCATAGGTGATGAGCACAATAAGCACCCCTCCCCCAAAGGTATACCAGGGGGCCGCGCCCCCTTTGAGGATGTTTCCTTTGCCCAAGCCTAGGGGGTATAAGGCCAACAGGGTTGTCAGGGCGCCGATGATCATTACAATCAGTGTGGCCTCCAACAGGCCCACAACCTTGCTTAAAGAGGCATTCAGCGTACCTTGCACAGCCATGGTGGCACCGGCCAGCGCGGCCAGTAAAAGAGCAAACAAATTTAATTCCATGCGTTAGCTGCACCAACTTTGGTTTTGTAATGTTCCCAAAAGGATTCAAATATAAAAAAACATTTGTTGCTGTCTATGGGATTAAACCTTGAAAAGGTGTTTCGCCGGCAGGGGGCACCGTTTTTAAAGGTAAAAAACCTTCATTATATACAGTGAAAACTACACAGGAAACCTTGTAGTTAAATGGCATTTTAAGCTAGCATGCCCCTTTTCCCGGGAAATAAAGCAGTGTTTTTGTAGAAAACCTTTCCTTTTTATATCTTGCTGTCAGGGTCTGAAAAAACCTGAATGCCGGTTGTTCAGTGGCTCAGTGGGGCAGGGAAAGATTTTCCCAGGCAGAGGGCTCCAGTTGATGCCCTTCCAGGGCTGCAGCACATGTCTCTGTCAGCAGATCCATGCGGCTGAAAATGAGCGCCTGCTCTCCTTTTTTTTCCGGCTTCAGTTCGATGGGCCCAAAAGGAACGAAAAAAACGCCTTCTTTTTTCATGAGGGCTGAAATCTGCCCCCAGGGCAGCACTGGTTTGTTGCCCAAGGATGTGACCAACACCAGGGGCAGGTTGAGGCAGTTTTCGGCTACAAACTGTTCCAGAAAACTTAGCAAGGCGGCCGAATCAGGCACGACGATCAGCAGATCTAGAAAGGGGTAAGTTTTCGCAGGGGGCATCTCCCCTGCTTTAGCGGCGCGCCCGGGCGGTTTTAATGTCTTTTTCTGTCGAATTTTTGCGCCGGCAGCTTGAAAAATGTTCTGAAACCGTTCCAGCAGGGCCTCCTCTTTGGCCTTGGGATCTAAAAGGATAATGGACAGTTCTGCGCCGGCAATCATAATTTTTTCTATTTCCTCTAAAATAGTAATGTTGCCTAATTGGATCATTGTCAAGGCAAAACCGATTTTTTTCCCCTGTAAAAGCATTTTTGCAGCACACCTCCAGTGGCAGTTACTTTATATGTTATGCTTTTTACCCCTGGATGGTGCTTGTTGAAAATTGAGGATTACCGCCGGCGGGAACGGGTTTAAAGGTTTAAAAGATTTTCCAGGCCGTAGACCAGCCCCTGTAATTTGACAATATTTTTGACTGCCAAGACCACGCCGGGCATAAAGGAACTGCGATCATAAGAATCGTGGCGAATGAGGAGTGTTTGCCCCGGGCCACCGAAAATTACCTCCTGGTGGGCGATCAGGCCGTTGAGCCGCACGCTGTGGATATGGACTTCTTCCTGCAGTGCACCCCGGGCCCCCGGCAGTTTGAGGAGTTCTTCCTTATGGGCCGGTTCGGCCTGCCGTTCCCGGGCGATCATCTCCGCGGTTTTAAGCGCTGTCCCCGAAGGGGCATCAATTTTTTTGTCGTGGTGCAGTTCAATAATTTCCGCCTGGGGGAAATAGCGTGCGGTTGTGGCGGCAAACTTCATCATCAGCACGGCCCCCAAGGCAAAATTCGGGGCGATGACGGCGCCAAGGGCAGATTCTTCCACCTGCCGGCTGACGCGGGCCAGGTCAACCTGGGTGATGCCGGTGGTGCCCACCACCGGGCGGACCCCGCATTGCAAGGCAACTTCAATGTTTTGCATAACGACCATCGGTGTTGTGAAATCTACCATAACTTCCGGTTTATGTTTTTTTAAATTTTCTGCTGTCAGCGCCTCGATCTTAATTCCCAGGGGCCGGTTTTCCAGAATAATGCCCAAATCTGCACCCTGCTCCTGCAGATCAAAGGCCGCTACTAGCTCCAGGCCCTTTTCCTGCAGAATGGTCTGGCAGACCTTTTGCCCCATCCGGCCACAGGCCCCGCTGACGGCAACGCGAATTGTTCCCATAAGAAGAAAACCCCCTTTTTCACTATATTCTCCTATATGGCCCAAAAGATGTCAAGAATCTCTGCTTAAAAAGCAGGGCAAGTTATGGAGGTGAAGGAGGTTTTGTAATAATGAGCATCAAAATTGGCATCAACGGTTTTGGGCGTGTCGGCCGGGTTACCTGCCGCGCTCTTTTGGAAAAAGGGGCACGGGTGGTGGCTGTCAACGATCTGACTGATAATAAAACACTGGCACACCTGCTGCGCTATGATTCTCTTTATGACAAGCTGCCTTATGAGGTGCGGGTTAAA
>JAAYRR010000110.1 GCA_012518675.1 Bacillota bacterium
TGTTCCGCCGTGTTTTCCGGGTACAGGCGGAGGTCTTTGCCAATAAAGGTTTTTTCATTAAAAATACAATTTAAAAAAGGTGGGAAACCTATGCCTAATTGCGTAAAAAAGCACTCACCCTTGTTCGTGCTGTTGGCAGCCCTGCTGTTGGCAAATACACTGCTCGGGTGTGAAACACAAACAGGGACAGCCCCCGTTGATAAACAACAGGCAGCGGCAACTGTACATTTTACTGACGACGACGGGCGGGAAATTGCGCTTGCTGGCCCCTGTACCCGTATCATCTCCCTTTACAGCGCGCACACAGAAAACCTGTTCAGCCTGGGCGCCGGTAACCTAATTATTGGCGTTCATGAAACATCAATTTACCCACCAGAAACGCAAAAAATACCGATCTATGATTACAACGCCGATCCGGAAACAATCATCGCCGCAGAGCCTGATCTTGTTTTGATTCGTCCCTTCATCACCAGAAAGGTGCCCGAATTTGTGGAGGCCCTAAAAATGGCCGGTATCCCTGTAGTCTCTTTATATCCTGAAAAATTTGAGGGTTTTGAAGATTATATTAACAAACTGGCCCTGTTAACCGGCACTGCGGAGGCAGCCGCCGAACAGCTGGCCAAATTCCATAAAAACATTGCAGAAATTACTGCGCTAACTAAAAATATCACAGAAAAACAAAATATTTTCTTTGAAGCTACCGAAGTTAACCTGCGGACAATAACCGGTGATTCCATGCCGGCACGGGCTATCGCCTTTGCGGGGGGGATTAACATTGCTACCGGGGCAGTGCCGGTGCAAGAAAACAGCTCCATTGCCTCCTTCGGTGAAGAACGTGTGCTTGCCCTTGCCGCTGAAATTGATGTCTATGTTTCCCAGCGCGGCGCCATGAACGCCGGGGGCAACCTGCATTCCATCCTAACAAGACCGGGCTTTGATACCATCAAGGCTGTACGTAACGGAAGGGTCTATGTAATCAATGAAAAAATTATATCATCCCCCACATTCAGGTTTTATAAGGGCGTACGGGAACTGGCCCGCTACCTTTATCCCGCAGTGATGGATGATCTTAACACTTACCAAAAGGACGAAGTTGCCACCAAACGCGACTTAGCCAATATTATGGTACGGCAGCTGCACATCCCCATCTATATACCCTCGTCATCAAAGTACTATCAAACTGAAACCGCAGGGCACATCTATGGTATGTTTAACGATGTTACCTGGCTGGACGATGATTTTGACTATATTGAAACTGTTGCCATGGGCGGTTATATCCCCTATACAATAGACAGTGAAGGCCGGCAGTTCTTTGCACCGGACACACCCGTGACCAGGGAAATGTTGGCCGGGGCTGTGTTTATTTTAGGCAATTTCACACATCAGAAAAATAACACAGCCATTGCCGATCTTGGACAATGTGCTAAACCCGACATTGTGCAGTCATTGGTGGACAATGGAGTTTTTTTACTGCATGCTGGTAACTTCGAACCTGCCCGTGCTGTAACCTGTGCAGAAATTATAGATGCCCTAACCCATGTATCATTTACACCAACAGACTAACCTTAAGCTAAACGTTAATCTGAATACAGGAGCAAAATAA
>JAAYRR010000111.1 GCA_012518675.1 Bacillota bacterium
AGATATTATAAAAGGAGGTGCGGTCCTGATTCCATTTTTATTTTTGGCAGAAAAACTACCGGAATCAGGTTGAAATGAATATAAAACTAATTAATATCGGCTTTGGAAACATTGTTTCGGCAAACCGTATTATTGCCATTGTCAGCCCTGAGTCTGCTCCCATTAAGAGAATTATAGGTGAAGCAAGGGATAGGGGCATGTTGGTGGATGCTACCTATGGCCGCAGAACCCGTGCCGTAATAATTACAGATAGCGGACATGTAATTTTGTCTGCAGTACAGCCGGAAACAGTTAAGCACCGCCTGCAAAACCGGGAACCGGCCCCTGAAGAAAGCGGCTCCCGGGTATAAATAAGCCTGTTTTGGTATAAAATTATGAAAAAAGGCGCATTAATTGTCATTTCCGGCCCTTCCGGGACAGGTAAGGGCACGATCTGTTCCCTGCTTTGCCGGCAAAACCCCAATATGCACTGTTCAATATCGCTCACCACCCGTTTCCCCCGCAAGGGCGAAAGTGATGGTATAAACTACCATTTTTTAACGGAGGCAAAGTTTAAAACACTGATCAAACAAGGGTCTTTATTGGAATGGGCAAAGGTATACGGGCATTATTATGGTACCCTGCAGCAGCAGGTTGAAGAAAAACGTGTGCAGGGACGCGATGTAATTTTGGAAATTGATACCCAGGGAGCAAAACAGGTGCGCAGCAAAATGAAAGATGCGGCCCTGATTTTTTTATTGCCCCCCTCCATGGATGAACTATGGGCCCGTATCCAGGGCCGGGGCACAGACAGCCCGGCAGCTATTAAGGAAAGGTTTGCTGCTGCCTACCGGGAAATTCAGGAAATATGGAAATATGATTACGTGGTAACCAATGAAAACGTTTCTGAAACGGTAAGGAAAGTTGAAGCTATAATTTTAGCGGATAAATGCCGGGTGGGCAGAAATAAAAAGATACTTTGCAGCTTAAAGGAAGGTGAAAAATAATGATCTACCCTTCCATCGATCAGATGTTGGAAAAGGTTGACAGCAGGTATTCCCTGGTGATTATGACCGCCAAAAGAGCACGAAATTTTAGGGAAAACCTGGTAAACAAAGAGGATTCCGGCAACATAAATGAGGTGACCGCGGCTTTGGAAGACATCGCTGCCGGCAGAATCACCTTCGAAAGAACTAAAAACGGGATCAAATAAATTTTAAACAGCGGTGTAGACCATGTTAAAAAACAAAATTGTTCTTTTGGGAATAACGGGAGGCATTGCAGCTTATAAAAGTGCCGAACTGGCCCGTCTCCTGATCAAAGCAGGTGCAAGTGTACAAGTTGTAATGACCGATCATGCCCTGTCTTTCATAACACCTTTAACCATGAAATCTTTAACGGGGCGGCCGGTTTATACCTCCTTGTTTAACCCTGCCTACGGATCTGCTACCATACACATCGATCTGGCTCGTGAACCCCACATGTTTGTGGTTGCACCGGCAACGGCCAATTTTTTGGGGAAGTTGGCTGCCGGTTTGGGGGATGATCTGCTTTCAACCCTGTTTTTGGCTGTAGAACCGCAGGAACGTCCTGTGCTTTTGGCACCGGCGATGAACACAGCCATGTTTGAAAACCCGGTAGTCAGGGAAAACATGGAACGTTTAAGGCTGCGGGGTTTTGAACTGGCCGATCCGGATGCCGGTACCTTGGCTTGCGGCGATGTCGGTAAGGGCCGCATGGTGGAACCTTCGCAACTGTTACAGTTAATCCGGGAAAAACTGGTTTCTGCAGCAGGAGTGGACTACCGGGGGTTAACTGTGTTGGTTACTGCAGGCCCTACCAGGGAGCCCTTGGATCCCGTCCGTTTTATCAGCAACCGTTCCAGCGGGCGTATGGGTTATGCCCTTGCCCGGGCTGCCCGGGAAAGGGGGGCCCATGTAATTTTAGTAGCGGGGCCGACAGCCTTGGAACCACCGCCGGGGGTAGAATTATACCCGGTAGTATCTGCCAGGGATATGCACCAAAAAGTTATGGAAAAATTTCCCCAAGCCCAGATTGTGATCAAATCTGCTGCTGTAGCAGATTACCGGCCAGCCGAAAACAGTCAGCAGAAAATAAAAAAGGGCCGGGCGCTTACCCTTAAGCTTGTACGTAACCCTGACATTTTGCAGGAAATAGGGTCTTCGAAAGAAAAGCGCTTCCTGGTCGGTTTTGCTGCAGAAACAGAAAACCTGCGCACCAATGCCCGGGAAAAAATGGTGCGCAAAAACCTGGATATGATTGTAGCCAATGACCTTGGCCAGGAAGGGGCCGGCTTTGCAGTGGAAACAAATATAGTACAGCTCCTTTTTAAGGATGGCCGGGTGGAAGCACTGCCCCGTATGTCCAAGTACGATTTGGCCCACTGTATTCTAGATCGGGTTAAGGAACAGTATGGCCGTTAACCACCTTGGGGACATGCTTTTTAAATGTTTAGGAACTGCTGCACCAGCAAAGGGGTTAATAAAACTTCAATTATGGCGGCAAGTACCAGCAGGCTGATTACCAAGGGAAGCAGTGCAAAAAATTCTTTCCAGACGATGCCCAAGCTTTCCCTTCTTTTTTTTTGCGGTAAAGGAAAGAGGAGATGGTACCCTGCTTTTAAGCCGAAGGCTGCACTGATAATAAACGCCGGCAGTTCAAATATACCATGAGGCATAATTCCCGCAATCCAAAAGGAAAGCAGGGGCACACCTTCCCGTCCCAGTTCGACCAGTAGGCTGCCCAGCAGGGCACCATTGGCGAAAAGGCCCAGTAAGGGAGGCATGCTAAGCAACACCCCCAACAGCATCATCTGCAGGGAAGCAAAAAAGTTGTTAAAAAACAGGATCGCTATTCCTTTCCACGCGGGTCCTTCGAAAACCATTTCCGCTATTTTTTTTAACATTTCATACTGGGTATCTGTGATATTGTTTATAAATATTCCATTTTTAAAGGAAAACACAGCAGTAACCAGTCCCAAAATGAAAAAAAATGCGGCCAGGACGATCCAGTTCAGGTTTTGGACAATAATCTTTCTTACTGCGGGTTTGATGATCATCTGTTCTCCTTTTTTCTTTGGACTAATTTTTCTGTTGATCTCCATGTTTGTCTTTATTTTTACATATATCAACATTATATATTATTTTTCACAATAATGGAACAGTAGCCTATTCTGTACCGGTTTTTACTTGGTTTGTTATAGAGGTGTCTTTTGTGCAGGAAAAGTTATATGCCCAGGTTATCGTAGATCAAGTCAGCAATGCAGTGGACAGGCCCTTCCAGTACCTGATCCCGCCACATTTACACAGTAAAATAAGGGTGGGTTCACGGGTAACAGTGCCTTTCCGTTCCAGAAAGTTAACAGCCTATGTAGTTGCCCTGGAAAAAGCGGCGGCAGTGGAAAATCCCCGGGAAATCTCCGGCCTGACCGATCCTCCCTTTACCTTGTTGCCAGAGTTTGTAAAGTTAAGCTGCTGGGTTTCCCAGCGTTTTTTCAGCCGCTGGATTGAGGCGATCCGCCTCTGCCTGCCCCCGGCCGGGGGCAGGCTGAAAACAAAACACGTGGAATATGTTTTCCCCCGGGCAGCTGTGCGGGTTTTACAGGCAGAAAGTTTGCAATTAAAGAAAAGAGCACCCCGCCAATCCCTGATTCTTGAACAGTTGGCCCTGCTTGGTAGCCGGGGTTTGCCCTGGTCAGAGCTGAGGGAGAAGACGGGGGCCCCCCGCAGCAGTTTAACCTCCTTAGAGGACAAAAAACTGATAAAGGTTGAAAAAATACCTTATGGTAAGCTGCCTATGCAGGAACCCCAGGCGTTGCCCGACAGCAAAACCGGCCTTCCTTTCTCCCCCCGGCAGGCAGCCCTCTGGCAGGAAATTGAAAAGGGTTTTGCCGGCCCCCAAAAGCAGTTTTTAATCCACGGTGTTACGGGTAGCGGGAAAACAAAGCTTTATTTGCATGCGGCCGGCGAAGTTTTAAAACAGGGGCGCACTGTTTTGTTTCTTGTGCCGGAAATTATGCTTACACCACAGATTATCAACCATTTTAACAGGCTTTTTACAGGGCAGTTTGCCTTGTTACACAGCAATCTATCCCCCGGGGAAAGGTACAGGGAATGGAAGCGCATCGAAGGTGGCCAGGCCCGCTTTGTGTTGGGTGCCCGTTCGGCTGTTTTCGCACCTTTAAAAAATATCGGCCTCATAATTATGGACGAAGAACATGAAAATACATATAAACAGGATGACGCACCGCGTTACCATACCCGTGATGTGGCCCAATGGCGGGCAGCGTTCCACGAGGCCCTTTTGTTGCTGGGAAGTGCCACCCCTGCATTGGAAACCTACCTGGAAACAAAAAAACAAAAGATCAAACTCCTGCAGCTGAAAGAAAGGATTGGGGGGCGCCCCCTGCCGGCTGTACATCTGGTTGATATGCGCCGGGAATTTAAACAAAAAAACAGGGGGATTTTTAGCCGCCTGCTCCTCCGGGCTATGAAAGAGACGCTTTCCCGGGAAGAGCAGCTGATCCTTTTTCTTAACCGCCGTGGCTTTGCCAGTTTTCAGCTTTGCCGTGAATGCGGTTGGGTAATGCAGTGCCCAAACTGTGATGTTTCTTTGACCTATCATGCTGCACCGGAGCAGCTGTTGTGCCATTATTGCGGTTATAGGCGGGCTGTTCCTGACAGTTGCCCGCAATGCAAAAGCAGGTATATCCGCAATTTTGGGTTGGGAACACAGCGGGTGGAAAAAGAAATCAGAAACATTTTTCCCCAAAGCGGCGTCCTACGTATGGACAGCGATATTACCGGTAAAAAGGGGGCCTATGAAAAAATATGGCGCAGTTTTAAAGAAAAGAAAGCCTCTATTCTGATCGGCACACAAATGGTGGCCAAAGGCCTCGATTTTCCCGACGTGACCTTAGTGGGGGTAATCGCTGCCGACGTTGCCTTGCATCTGCCTGACTTCCGGTCCGGGGAACGCACCTTTCAGCTGTTAACCCAGGTTGCCGGGCGGGCAGGCCGGGGGGAAAAGGAGGGGCAGGTTATTGTGCAGACTTATACGCCCTGGCATTATAGTATTCAGGCTGCAGCCAGGCATGACTACCTTGCGTTTACGCAGGAGGAACTTAAAAGGCGGCAACTTCTTTTTTACCCCCCCTTTGCAGATCTAATCCTTATCTGCTGCAGCTCGCCCCGTGAATACGAAGCCAGGCAGGCTGCGGCGGGGTTAAGAAAAAGAATGGTTGCTGCCGGCCTCCCGCTGGCCGGGAAGGAAAAAGGGGAATTCTTGGGGCCCGCCCCGGCACCGCTTCAGAGAATCAAAGGACGTTTTCGCTACCATCTCTTATATAAAGGGCTGGATCTGGGGAGATACCGGGCCCGGATAAGGGATGTTGTCTGGGCCTTTACACGCCAAACCAAAAGTGATACCTGGGTAACGGTAGATTTCAATCCTTTAAAGATGTTATAATAAATATAGTGATAGCACAGTTACAGCACAGGGGGCAGACAGATGGCACTAAGAAAAATACGCCTGGACGGCGATCCGGTTTTAAAAAAGAAAACTGCCCGGGTTACCAAATTTTCTCCCCACTTACACCGCTTGCTGGAAGACATGGTAGAAACTATGATTGCAAACGAAGGGGCCGGTCTGGCAGCCCCGCAGGTGGGTATTTCCAAAAGTATTATTGTCTTAAGGGATGAAGATAAAATTCTGGAAGTTATCAATCCTGAAATTGTCAGTTCCTCTGGTGAAATTATAGATTTAGAGGGCTGTCTAAGTTTGCCGGGCATATACGGTGAAGTGGCACGTTTTGAACGGGTCGGGGTCCATGGTTTTGACAGGCTTGGAAAAAAAATAAAATTTAATGTGGCAGGGTTCCTTGCCAGGGTTTTCCAGCATGAGATCGATCACCTGCGGGGGATATTATTTGTTAGCAGGGCTAGAAGGCTGCTTACGCCGGAAGAAGTAAAACAAATTAGCGGTAAAGACGGCCCTGCAGAATAGATTTTTTTCGCTTAGGGAACAAAGCTGCAAAGCCCTTAACATTTTTACTGTGTATCAATATGATGTGTTTATGGCGTGTTTTATGAACGATAAAAAGGGTGATGTTTATTGGCGGGTTTAAAACTGCTTTTTTTAGGAACGAGTTCTTTTGCCCTTCCTTCTTTGCGAACATTGCAGGAAAACTTTGATGTGTCGGCTGTGGTCACCAGGCCGGATCGCCCGGCAGGCAGGGGCAAGAAAATGACTGCCTCACCGGTGAAGGAAGAATCACTGAAACACAGGCTAAAAATATACCAGCCACAGGACAGGAAACAACTTTATGCTGTCCTGGAGGAAACCAGGCCCCAGGTTTTGGTCAATGTGGCCTTCGGTATGTTTTTGCCGGAAAATGTGTTAAATTTTCCACCGCTGGGCTGCATTAACCTGCACCCTTCGCTGCTTCCGGCTTACCGTGGGGCCGCACCCATCCAGCGCACCCTGATGAACGGTGAAGAAACAACCGGGGTTACAGTTTTATATATGACCCCGCAAATGGATGCCGGTGATATTATTTTACAGGAAAAAGTAAAAATAGAACCGGGGGAAAATTTCGGGTCCCTGCATGATCGCCTATCTTCTTATGGCGCCGTAAAATTGCAGGAGGCGCTGTCCTTAGCAGCCCGGGGAACGGCTCCCCGCCGGCCCCAGGATGAAACAGCAGCTACTTTTGCCCCGGCGCTTACCAAAAAAGAAGAGAAGATTCAGTGGTCCTGGCCGGCCGGCAAAATTTATAACCAGGTGCGTGCTTTGGCACCGCGCCCCGGTGCCTATACAGTATACCGGCAAAACCGTCTTAAAATCTGGGAAACTGCCCCGCTGAAAACAGCGCAAGCAGGTTTAGCGGCAGATCTGCTTACTCTACCCCCGGGAACTGTCTGCCAGGTTAACAGAAACTATTTTACCGTAACCACCGGTGCACAGCTTTTGAAAATTTTGCTGTTGCAACCGGCAGGCAGGCGAAAAATGAGCACTGCTGATTTTTTAAAGGGTAACGAATTGAAGGTAGGGGAAAAACTTGCTTGAAAAAGCCCACGAAAAAGGAAAAACCCCCAAGAGATTATTTTTGGGCTTGCTGCTGGCGGTTGCACTGCTTTTGTTGGGCACAACTTTTTACCTGGTTATTTTCGTTAAAGATCCCCGGATCTTTTTTTCGCGTAAAATTTTGCTGGGAATTATAGTCCCCGCCCTGTTTTTTACGCTGCTGTTTTTATGCGGCTTGTTGGCGATTGTTTTAACTATTATGCGGAAACGTACCTTCCCGGGCCTGCGCTGGCTTATTGAAAAAACCTTGCTTTCCCTCTATCCCTTTGTGTTACAGATCGGCCGTTTGTTACACATCGCCCAGGAAAAAATAGAGCGATCGTTCATCGAGGTGAACAACCAGATGGCTATGGCCAGTGCTACCCGTGTGCAGGTAAAAGCCGGTGAGCTTTTGCTTTTATTTCCGCACTGCCTTCAAAATGACCAGTGTCCGTACAAGATCACCCGCCGGGTTGAAAATTGCCGCCGTTGTGGTAAATGCCAGATGGGGGATATCCTCCGTATTTCTTCCTCCCGGGGGTTGCGTGTGGAAGTGGTTACCGGTGGAACCATGGCCCGCCAGGCAGTCCGCAAACATAAACCGCGGGCTATCATTGCCGTGGCCTGTGAAAGGGATCTGACCAGCGGTATGCTGGATAGTTTTCCCCTGCCGGTTATCGGTATCATCAATGAAAGACCGTATGGGCCCTGTTTCAATACCCGCCTTGATCTTAAAGCATTGGAAAAGGCCATAAATTTATTGCTTAATTAAACAGGGCATAATACCTACCCCGGGCAATTTCCCGGGCGGGTTAATATTAATGATTATAAAATTATAAAAGGAGGCTTCCGGAAAGATGTGGTTTTTTGATTCGGGAATGATCCTTTTTGTTTTGCCGGCGATGTTTTTTGCGCTGTATGCTCAAAACAGGGTTAGAAACACCTATGCGCGTTACAGCAAGCTCTACCCTGCAAGCAGTTTAACCGGTGCACAGGTGGCCCGTTCGTTATTGGACAATGCCGGTTTGGAACAGGTCAGGGTTGTACAGACAGCAGGCCAGCTTACAGATCATTACGATCCACGCTCCAAGGTAGTGCGTCTTTCCGATCCGATTTATGGCCACAATTCTTTGGCAGCCCTGGGCATTGCTGCGCACGAGGTTGGTCATGCTTTGCAGCATGACGGTGGCTACCTGCCCTTGGGTGTGCGCAATTCCATTTTTCCCTTGGCCGGGATTGGTTCGCGCGCAGCTTTTCCTCTTTTTTTCATCGGTTTTATTTTCGGTGGCGGCGGTTTGTCTTTTCTGATGGATATTGGTATTGCGCTCTTTCTTTTTGCAGTGATTTTCCAGGCCATCACCCTGCCTGTGGAATTTAACGCCAGCAGCAGGGCCCTAAATCTTTTGGAAGACGGCGGCTACCTGCAGGGCAAGGAACTCGCGGGCGTAAAACAGGTTTTAAACGCGGCAGCTTTAACCTATGTGGCGGCGATGGCTGTTGCCCTGGGCCAACTTTTCCGGCTGTTGATGTTAAGAAATAGGAGATAAAAGAAGTAAACAAAGGGCCGGTGGCTTTACCGGCAGCTTAACTGGTGGCATAACTGGCAGTTTTGCCGGTTACTTTACGGGTATGCCGGCGGTGGATTTACCGGCAGCCTTGCTGGAAGCTTTGCCGGCAGCCTCACTTTTTTAGGGCTGCAGGTTGCCTATTTTAAATTTAGGGAGAGCGGCGATGTCTTTTATAATATTGTTAATTCTTTTTTGGCCTATAGCTCTTTTTATCATATTAAACTTGTTCTTTCTGCCTTTTCAGTTTGCCCTTTATTCTCTTTTTAATATAGTTACCATCCCTTTTCAACTGGTTAAAATTGCTTTCAACAGGCGGTTGCGGGCCAACCATGCCCTGGAACACGCTACAATCAATGTGATTGAAGAACACTTTGGCAGTATGAACCTGGCCGGACTGGGGCAGGAAAACGGCTTTATTATCCAGGGCCCCATCGATCCCCATACAGTTGAAAAGGCTGCCCGGGTCGGCCTGATGCGCCTGCAGAGGGGTGAAAGGGAACTGGCCGTCCATCACCGCTGTGGCACGAGCATGCTCGCCGCAAACCTTGTTTCTTCTGTGTTAATTATTTTATTTTTATGGAAAATCGGCTACTTTGGCATTTTCTATATTTTGCTGGCCTTAGTGATAGCCCAATTTTTAGGTCCGCATTTGGGGCGGTTTTTTCAAAAGTATATTACTACCTCCACAGACGTGGAGGGGTTCGAAATTGTCGGTGTGGAAACGGGCAGCGTTTCCCGGGGGTTTTTAGGATTTGGGCCCCTGGTGCGCCGTTACTTTGTGCGGACCCGCCGGCTAATTTCCTATGCAGACAGTTATTAAAGAACAGGAGTGGAGTGTGTGTCTATCCCCCCCCAGCAGGGTTCCGGGCAGCAAGGCGCAACCGGCGCCAGGGAAACAGCCCTGCTCATTCTCAAAGAAGTGGAAGAAAAGGAAGCCTATTTAAACCTGGTTTTAAACCGGGTTCTCATCCGGCAAGCCTTCCCCCCCGTTGAAAGATCGCTTTTAACAGAGCTGACCTATGGTGTTATCCAGCACCTGCAGACCCTGGACTGGGTTATTTCACTTTACTCCAAACGCCCCCTGGAAAAACTCACACCCTATATTCGCAATATCTTAAGAATAGGAACCTACCAGCTGCTATACCTAAAACGCATCCCCGTATCTGCAGCTGTTGATGAATCTGTAAAATTAGCCCACCGTTATGGGCACAAAGGCGTGGCCGGGCTGGTCAATGCGGTTCTCAGGAAAATCAGCAGGTTTAAAAATGATCTGCCCTGGCCTTCACGTGAACAGGACCCGGTGCTGTATCTTTCCCTGCGCCATGCCTACCCTCTTTGGATGGTCCGGCGGTGGATTAAAAATTACGGTTTTGAATCTGCAGCCGCACACTGTGCCGCCGGTAACCGGCGCCCGCCCCTTACTGTGCGCACCAATTCCTTATTTCTTTCCCGCGCGGAACTGCAAAGGATATTGCAGGCAGAAGGCACCGCGTCCCGGGAATGCCGTTTTGCGCCGGAGGGTTTGCACTTAGATCTTGCTACCGGCCTTACGGGGCTGAAAAGTTTTCAACAGGGCCTCTTTCAGGTACAAGGAGAAGCCTCTATGCTTGCCGCTCCGCTTTTAAACCCGCAGCCGGGGGAACAGGTTCTAGATCTTTGCAGTGCTCCCGGCGGCAAAACAACCCATTTGGCAGCGCTGATGAAAAACCAGGGGCGCATCATTGCCGCCGATCTTTACCCCCACCGGCTAAAACTGGTGCAGGCTGCTGCCCAGCGTCTGGGCATACAAATTATCCGGACCGAAAATATCGACGGCCGTGCCCTGCCGGCGAAATGGCAGGGCGCTTTTCAACGTGTTCTGCTTGATGTTCCCTGTTCGGGTTTGGGGGTAATCCGGCGTAAAGGTGATCTAAAATGGAAGCGCCGGCCGGAAGATCTTTCCGCACTTTCCCGGTTGCAGTTGCAGCTGCTGCAATCAGCCTTTCAGGCGCTGTGTGCCGGCGGGGTGCTTTTATACAGCGCCTGTACAACCGAACCGGAAGAAACTTCAGAACTCATCGACCGGTTTTTAGCAAAGGAAAGCCTGGCGCAGCCGGCGCAGCTTACTTCCTTTTTGCCGCCGGCGCTGTCTGCCGGCGTAGAAGCAACCGGCCGGTTATTTCTTTGGCCGGACCGGCATAACCTGGACGGGTTTTTTATGGCCCGGATCAGGAAAAAATAGGTGGGGAAACCAGGCCATTTTATGTAGAGGCTTGCCTTCAGAATCAATGACCAGTATAATGAAATCGGATCTTAACATCTTAAATTAACTGATCAGAAAAGCGGTGGGGAAAAGGGGATGTTAAACCATACTGTCCGCTCCCATCCGGGGTGCATCCGTAAAAAAAATGAGGATTCATACTATGTTCTCTCTGCAAACGGCTGTTCTTTCTTTGCAGTGGCCGACGGCATGGGTGGCCATGCAGCCGGTGAGGTCGCCAGTTTGCTAGCGATTGAAACCTTGCAAAAAAATATTTCAAGACATTTGGCAAGTTTGTGTCAATATAGCCCGGTACAGATGAAAAACTTTATAGCACAAAGTATTTTGGAAGCCAATGAAAACATCAGGACAAAGCAGTTGCAAAAGCCGGCCTTCAAAGGGATGGGCACCACTTTTACCGTGTCTGTTTTTTTGAACAATGAATTTTTAATCGGGCATGTCGGTGACAGCCAGGTACACCTGTTTAATGCCTCCGGCCATTGCCAGATTACAGAAGACCATTCCGTTGTTATGGAACTCCTGAAAAACAAGGAGATCTCCCCGGAGGAAGCGTATAATCATCCCCAGCGCAACATTTTAACACGTTCATTGGGAACCTCTTCATCCCTGGAAATCGATTTTTATGATAAAACAATTCAAGAAAAAGATTACATATTGTTATGTACAGATGGTCTCAACAATATGCTCCAGCCCGATCAGATTCAGGAGATCATTTTTCGTTACATCAACCTTGAAGAAGCTGCCGATCAGCTTTTGGCCAGGGCCAACGCCTTGGGCGGTTGGGACAATATTACTTTTGTTTTAATTCATTATAAAAAGGGTGAAAGTTAGGTGCGGGAGAAACCTAACAGTTTACTGGAAAACCGCTATCAAATATTGGAAAAAGTCGGCGAGGGTGGCATGGCCCAGGTTTACCGGGGAATGGATATTAAGTTGAACCGGCCTGTAGCCATCAAAATTTTATATGAACATCTGTCCAACGATCAGGATTTTTTGCGTCGTTTTAAGTTGGAAGCCAAAGCAGCCGCCAAGCTTTCTCATCCTGCGATTGTTAATGTCTATGATGAAGGAGAAACAAAGGGCCTTCATTATATTATTATGGAATATGTCGACGGTTTTACGCTGAAGGATATTATTTTGCGTGAAGGAAGCCTCAAACCGGAAGAAGCAGCCAGAATTTCCCTGCAAATTTGTGATGCTTTACTGCATGCCCATAGCAAAAATATCATTCACCGTGATATCAAGCCACAGAACATTATCGTATCGCGGGAGGGCAGGGTTAAGGTTGCCGACTTTGGTTTGGCACGGGCCGCTACCGATGCGACCATTACCTACGGCAAATCACTTTTTGGATCTGTCTACTACTCTTCACCGGAACAGGCCCGGGGAAGCTCCGCCGACTTAAAAACAGACATCTATTCCCTGGGGATTGTTCTTTATGAAATGCTAACCGGGGTAGTGCCCTTTTCGGGTGAAAGCCCCATTTCAATAGCTTTGAAACATCTGCAGGAAGAAATTGTTCCCCCCGGCAACCTGGTGGAAGGGCTTTCGCCGGGTCTGGAAACAATTGTAACCAAGGCTACGCGCAAAGAACGAAATTTGCGTTATTCCAATGCTGCTGAATTTTACAACGATCTTCGGGACTGGTTGCAGAACAAGGGGGAAGGGGAGCGCCTCAGCACTTCTTTTCTGCAGAAAATAAGATCTTATCCAACTTACCGTAAACAGGGTGTTACCCCTGAAAAAGAACAAAAAGGGGAACTAAGGGAAGGGCCGGAAACATCTGTGAAAAGAAAGAAACAAACAACTAAAAAGTACTTTGCATATGGAACAGCGGCTGTTGTGCTTATCCTTGTGCTTTTTGCCAGCTACCAGCTGTTATGTAAATTTCTTTTTGTCCCCGAGGTTACCGTTCCGGATCTCACCGGTTTAAGCCTGGAAGAAGCCGAAAAAGAACTTTCCCCTTTAGAACTGGGTTATACGGTCATCAGTAACGTGCACAGCGATACGGTGCCGCCCGCCCATATTGTATCCCAGGAGCCTTTGCCAGAAAGAAAGGTCAAGAAAAACAGGGAAATAGAACTGGTTTTAAGCTTGGGACAGGAATATGTTAAGGTTCCCGATTTAGACGGGAGGGCAGAGCATGAAGCCCGCCTGATCCTTAAGGAAGCCGGGCTGGAAATGTCCTTGAACCACGAATACAGCGGGGCGGTCACCTCCGGCTATGTAATACGGCAAGATCCCGGCAAAGGTTTTCAGGTGATTCTGGGGGAGACTGTGCACGTGGTAATAAGTAAGGGTAAAAAGCCTGTTACCATGCGCGATTTTCGGGGCCGCCAGCTCACTGATGTCCAGGAATGGCTTACCGAAAATGGCCTTGTCCTGCGGGATCCCAAGGAGGAATTTTCTACAGAATTTGCTTCTGGGGAAATAATTTCACAATTTCCTGCACCCGGCGAACCAGTACAGGCAGGGGACTCTGTGGATTTAGTTGTCAGCAAAGGGAAGGAGCCGGAAACTGCACAGACTTATCAGATTAAGGTGCACCCCCGGGTTCCTGCCGGGCGGCAGATAAGAATTTATATTGAGGATAAAGAAGGCTCAAAAATTGCTTTTGACGGGGAATACCAGGGTCAGGAGATCGGTGTCGTCGGTGTTGGTTCCGGCCAGGTTATATTAATGGAACTCAGGGGGCAGGAATATCGAACGATCGAGATCGTGCCTTTTCCCTAATAGCATTTAAGGGGGAGTCTTACTGCAAGGTCGTTTAATTATGATTAAAGGGGGCTTTTACTTTGTCCTTAATACAGAAGGGGAGGTTATCCGCTGCCGGGCCCGGGGACGTTTTAAGGAAAAGGGTCTGGATCTGCTGGTAGGTGACCTGGTAGCAATAGATTACCAGGAAGCGGTAATTAATAAAGTATACCCCCGGAAAAACAGTCTGCTCAGGCCGCAAGTGGCAAATGTTGATCAGGTTGTAATTTTGATGCCTGCAAGCAGGCCTGCCCCAGATCTTGTTTTTTTGGATCGGCTTCTTGTGATGGCAGAAAAAGCTTCGCTGGAAGCCGTTATCTGCCTGCACAAAACCGACTTGTTGGCAAGTCGGGAAAGGGATACAATCAGGGAAATCTGCATGGTTTTCCAAGATTGCGGTTACCGGGTTCTTCTAACCAGTGCCCTGACAGGGCAGGGTGTGGAGGAGCTAAAACACAGCTTGCAAGGTAAAATTAGCGTTTTTGCCGGGCCTTCAGGTGCAGGTAAATCCACCCTGATCAACAAATTTAAACCAGAGCTCAATCTGCAGACGGCGCCTGTAAGTTTTAAAACCCAAAGGGGGCGTCATACCACACGCCATGTTGAACTGTTCAGGCTGACAAAAGAAACCCTTGTTGCTGATACGCCGGGGTTCCAAAGGTTGAACTTAGAGGGTATTACCTTACAGGAACTTTCCTCTTATTTTCCGGAAATGTCCCTGCCTGTGCCCTGCCGTTTCAACAGTTGTCTGCATCGGGCTGAACCGGGGTGTGCAGTAAAAGAGGCCCTTCAAAAGGGGAAAATAGCCTCCTGGAGGTACAAACATTACCTTGACTTTTTAGAAGAAATTGAACAGCTGGAAAAAAAGAAGTACTAAAGCCCTTGCCCCCCTTAGGGAGGCACGCTGTTATTTTTTAAGGTTTTTCTTCAAATGCTCTTACCTGAGACAGAAGCTAAGGTTTACAACAACCGGCCTGTTACTGCCCTGTTTTCTCCGGCGGCCTGTGTTACCCTGTTGTTCCTTTGCCGGTAAACGTACTAGTTTTTTTACAATTTTATACCAAGGAGGATTCCTTTGTGACTAAGGTTGCCCCTTCCCTACTTGCAGCAGATTTTGCCTGTCTTCTGCAGGAAGTTAAGCGCATGGAACGTTTTGGTGCCGATTGGCTGCATCTAGATGTGATGGACGGCCACTTTGTTCCCAATATTACCATGGGCCCTTTAGTTGTTCAGGCTTTGCAGGGGCAGGTGGATCTTTTGTTGGATGTACACCTGATGATTGAAAAGCCCCAGGACTTTATCCATCAATTTTATCAGGCGGGGGCGCACCTGCTGACAGTGCACGCTGAAACCTGCCCTCACCTGCACAGGGTAGTGCAGGCTATTAAAAAAATGGGCTGTAAGGCCGGGGTTGCTTTAAACCCGGCTACACCCTTAAACTTGCTGGAATATGTCCTACACGATGTGGATCTGGTTTTAATTATGTCTGTTAACCCCGGTTTTGGCGGGCAAAATTTTATTCCTGCCGTCCTGCCCAAAATTAAAGCCTTGGCACAGGAAAAAAGAAAACGGGACCTAGCATTCGATATCCAGGTAGATGGCGGTATTAACACTGCAACCGCCGGGCCGGCAGTTGCAGCCGGTGCAAACGTGTTAGTAACGGGTTCTGCCCTTTTCAACTCCGCTGATCCACAAAACTTCATTCGGACGCTACAGCAACTGCCGGCCGGGAAATGAAAGTTTAAGCCTGTTTAAGAAAATTAGGCTTTATGTTATAATTAGATTAAATCAACGGTTTTAAGAGGTGATGAAAACCAAATGGATCCAGACGAGCGATATATGTGGATGGTCCTGGATCTCGCCCGTCGTGCTTGTGGAAAAACCAACCCCAATCCGATGGTTGGCACAGTAATTGTCAGGGACGGGGAGGTTGTTGGTACAGGCTTTCATAAAAAAGCCGGGGATGAACATGCAGAAATTGTTGCCTTGAAGGAGGCCGGTGCCAAAGCCCGTCAAGCTACGCTCTATGCCAACCTGGAGCCTTGTTCCCACCAGGGACGGACTCCACCCTGCACAGAGGCGATTATACGGGCCGGAATCCGTAAGGTGATCATTGCAACCATAGATCCCAACCCCCTTGTTTCAGGACAGGGGGTACGCCTTCTGCGGGAGGCAGGCGTCAAGGTTAAAGTAGGTGTGCTGGAGGATAAGGCCAAGCGTCTGAATGAAGTATTTTTTAAATATATTACTACAAAAACACCTTTTGTGATGGTTAAAACAGCCATGAGCCTGGATGGTAAGATTGCTACCGCCACAGGCAAGTCCCGCTGGATCAGCGGTGAAAGATCCCGCCGGTTTGGCCACCAGTTGCGGGCGGTTTCTGACGGGATTATGGTGGGCATTAACACTATTCTGCATGACGATCCCCGGTTGACCGTACGTCTGGACGATGAAAAAGCCATCAACCCGGCGCGTATTATTGTCGACAGCCGGGGCAGGTTGCCTTTAAACAGTAATGTAGTAAAAACAGCACGTGAAACAAAAACAATTTTGGCAACAACAGATCTGATTGACCCTGAAAAGCGGGAGGCTTTAACAGATGCCGGCGTGGAGATATTAACCCTTTCCCTGCGGGGCGAACAGGTCAACCTGCAAGAACTGATGCCGGCCTTGGGTAAAAAAGAAATCAGCGCCCTCTTAGTGGAAGGGGGAGGAACGTTAAACTATTCGTTTTTAAAGGAAAATATTATTGATAAGGTATATTTCTTTATCGCGCCCATTCTTTTGGGCGGGGAAAATGCCCCCACTCCTTTGGGTGGGGCCGGGGCGCATGAGCTCAAGGAATCCTGGGAGGTACAGGATTTGGAACTTAAACAGCTGGATAACGACTTATTGATCATTGGTTACCCCGTAAGGAGGGGAGAAGTTGTTCACCGGAATAGTGGAGGAGCTGGGGGAAGTATCCGGTCGGCAACAGTCCAGGGCTAGCAGCGTCCTGACTATCAAAGGGGAAAAGGTGATGGCGGGCCTGCAAGAAGGGGACAGTGTTGCCGTCAATGGGGTATGTTTGACGGTAGCCAGAATTTTCCCTGCAGCTTTTTATGCCGATGTCATGCCTGAAACTTTGCGCAAGACCAACCTGCACCTGCTCAAAAACGGGGAAAAGGTAAATCTGGAAAGGGCCTTGCCCGTCGGGGGGCGTTTCGGCGGGCATTTTGTCAGCGGCCACATAGACGGTACCGGAAAAATTATGGCAGAAAAAAAGGAAGCCAACGCCCTGCTCATAAAAATCAGCGCCCCAGCCGGGGTGATGAACTACCTAATTCCCAAGGGTTCCATCGCTGTCGACGGTATCAGCCTGACGGTTGTGGATCTGGGGGACGACTTCTTCAGCGTTTCCCTCATTCCCCACACGGCCAAATATACAACGCTGGGTTATAAAAAGCCCGGCGACAGTGTTAACTTAGAAGCAGATCTCCTTGGTAAATATGTACAAAAATTTTGTCTGCGCTATTTCAAAGGAGAACAGAGCAACAACCTTTCTGAAGAACAAGGCAGCGCTTTCGGACCTGCAGAACCGGGTGGGGGCCTGACCTATGATCTTTTAAAAAAGAAAGGTTTTCTATAAATAATGGCAGGTGGAAAAATGGGAGGCGAGAACATTGCAGCAGCATTTTAATTCAATTGAAGAAGCTATTGAAGATATTAAAAAAGGAAAAATGGTTGTTGTCGTTGATGACGAAGATCGTGAAAACGAAGGGGACCTGGTCATGGCGGCCGAAATGGCCACACCGGAGGAGGTTAATTTCATGGCCCGCTTTGGCCGGGGGCTGATCTGTGTTCCTTTAACCCCGGGGCGCGTGGAAGAGCTGGATCTACCACCCATGGTTATGCATAATACAGACAGCCGGGAGACAGCCTTTACTGTTTCTGTTGATGCCCGGGGCACATCTACGGGCATTTCAGCCCACGAAAGGGCCCTGACTATTAAGAAACTGATTGATCCGCAGGCTGAACCCACAGATTTGACCCGTCCCGGGCATATTTTCCCTTTAAAATATAAAGAAGGGGGCGTCCTGCGCCGGGCCGGTCATACAGAAGCTGCCGTTGATCTGGCCCACTTAGCTGGTCTCTATCCGGCCGGGGTCCTTTGTGAAATCATGAATGACGACGGCACGATGGCCCGTGTGCCCCAACTGCAGGATTTTGTAAAGAAACACGATTTAAAAATGATTACCATTGCCGATCTGATTCAATACCGGATGAAAAAGGAGATGCTGGTTCAGAGGGCTGCTGAAACCGTACTGCCCACAGCACATGGTACCTTTAAACTTATTGCCTATGATAATTCCTTGGACCAAAAAACACACCTGGCCCTGGTTAAAGGTGAAATAGAACAAGACAAGCCTGTGCTGGTCAGGGTGCATTCCGAATGTTTTACCGGTGACGTGCTAGATTCCCTGCGCTGTGACTGTGGCAAGCAGCTTGCCCAGGCGCTGCGGCAAATCGAAGCTGAAGGCTGTGGGGCGCTGGTTTACATGCGTCAAGAGGGCCGCGGTATCGGGTTGCTCAATAAAATTAAGGCTTACCATTTGCAGGACTGCGGCAGGGACACGGTTGAAGCCAATGAAGAACTGGGGTTTCCGGCCGATCTGCGCGATTATGGTTTAGGTGCCCAAATCTTGGTAAACTTAGGCATCAGAAAAATGCGCCTGCTGACCAATAACCCCCGTAAGGTTAAGGGTTTGGAGGGTTACGGGTTAACTATTGTCGAGCGTGTTCCCATTGAAATAACGCCCGGACCTTACAACAGCCGTTATCTGGAAACCAAAAAAAATAAACTGGGGCACTTCTTATTTACCGGCAATAACGAGAACTAAGATACCCTGTCGGTTTCTGCCATGTAATGCAGGGTAATATTATATGATAAATTTGAATGTAGGCGGTGTAAAAGTTGTTAAAACAATATGAAGGGCACCTTTATGCCAAAGGGTTCCGTTTTGGACTTATTGTCAGCCGCTTTAATGAATTTATTTCCAGCAAGCTTTTAACCGGCGCTTTGGATGCTTTAAAAAGGCATGCAGCGCAAGAGGAAGACATTGAAGTGGCCTGGGTACCGGGGGCCTTTGAAATACCTTTGATTGCTAAAAAAATGGTTAAAAGCGGGCGTTATGACGCGGTTGTTTGTTTGGGGGCTGTAATCAGGGGCGATACACCACATTTTGATTATGTTGCTGCAGAGGTTTCCAAAGGGATTGCCCTGGTTGGGTTGGAAACAGAAATACCGGTGCTGTTTGGCATTATTACCGGCGATACGCTGGAACAGGCTATTGAAAGAGCCGGCACAAAAGCCGGAAATAAAGGGTGGGACGCTGCCTTGGGGGCCATTGAAATGGTAAATCTCATTAAACAAATTGTCTAGAAACCGGTATGGATTCTTTATTTTTTTATTCTTAACACTTTAATTTCAATATTTTAAGACTGTATGTTATAGCAGGTAAAAAGAAATCCTGCTCTTTTTTTTGGAGGGAATAAATAATGGTGCAAAAGGAAGGAAAAAAGTTCCTCATCCTGGACGGCCACAGCCTTGCCTTTCGGGCTTTCTTTGCCCTGCCGCTGGAACTGAAAACGAAAAAAGGCCTGCATACCAATGCTGTTTTAGGCTTTACCAATATGCTGCTGCGTTTATTGGCAGATGAATCCCCTGATTATATTTTAACCACTTTTGATTACCCGGCACCGACATTTCGTCACCGGGCCTACAGTGGCTACAAAGCAACCAGGGAAAAAACACCAGCAGAAATGCATGAACAACTGCCCTTGATTAAAGAAGTTCTGAAGGCCTTGCATATAGCTGTATGCGAAATGGAAGGTTATGAGGCAGATGATCTTTTGGGAACATTTGCCCGGCAAGGGGAGAAGGCCGGCCTAACCACCTGTATTGTTACGGCGGATGCCGATGCTTACCAGCTTCTTTCCCCGCAGGTAAAAATTTTAGTTACCCGCCGGGGTATCACCAAGCTGGAAGAGCTGACCCTGGAAAAATTCAAAGAAGACTATGGCTTGACTCCCCGCCAATGGGTGGATTATAAAGCGCTCAAAGGCGACAGTTCGGACAATATCCCCGGTGTACCCGGCATTGGCAAAAAAAGAGCCCTAAGGCTGTTAAAGGAATATGATTCCCTGGAACAAGTGCTGGCGCATGCCGGAAAGATCCCGGGGAAAATGGGGGAAAACCTTTCTGTTCATGCCGAACAGGCCCGCCTGAGCAAGGAACTGGCAACGATCTGTCTAAACATTCCTTTAAGCCTTTCCCTTGAGGAATGTCGCCTGAAAGAACCTGATTGGGACAGTTTGCGGCAGGTTTTCACACAGTTGGAGTTTAGAACCCTGGCCCATAAAGTACCTGGGCTGGTCCGCCGCTACCAAAAAACAGCAGGCACCTCCCCGGTACAGGAACCCGGTGCTGCCGACGGACCGTTTCAATTTACACTTGATGCTGCCGAAGTTGAAAAAGAAGTTCCGGGATCTTTACCGCAGGAAAAACAAAACGGGGAACCCGGCGCCCATGCAGGCGCAGAAAGCGTAAATGCGGTTATCATCAAAACTATAGATGCTTTGCAGCAGGCTGTAGATCACCACCGGGCAAAAGGTTTTTCCCGTTCATTTTCCCTGCTGTTGGACACCGATTTTACCCGCAAAAGTACGGCTATCAAAGGCCTGGCCTGTGCTTTAACAGCAGAAGACGTTTTTTATATTCCCCTTAATAAACAACAGGGAATAGAGGAAAAGGCGGGAAGGGAAGGGGAAAAGGGGGAAGATCGCCCGGAGGTGACCCTTTCTAATGTCTTAAAAATACTGCAGCCTCTCTTTGAAAACCCGGCCGGCAGGCTGATCGCCCATGACTTAAAACCTCTCCTTAAACACCTGTTAATCAATAAAATCAACCTGGCCGGCCGGGCCTTTGACACCCAGTTGGCAGCCTATTTGCTCCAACCGGAACGTCCGGCTTATCACCTTGATGTTCTGTATGCGGAATACCTGGGTTTTTCTTTTCCCATGGCAGACAAAGGTTTGCCGGCAGAA
>JAAYRR010000018.1 GCA_012518675.1 Bacillota bacterium
CACAACAGCCGTACATAACCAGGGCTGCAGGCGATGGAAAAACTTCATTATTAGTTCAGTCCCTGCTTGATAACAATAACCTGAATTCAACAAGATCTACATAATATTATATAATTTTATACAAAAAACGTACTGTTAAATTTATTTTGCTATTTTAGGCCAACACCCTGGAACAACCTTTTTGAAACCAAATTTTTTTGAAAACAGCAGATTCCCAAAACCCAACTTATTATTTCAGGCAACATAACCATGGTTTTCCAGAAACAAGCTTCTAGAAACAAACCTCAGGCAACAAACTTCTGGAAACAAACCCCCTTTTCCTGCCAAAGAAGCAAATAAGGTGCCAGGCACCTAATATTTATAGGCACCCCTTGTAACCCTCCGACATTACCCCTTTCCTTTGGGCAGCCGGCAAATAAAACCGGGCAACCGGCTTAACCGGGTTAAGGTTTAGCCGGCTCCAACAGCCATATTTCTGTACTTTTCGGCAACATATTCTTGTGCAAAGATATGGGTTTAGCACCTTTTTCCTTTACTTTTTCTACCTCCCCCAGAAAGGGCTGCAAACCTGCGAGCGGCCAATTTTTGGTAACTTCTGTCTGGTAGTGCATCGGTATGGCTACAGCCGGGGAAAGTTGGGCGATAACTTCTTGGGCCTCCTGAGCATTGATCGTGTAGTGCCCCCCTACAGGAATCAAAAGTACGTCTACCGGGGATATTTTTTCGATTTCGCTTTCATTCAATAGATGCCCTAAATCGCCTAAATGGACAACCCGCAGATCACTTAGGTTGAAAACAAAGGCGGCATTGCGACCTCTTTCTTTGCCTGCAGTCCCGTCATGGTAGGTGGGCATGCTAAAAATACTTATTTCCTTTTTGGTGTAAGTAGCGTCGTCCCAACCCAGGCCGTCGAGGGTCAGTCCCCGCAATATCTCCGCCCCGGGGGAGGCGGCGGCATAGTTGTGATCCATATGTTCATGGCTGATGGTCATTATTTCTGCTTCTAAATTTAACCGGCCATAGCCTACATCGGGGGAGTAAGGATCCATGAGGATACGCAGGCCGGCGGCGTCAAGTAAAAAACAGGAATGCCCCAGGTACTGCAAGGTGATCCCCTCCCGTTGCGCACCGCCCTTTTCCACCCGCTTTTTAGATTGATCCCCTCCCTGTTCAGGGTTGGCGGCAATTTCCCCTCCGGCATCCTGATCACTACAGCGTTTTTGCGCCATATAGTGATAACCGGAGAAACAGGCCGCCAATAGAAAAATTAACAGCAACCCCACAAGTATTGTTCTACGCATAGGTCCCTTCATCCCTTTCTTCCCGGCACAAACCGGTACCTTGTTCATTTTATGAAGAAAGGGAAGCAAGCATACCACTTTTTATTTTTCACGGAAACCTACCTTTACCAAATAAACCCCATCGCTAAACCTTTTCTCCATACCAAAACCCGCTTTTTCAAGGACCCGCAGGATCTGGACATTATTGGGCAGGACTATGGCTGTAAACCCCAACACCCCCTGCTTTTTGGCGAGATAAGCCATATAGGACATAATTTCTGAACCGATGCCCCTATTCTGGTAATCATCCCTGATCACCAGGGAAACTTCGGCTGTGCGGTTGCCTTTACTGATCGCATACTGCCCCACGCCAATCACTTTTTCCCTGTTTTTTTCCTGCAATAGTGCGAGGATGACCATTTCTTTGGTGTAGTCGATCACCACAAAAAGATCCTGCAATATTTCGTGTGGCATGTCCCGGCGCCGCGTAATAAACCTTTTATGCATGGTTTCCTCAGAAAGGGAATAAATAAAATTTTTTA
>JAAYRR010000112.1 GCA_012518675.1 Bacillota bacterium
AGCCGCAGCTTCAGGCAGTACCGGGGCTGCGGCCTTTTAATATTTTCATTAGTATGTAGTGGAATAACCTATTTTTTTACACCTGCCAAAGTTTTTATATATTGTGAAAAACTATATTATCTTTTTTCCCGTCGATAAGAAGGTAAAGGAAAACAACCTTCTGGCAATGGAACGGCTGGGGTTTTTCCCGCACCAACCAGGGAGGCGTACCTTACGATTGGAGGTATTTTACCTTCATCAATATTTCACGGGATGCCCGTCCAGGCAGCAGTTAATTTCATTAAGTTCATTGCTAAACCTTCAACAAACACCTATACTAAAAGTGTAAGAAGGCTTAGCTTAGAAACCAACCACAGGGTGCTTTCCTCCGGCTGCTGAAAAGGCGCCGCCCCTGTTAACAATGGCCGGGGCTGTTTCAACTTTTACCAGCTGCAAGGTATGTTCATCCGGTTGTGCCCCCGGTTGGTGCAAATATAATTTTTTAGGAGTGATTACTTTGCTTTGGGAAAAAAAGGGGCCACAGAATACTGATGCAACTGCAGAGGCTGCCTTGGGACGGGCCCGGGAACTGGGCATTAAATACCTGGTTGTTGCCTCCAATAGCGGGGAAACAGCAGAAAAATTTCTTGATCAGGGTGTAGAGGTAATCTGTGTTACACACCATGTTGGTTTTGCTGCGCCCGGTAAAGATGAAACGGCACCGGAAAAACGGCGGGAACTGCAGCAAAAAGGTGTGCAGGTGCTGACTACGACGCACCTACTGGCCGGAGTGGATCGGGCGCTCCGGCTGCAATTTGGTGGTGTCTACCCCGCTGAAATTATTGCTGCAGCGCTGCGTATGTTTGGACAGGGGGTTAAGGTCTGTGTCGAAATTGCTGTGATGGCCCTGGATGCCGGGCTGATACCCTATGGTGAAGAAATTATCGCTGTCGCCGGCAGTGCCAGGGGGGCCGATGCCGCTTGTGTAGTTGTTCCTGCTCATTCCAACGATGTTTTCAAAACCGTGGTCAAGGAAATTATTTGTATGCCGCGTGAGAAATAACAACAGGTAAACAGCTGCCCTGCAAAAAATCTTGACAGCGTTTCTGCGGCAGCGTTACCAGATTTGGCAAGCTTGCCGGCAGCTTGTTTCAGGGTTCTGCCGGTAAGCCTGCCAAAAGGCACCAACGGATCAGTGGCGGGGCAAAAAATAGTATTGTTTCGGTTTCAGCGGCTTTTTTTTCTGCCATCCCCAAGGGGGTCTAAGCAGCGGCCAAAATACTGAAAAACCACAGTTTTTTTGCTTTGTCAGGCCCGCATCCCCGGACACCCCTTGCTTTTACCTCCTGCTAAAATTTGCTTTCTGAAGCCCAGCGCGGACATTGACATAAGGTGTTTTTATCTGCTATGATTATTAAAATCCGACGGTACTTTATTACTTGGGGGTGCAGTTTTTTGGAAGAACGTTTTGTCAAGGAAGGAATTACTTTTGATGATGTTTTGCTGATGCCGTCCCGTTCCAGGCTGATGCCCCGGGAAATAGAAATTGATACCAAATTAACGCCGAATATACGTCTGAATATTCCGATTATCAGTGCCGCGATGGATACAGTAACCGGTTTCCGGATGGCTGTTGCTGTGGCCCGGGAGGGCGGTATCGGTGTCATTCACCGCAATATGAGCATCGAACGGCAGGCCGAAGCAGTGGACAGGGTGAAAAGATCTGAACACGGGGTCATCACCAATCCCTTTTACCTTTCCCCCATGCATACAATTAACGACGCCGCCGCTTTAATGGAACGTTACCGCATATCCGGCGTTCCCATCACCGAAGGCGGCCGCCTGGTAGGGATTATTACCAACCGCGATCTCCGGTTTGAAAAAGATTTCAGCCGGCTGATTAAGGATGCCATGACCAAGGATGGTCTGATTACCGCCCCGGAGGGGACCACCCTGCAGCAGGCCCAGGAAATTTTAGCCCAACACAAGATTGAAAAATTGCCGCTTGTAGATGACGATTTTATGCTTAAGGGCCTGATTACAATTAAGGATATTGAAAAAACAATTTCTTACCCCCGTTCGGCCAAGGATGCCAATGGGAGACTGTTGGTTGCCGCCGGTGTGGGGGTGGCCAGGGATACCCTTACCCGGGTGGGAGCCTTGGTGGAGGCAGGGGTGGACGTGATTGTGGTGGATACGGCGCACGGTCATGCCCGCAAGGTGTTGGATACAGTGCGGGCGGTTAAAAACGAATATCCGGAAATTGACCTTGTAGCCGGGAATATTGCTACGGCTGAAGCAGCCCGCGATCTGATTCACGCCGGTGCCAATGCGTTGAAAGTGGGTGTGGGTCCCGGGTCAATCTGCACAACGCGGGTAATCGCCGGGATCGGTGTGCCCCAGATCACCGCGGTATATGATGTGGCCCGGGTGGCGCGCAGTTTTAAGGTACCTGTGATTGCCGACGGTGGGATCAAATATTCGGGGGATATTACCAAGGCCTTGGCTGCCGGTGCCGATTGTGTCATGATTGGCAGTCTTTTTGCCGGTACCGAGGAGAGCCCGGGAGAAATAGAAATATACCAGGGGCGCAGTTATAAGGTTTATCGCGGTATGGGTTCTATGGGGGCCATGAAAGAAGGCGGCCGGGATCGCTATTTTCAGGAAGAAGATCAAAAGATTGTGGCCGAAGGGATTGAAGGCCGGGTACCTTACCGGGGTACGGTGGCCGATATGGTTTTCCAGATGGTGGGGGGGTTACGTGCGGGGATGGGCTATTGCGGGGTACGCAATATTGAAGAGCTGCAGACCAAAACAAAATTTATCCGCATCACCAACGCGTCACTGTTGGAGGGCCATCCGCATGATGTGCAGATTACCAAGGAAGCGCCCAACTATACCCTGCGTTAAATTTCACATGCCAAAAACTATTGTAATATTACTTTAGATCCATTCTTTTTATTAAACCGCCGCCGGGCGGTTTTTTACGCTCCATTTTTTTTTAGGAGCAGTTTTCACCTTGCCCGCATAAGATGGAAGAAATAGGGCATTATTGACCATCAAAAGGCCGGCGGTCCGGGAACAGCCGCAGCCGTTTCAGGGGGATTTTATAGCTTGGGTAGGATTGCTTATTCCTTAATTTATAGCGGGCAGGTGAACAAATTGGCTGGTGAAGAAACAAAAACATGCCTGTTCTGCCATTTAAATAAAAAAGCAGGGTTGAACATTCTAGATACTTTTATCTGCAGCGATTGTGAAAAAAGATTGGTTAGGGCCACCTGCGATGATCGTGCATACCAGTTTTATTTGCAAAACCTGAAAAAATTCTGGCATGAACTGTAAACAACTTTAAAACCGATCGGGCAGGGGGCAGAGACGGGGTGAAGGTAATTGACGGTTAAAGGAATACCCCCGGGGCAACGCCGGGCGCCCCTTTACGCCGCAGTCAGAAAGCATCTGCGCAAGGGTTATTTGGCGCTGCATGTTCCGCTGCACGGTGGGGGGGCCGGTGCACCGGACTTGCGACGCCAGGGTTTTTCAACTGCCCTGCGCTATGATCTGACGGAATTGGAAGCTTTGGATGATCTGCACCTGCCGCAGGGAGCCATTAGACAGGCCCAGCAGCTGACGGCAGCCCTTTTTGGGGCGGCAGCCACTTTTTTTCTGGTCAATGGGGTAACCGGGGGGCTGCTGGCCCTTTTTTCAGCTTTATGCCGCCCGGGCGAAAAGGTTTTGCTCACGCGCATGGCGCATAAAGCAGCTTTGCACGGGATTGCGCTTTCCGGGGCGCGGCCGGTTTACCTGCCGGTGGAACGGGAGCGAAGCTGCGGTTTCCCCTTGAATGTAGCTGTAAAAACTGTGGAAAGGGCCCTGCAGGAACATCCTGCGGCCCGGCTGCTGTATTTAACCTCCCCTTCCTACTGGGGCGTAACGGCAGATTTGAAGGCCATGCAGCGCATTGCTGCGCGGCACAATGTATTACTGGCTGTGGATGAGGCCCATGGGACGCATTTTCCGTTTTACCGGGAACCGCTGCCCCACAGCGCGGCAGCCGGGGCAGACATCTGGTTGCACAGTGCCCACAAGTCCTTAGGTTCTTTGACCCCGGGGGCTTTTTTGCATCTTGGCAAAAAGGCGTTGCCCTACCTGCACCGGCTAAAATTTTGGTTACAAGCTTTGCAGACAAGCAGTCCTTCCTACCTGGTGATGCTTTCCCTGGATCTGGCCCGGCGTCAGGCAGCCCTTAAAGGGGGGCGGCTTTTTACCGGGGCCTGGCGCTGGGCCGGGCGCCTGCGGCAGGAGCTAGAAACAAGGGGGTTTACCTTGTTGAACGTTGCACCCGGGGAGGAGTTTAGCCTGGATCCCTGCCGTATAACCCTCCTTTGCCCCGGCGGCACAGGTTCTGCATTGGCCCGGAGGCTGGCCCAAAAATATCGCTGGCAGTTGGAGATGTCCGGCCGGGACTACCTCCTGGCGATTACCGGACCGGCACAGTTGTCCCTGGCACCCCGCAAACTGGCCCGGCAATTGGAGGGGGCCCGGGCGGCCCTGCCATCTTCCGGTCCGGCCGGGGCCCGCGCCTTTGTCCCTGCGGCGACAGCAGACTTTTCCGCGGATTTTCCACCGGATCTCTGCCGTAAAGAAGGGGAACCCCGGGCGGCCTTTTCCCTGCCGCCCGGGGAAGCGCTGCGCCTGTCCAATTACAGCTTGCCTTTGCCGGCGGCAGTGGGAAAAATTTGTGCAGAAATGGTTGTTCTTTCGCCGCCGGGGATACCACTTTTGGCCCCGGGGGAAACGATCCGGGAAGAGGTGTTGGTGTTTCTCCGGCAACAGCAGGCCCGGGGCAGGCTTTTTCAGGGGGCTGCCGATCCGGCCCTGCGCACGATTAAAGTTGTGAGAAAAGACCCCTGTATGGTAGAATAAGCATGACAGCAAGAATAAACAATAATTCAGCAACAACAAAGTTCCCCGCCGGCCGGGCCGGCTTTCAGACTGTGCTGCCGGGGCCGGGCCGGGTTTTTGCGCAAGCCGGATACGCTGCCGGCGGTACATGTATGTTGGATGCGGTTGGGTGCGGGATGTTCTGTGCGTAGAAAAAGGGAAAGTGGGTTGTGGGTGATGGGTGAGCTGCAGAAAATAAATAAAAGGCCGGGGGAAGGCCTGTTCATTAGCTTTGAAGGGCCGGATGGCGCCGGTAAAACTACGCAGGCCCGGCTGTTAAAAGAACAGCTCGAAGCCTTGGGGTTACCGGTACTGCTAACCAGGGAACCGGGAGGCACGCCCATTGGCGAAGCGATCCGCAAACTGCTTTTAAACCCCTCCTTTAAAGAGATGACGGTGATCAGTGAAGCTTTGCTTTACAGCGCAGCCCGTGCACAGCTGGTCAGCACCCTGATCCGCCCGGCTTTAGATCGGGGAGAAATTGTCCTTTGTGATCGCTACCTCGACTCCAGCTTGGTTTACCAGGGTTTGGCCGGGGGTGAGGATCTGGAAATGATCGCAAAAATTAACCTGTGGGCGACGGGAAAACTTCTGCCGGCGCTCACCATCCTTTTAGACTTAGAGGCCCGCCGGGGGCTGGAACGTTTGCAAAAGGCGGAAACAGGTGCTGCTGTTGAAACCTGGCAGGGTGATCGCGTTGAACAGAAAGAACTAAGTTTTCACCAGCGGGTGCAGCAGGGCTTTTTACAGCTGGCCGCCCGGGAAAAGGAACGTTTTTTTGTTGTTCCCGCCGGGGACAAGCCGGAGGTCGTCCGGGCTAAAATATGGCATAAAATGCAGGAAATTTTAACGCAAAAAGGTTATCTGTAACATAGTTGGTATTTTGGCGGTCTTTCCCAACCGCAGGGCCGATCAGGGCAACGTCCCGCCGGTTGGTTGATGATGAAACCGCCCGTGAAAGGGGCGTTCTTTTGGGATTTTCAAAGGTTATTGGCCAGGAAATGGTTGTCAAGGCCCTTTGCAGGGCCCGGCAGCAGGGTAAAATAAACCATGCTTATTTATTTTCCGGCCCGCCGGGCAGCGGTAAAAAAACTTTATCTTTGTTGTTTGCCCAGTCCCTTAACTGCACCGGCACGGCAGAACCCCCTTGTGGAAAATGTCTGGCCTGCCGCAAGATTGCAGACGGCCACCATCCCGACCTTCACCTGGTTAAACCCCGGGGTGCCTCTTTAAAAATTGAACAGCTGCGGGAAATAAAGGCACAGCTCTATTATTTTCCCCATGAGGGGCGTAAAAAAATTTGCCTGCTGCAGGATACCGAACTTTTGACTTTACCAGCAGCAAACAGCCTTTTAAAAGTTTTGGAGGAACCGCCGGGGGAAATGGTGTTTATTTTATTAAGCGCCCGGCCCTGGTCTTTGCCCGGCACAGTGCTTTCCCGTTGCATCCATTTTCACCTCAAACCTTTGGCGCCGGAAAAGATGGGGCTGTTATTGCAAAGGGAGCGCCCTGCCTTGTCGCCCGGAGAAAAGGAACTGATTATCGCCTTGGCACGCGGTAACCCCGGGAAAGGACTAAAAATGGCTGCCCAGGGCGGTTGGGAAGAAAAATATGCAGAGGCCTGGCACCTGTTGGCTGATATTGGAGACGGCCCTGCGGAAATAATCTGGCAGAAAGCAGAGGAGATTTCCAAACGGGAAGATCTGCCTGCGCTTTTGGACTTTTTTGCACTGCTCTGCCGTGATCAGCTTTTTTTTAAATTAGGTGTGCAACTGGAAAGGACGCTAATAAAAGAACGGCCGGCGTTTTATAATAATGATAGGAAAATATTTGCTGCGGGTCCTGCCTTTTTGGAAAGGATCTGGCGTGCAATTTTAAAGCTGCAGGGGGAACTGCGCCAGAATGTAAATAAAAGGTTGGCGCTGGAGGTATTGTTTTTGCAGATGAGAGGAGCTGTTTAAAGTTGCCGGAAGTTGTAGGAGTGCGTTTTCGCCGGGCGGGGAGGATTTACTATTTTGATCCGGGCACTTTAGAGCTCAAACCGGGGCAGGAAGTTATTGTAGAAACCAGCCGCGGCTTGGAGTTTGGTGAAATTGTGCAGGAAAACAAGGATGTTGCAGAAAAGGAGCTCGTTTCTCCCTTAAGGCTGGTTCGCCGGGTGGCGGCTAACAGCGATTACCAACAGTTGGCGGAAAATAAGCAGCGGGAAACAGAAGCCGTGCAGATCTGTTTGGATAAAATTTTTAAGCATGGGCTGGAAATGAAATTGGTCGATGTTGAATATACTTTTGATCGCAATAAAATTATTTTTTATTTCACTGCGGACGGACGGGTGGATTTCCGTGAACTGGTGCGGGATTTGGCGGCTGTTTTCCGCACGCGTATTGAACTGCGCCAGATTGGGGTCAGGGATGAAGCAAAAATGTTGGGGGGGCTGGGGCCTTGCGGAAGGAGCCTCTGTTGTACCACTTTTCTGGAGGACTTCGGGCCAATTTCCATCCGGATGGCCAAGGAACAAAATCTTTCTTTAAACCCCACTAAAATCTCAGGTATTTGTGGCCGCCTGATGTGCTGTTTGCGCTATGAGGTGGAACATTACGAAATTGCCAGGGAATTTTTCCCGCCCGTGGGCGAAAAGGTTGTTACACCCAACGGCCAGGGCAAAATTATGAACTGGAACGTCGTGAAAAAAACTGTTTTCGTGGAACTGCAGGATTCTTCCCGCCAGGAAGAATTTCCCCTGGAAGAAATAGAATCCTTGGAAACAGATAAAAAACCTCCGGAAAAAAGTTCTTCTTCAGGTTAAAATTAAATCTGGTGATGAGGTTGGTGTGGCGGCAGGTATATTGCCTGCCGCCAATGGTCTATATAAACGACGAATAAGGGAGATCCTTGCTGTGCCTGCTAACTTTGAATTTACTGGAAAAACAAAGCACATTAAAAAAAACAGCGCCCCGCAACAAGGGGTGCTTTATCTATGTGCCACGCCGATTGGCAACTTGGGGGATATCACGCTGCGGGCCCTGCAATGTTTACAGGCAGCCGAACTGATTGCGGTGGAAAGTGTCAGGCGTTCCCGGAAGCTGCTGCATTATTACGGTATTAAGGCCCCCCTTATTTCTTACCGGGAGTCCAACCGGGAAAAAACAGGGCGGCAGATTCTAGATAAGGTTAAACAGGGTGCAAAAGTTGCTTTGATTACCGATGCGGGCATGCCGTTGATCTCCGATCCCGGTTCCCATCTGGTGCGTTTGTTCTTAGCGGCGAGGGTGCCGTTTACTGTGCTGCCCGGGCCGTCTGCAGTGCTTACTGCCCTGGTCCTGGCCGGTTTTCCAGCAGAAAGGTTTGTCTTTTGGGGGTTTTTAAGCCGCCGGCAAAAGGAACGGGCCTTTGAACTGGCAGAGCTGTCGGCAGAACAGAAAACGGTTGTCCTCTATGAGGCACCGCATCGCCTTTTGCAGACCCTGCGGGAAATGGCCCCCCTGTTGGGAGGAAGGGAGATAGCTGTTTGCCGGGAATTGACCAAAAAATTTGAAGATGTCCGCAGGGGCAGCGCCGGGGATTTATTGTCATATTTTACACAAGAGCGCCCCCGGGGTGAAATAACCTTAGTGCTTTCCCCGCAAAGCAGGAATAAGAAACAGGGCAGTGAAGGCAGGGAAAATAAAGTTGATGCCGAACCTTCCGCCCGGCAGCGGGCGGAGTGCCGGGAGATGCTCCGGCAGGCGCTGCAAAAAGGCGATCCCCCCACCGCCGCTGTAAAAAAAACGGCCCAAAACTTGG
>JAAYRR010000113.1 GCA_012518675.1 Bacillota bacterium
AAAACAGTTCCATACTTGTTAACGACCGCGAAATTCGCACCTTTTGGGAGAAAGAACCGGAAAGAATCCCCTGGGGGGAATTGGGCGCAGAGGTGGTCATCGAATCCACGGGGGTGTTCCGGCAGCGGGAGGCTGCCGCCAGGCACCTGCAGGCCGGGGCGGAACAGGTGATTGTTACCGCACCGATGAAAGATCCCGATTTAACTGTGGTGATGGGGGTCAATGAGGAACAGTACCGGCCGGGCAAACACCGCATCCTTTCCAACGCCTCCTGTACAACCAATGCCTTGGCGCCTGTAGCCCAGGTGCTGCAGCGCAACTTTGGCGTGGAAAAGGCGCTGATTAATACTACCCATGCCTATACCAACGATCAGCGCCTTTTGGATTATCCCCATGACGATTTAAGGCGTTCCCGGGCGGCTTTCCTTTCGCTGATCCCCACTTCCACCGGTGCGGCGCAGGCGGTGGGCGAAGTTATTCCCGATCTGCGGGGACGCCTGGATGGTTTTGCGGTGCGCGTGCCCGTGCCTGTTGTTTCCCTGTTGGATATTGTGGCCCTGTTGGAAAAAAGCGATGTTACCGCCGGGGCGGTCAATGCCGCCTTAAAACGGGGGGCGGCAGAAATGCCCGGTATCCTGGCTTACAGCGAAGAACCGCTGGTTTCTGTAGATTACCGGCGCAGCCCCTATTCCAGCGTTGTCGACGGCTTAAGCACCATGGTTGTCGGCGGAAATATGGTCCGGGTGGTTTCCTGGTATGATAATGAATGGAGCTACTGCAGCCGGATCGCAGACCTGGCCTTCTATATTAAAAGGCGGGAAAGGGAAGAAAGGGAAGCGCTGGAGGCAGGAAGCAGGCGGGAAAGGTGAGAAGTAGATTATAGTATGTTTGTTACAGGCCTGGTCTGGTATATTAAGGTTGTAACTTAAAAACAGGCGGGGATGCGGGGTTGCACAGGGTTGTCGGGACTGCAGGCTATTTCGATCTTTGCCGGACAGGAAGGAAAATCTGTGGGGAGGGGATGTCTGTCACTGTTTTTTTGGTTTCGCCGGTCCCTAAGGGCGTTTATAACCAGCCGGTGGGGCCGCTCCCCTTCTGCTGGGTGCCGCTTTGGCTTTTTAAGTGATAATTAGTCCTGCATACCCATAAAATGAAATGAACATGCAGAGAGGAGGCTGATCCGGAAAAGGAACCGGATCTTTGTTTATGAATACAGAGCTGTTACTAAGCGGTTTGCCGCTGTGGTGGGCGGCCGGGCCCAGGGAACTGCTTTACGGCCCGGAAAAACAGGTGTTGGTGCCAGCGGTGCGCCGGTTGGGGGAGATGCGGGCCGTGCTTTACCCGGCCGGGGAGCCGGGCCGGGCGGAAGACGAACGCGCCCTCTACTATATGTACCGCGCGCTCAACCAGCCAGAACACCGGGCACTTTTCCAGGAAAAAGGGATACGCTATGATGTTACTGTTTTGGAACCCGGCTCTATCGGCTTGGAATATATAAAAACGGCCGGCCATTATCATCCCTTCAAACCGGGGTCCGGCTGCACCTATCCCGAGGTCTATGAGGTGCTCCACGGGCGGGCCTGCTATCTGATGCAGAAACCGCATAACTTGCAAGACCCCCGCCAAGGGCTGGCCCAGGTGATTGTGGTAGATGCCGGCCCCGGGGACAAGGTGCTGATCCCGCCTGACTTCGGCCATATCACGATTAATCCCGGGCATGATTTCTTAGTAATGAGCAATTTGGTGGCGGCTGCTTTCCAGTCAGTCTATGAGCCTTTGGTGGAAATGGGGGGCGGGGGCTACTTTGGGCTGGTTTCAGCCGCCGCCGGCCGCGGGGATGCGGGGGAGACTGCCGGGGCAGACCGCCCGGGCGCCGGCGCCAATTTTTCCAGTGCTGCAGGGGCTGTGCCGGGTTCTTCTGCTGCCGGCCATGCCGATCCCCAAAACGGCACAGCAGCCGGCGATGTTGAACACCGCGGCAGCGCTGCCGGTCGCGCGGGCAGCGAAGAAACCGCCGCAGGGCCTTTTTTTGTGGCCAACCCGCGTTATGCCGCTCTGCCGCCGCTGGCCCGGGTCGGCCCGCAGGAGGTGCCCCAATTTTCCTTGTTAAAGGATATTTCCCAATACAGCGCTTTTGTGGCCAACCCGGGCCATTTTGAATTTTTAACCAACCCCCGGGATTTTACCCGGGAATTTGAAAAATATCTGCAGGCCCTGCTTTAAAAATAACCGGCTGCCGGCGTGCAGCCTTTAACCGGGGGAACCGGTAAGTTTTTATTTGTAAAAGAAGAAAAAGGACTTAACTTTAACAGTTTTGTGGACGATAAGAAGATGACAGGTAATTATAAGGGCTACATTTTGGGATGGGCCCGGGCAGTTCTGGTAAAGGGTGGGGAAAAATGAAAATTAACCGTCCGGAAATTAACACCTTGGTGCACAGGCTTTATAAACAAGAACAAGCGCACGGTAAGGCCAACCGTGTCGAAAACGCCGGTATTTTGCGAAAAGACAGCCTCGAAATTTCTGCCGGCAGCGAAATGCTGAAAAAAGAATTCAGCCGCCTGGCAGCAGACGATGCCGGCCGGCAGGCCAGGGTTGCAGAATTGGCGCGCCAGGTGGAAACCGGCGCATACCGGGTTGATGCCCGGAAAATAGCAGAGGCCATGTCCAAATATATGGCTGCCGGGGCGGATGAAAACCGTGAATAACAATAGCAACCGCTTGCACAGTATCCTGGCCCAAGAGGCGGCGCTGATTGTAAAAATGATAGCTGCCGAAGAAGAAACAACCCCTCTTTTGTTGGCGGGGCCGGCCGGGGAACTGCCGGCTCTTAATTCCCGCAAAGAGGAGCTGATTTTTCAAATGCAGGCTTTGGAACAGCAGCGGCAGCAGATCCTTCCCCGGGGGACAACCCTGCGTGAATTTATCGCCAAGGAGCAGCCTGCCGCCGCCCGGGGCCTGGAAGAGCTAAGGGAGCGCCTGCAGGAACTGCAGGTTTGCCTGCGGCGCAGGCAAAAAACAAACCGGGAACTGCTGCAAAACAACCTGCGTTTTGTAGCTTCTGTTTTAGATATTCTTTCCCCGTACAGTGCGGGCCCGCTTTATGCCCCCGGGGGCGAGGTCCAGGAAAAAAACCGGGAAACCTTTGCCGCCGTCCTTTTGGACGACCAGGCCTGATTGTTTTTGTGTTCTTTAACCCCTGATGAAAGGGAGAGGGAAGATGAGCAACAGTACCTTCGGTAGTTTTGAAATCGGGCGCCGGGCCCTGCATGCGCAGCAAAAGGGCGTGCAGGTGACCGGCCAGAATATTGCCAATGCCAATACAGAAGGCTATTCCCGGCAGGCAGTGCAGATGCGGGCCTTGGTACCGCCGGCTGTGCCGGGGGTCAGCACCGCGCCCGGCTACGGTGTGGAAGTTTCTGACATAACCCGCCTAAAAAGTGAGTTTTACGGCGAACAGATTATGAAAGCTTTAAGCGATCAGCATTACTGGGAACGCCTGGGGCAGACCGTTGACGGCATCGAGGCTATTTTCCAGGAACCGGATGAAAACGGCATCAACATTTATTTAAATGAATTTTTTGATGCCTTGCAGGAAGTCAGCGTTAACCCGGAAAGTTATGCCGCGCGGATCAGCCTGCGCGAACAGGCTGTTTCTTTAACCGGCCTGGTCAGGGATATCTACGAACGCCTGGATGAATTTAAATATGATGTGGAAAAAGAGCTGGATACAGTAGTCAGCCAGATTAACTCTTTGGCGACAGAGATTGCCGGTTTGAACGAAAAAATTACCTACCTGCAGGCCCTGGGCCAAAAGTCCAACGAAATGCTGGATGAAAGGGACCTGCGCCTGCAGGAACTGAGCGAACTGGTCGACATCCGTGTCATCCAAAGAACAAACGGTTCCGTGGAAGTGCTGGCCGGCGGCCGCCTGCTTTTACACGACAACCGCAGCTTTGAACTGGAAAAAGAAATTAAAGGAGACGTGGCCAGCGTTAAAAACAACCTGGGGGCAGAACTTTCCGTGAAAGGCGGCGCCCTAAGGGGAATGCTGGAATCCTACAATGAAGTTTTCCCCCGTTATATGGACGGTTTGGATGACTTTGTTTCTGCCCTGGTGGAAGAAGTCAACAAAATTCACAACGAAGGGTTCGGGCTGGATGGGGTAAAGTTTGGGGACGGGGAAGATGGGAAAGAAGGGGAAAATTATTTCTTTGAACCAATTTTGGAGCCAGGTGATTCTGAACAACCAGTATCCGCGGCAAAATCATTTGCAGTTGCCCAGCGCATCATCGACGATCCCGGCCGGATAGCTGCTGCAAGTAGCATAATTGAAGAATCGGAAGGCGAAGAAACCCCCCTGCCCGGCGACGGCGGCAACGCCCTCAAAATTGCCCAACTGCGAGAAAACTTGGTAAGTTTTGGGAATGAAGAGAATAAAGCCACCTTCCATGATTACTACCGCGGTATGATTGCCGATCTGGGGGTGGAGGGGCGGGAAACAAACAGGATGCTGCAAAATTTTATCACCGTGGCCGACAGGCTGCAGGAACAGCAGGAATCTGTTTCTTCGGTGTCCTTGGACGATGAGATGCTGAATATGGTTCAGTTTCAGCATGCCTACAATGCCGCGGCCCGCTTCCTCACTGTTTTTGACGAGATGCTGGCCATTTTGCTCAGCGAACTGGGACGATAAAGAAAAATAAAAGGGGGCAAAAACCTTGCGCGTAACACACCGGATGCTGGCCCAGTCTGTCAGCCGCAATGTACGGGACAACTTAACCGCTTTGGAAAGAAAAGCGGTGCAGCTTTCCTCGGGGCGCTGTTTTCACCGCCCTTCCCATGATCCGGCAGGCGTCTATAAGGTGATGCGGCTAACGGGGACCGGTTTATACCGTAATGAACAGTACCAACGCAACATCGGCGAAGGCATCACCTGGTTGACCATTACAGAGGACGCCCTCATTGAGGCAGTCGATATTGTGCAGCGGCTCAAGGAACTGGCGGTTTATGCAGCCACCGGGACACTGACCCCCGCAGATCGTGAGCTGATTGCCCCGGAAGTGGAGGAGCTGTTTGACCACCTTGTGAGCATCGGCAACACAGAGCTGGGGGGGCTTTATATTTTTGGCGGCCACCAGACACAAACACCGCCTTATGAAAAGGTTGAAATTAAGTCTGAAGCCATATATGAAAAACCTGAAAATATATATGAATACATCGGGATTAAATACGCCGGCGATAAAGGAGCGCGGGAGATAGAGATTACGCCCAGCCAGAAGCTGACAATTAACCTTACCGGTATAGAATTTTTTGGCGGGGAAAGGGTAGAAGGAGAAGAGGAAGAAAAAATAGTAGGTGCCGGTACAGATCTTTTTCTGACAGTCCGGAAATTTATAAATATCCTGAGAGGTACAAACGGGGAAGCTGTGGGCGGGGAAGAAGCCGGCGCAATTATCGGGGAATTGGAAAAGCGGATGGATCATCTCCTGCAGCAGGGCGCGCAGGTGGGGGCCCGCGTCAAGAGGTTGCAGTCTACGGAGCAGCGGTTAAAGGGCGAACATATCCACCTGCGGGAACTGCGCTCCAAGATTGAAGACCTTGATTTGGCGGCAGCCATTACCGAGCTGACCATGCAGGAAAATGCCTACCATGCGGCGTTGGCCACCGGGGCGCGGATGATCTACCCCAGCCTGATTGACTTTTTGCGGTAAGAGCGCTGCCGGAAGCCTGCACTGCCGGGTCGGGGCAGGCGGTTAGTTAAATTTTGCCGGAGGGAAGGAAAGCCGTGCTTAGCCTAAAAGAAAAGGATAAAAAACAAACAGATGAAGCGCGTATTGCCGGTAAAATATTTTTTAAAAAAGGTTTGCCGGGGTTGGAAAATTACCGGGAATTTACCCTGCAGGCTATTGCCAACAACCCCTTCTTCTACCATTTACAAGCTGTGCATGAAAAGGCGTTGGGACTCATTTTGCTGGATCCCTTTCCCTGCTTTCCCGGTTACAGCGTGGAATTGAGCCGGGAGGACACCCAGGAACTGCAGGCAGATAAAAAAGAGGATCTGCTGGTGCTGACCACGGTAACCTTTACCGGGGAAGAAGAAATAGCTACAAATTTGGCGGCCCCGCTGGTGATCAACCTGCGGCAAAGGCTGGCACAGCAGATTATTGTCCCCGATCGGCTGGCTGCAAAACGCACGCCTGTACCCTTGCGGCGGCAATAGCTGTGCCCCGGGGTGAAGGTGAAAGGGGGCCCGGAAAATGCTGATCCTGACGCGCCGCAAGGGGGAAAGTATTATTGTCGGTGATGACATAGAGATCTTCGTGCTGGAGGTGAGCGGCAACACAGTGCGCTTGGGCGTGGAAGCCCCCCGGGAGGTGTCTGTGCACCGGCGTGAAATCTATGAGGCAATTCAACAGGAAAATATTGCCGCGGCCCGGGCTGCGGCCGCCATGTCCCGGCAGTTAAAAGAAATTTCTTTTTCGTTACCCCCAAAAGAAGAAAAAGAAAGGGGAAAAGAAAAAGGAATAAAAAAAGAATAGCGGTAAAAAAAAGAATGTTCTTAGGCCGGAAAGCAGGCGCCAGGCCGGTGTTTTCGGGATGCAGGGCCGGAAAACAGGCTGCGGGCTTGTTTTTTTATGTATTTTTACCGGCAAGGCGTTTAAAAAAATGATCTTTTAACCGATAGGTGTAGTAAGGAAAAGGTTGCAGAAAGAGGGCGAGCGTATGGATGTTTTACGTATCAACGGGATTGCCTCCGGCATGGATACGGAGGGAATTATCCGAGATCTAATGCGTATTGAACAGCTAAAGGCAGATCGGCTTTATCAGGAAAGGCAGCTTTTGGAATGGGAAAAAGAAGATTTCCGCAGTGTGATCAATAAGGTCAGGGCTTTTCGTGATACATATTTCGACCTGCTAAACCCGCAGACCAATTTAATGTCTCCCCAGACGCTGCAGAAAAGGCAGGTAAACCTGAGCGTAGCCGGCCTTGTTAACGTTACGGCCAATATGGATGCCGCGCTGGGGGAGATAAACTTTAAGGTGATCCAAAGTGCAACCGCCGCTGCCGCTGTTAGCAAGGGGGGCATTACCGTTATCCGCAGCAGGGAGAGCCTGACGTCTTTGCATATCCCAGAGAATAACAACGTTTTGCAGGTAACTTTAAATGGTAAAAGAAAAGAAATTACCGTTTCCCCCGGGGATTATGAGAGTTTGGAAGCCCTGCAAGGTGAACTGCAGGACGAACTTACGGCCGCCTTCGGCGAAGGCAGGATTACAGTAAACAAGGATGACGACGCAGGCACGCTTAGTATTGTGACAGAATATGACTCCGATCTGTTGACTATTGTTTCCAAGTACCCGCCGCGTGAAGACGGTATCCTGGCTGTGTTGGGTATTCCCAACGGGGCGTCCAACCGCTTGCTTTTAAATGAAACCATGGCAAACATCAATGCAAAATTAAAACACGGGCCGTTGGTTTTTGCAGAAAGCGGGGAAAGTGGGGAAAAGGACAGCCTAACCTTTAAAATTAACGATGTGGAAATTACTATTAACAAGGGCCATACATTAGACGCGGTGCTCGCCCAAATCAACAACAGCGCGGCCGGTGTGGAAGCAGCCTACAATACATTTAGCGATACTTTAATCTTGACCGCCAAGGAAACAGGGGGCGGGGCGCTGCGGGTTGATGACAACGGCAGCAATTTTTTCAAAGCTTTTGGCCTGGATGTCAACGACGACGGTGGTTCTGTCGGGACAGCAGGGCGGGAGGCTGTTTTTGAAATTAACGGTATCAGGGGCAGCCGTTATAGCAACAGCTTTACCGTTGATGGGATTACATATAATATCCTGGAAACAGGGGAGGAGGCTTTCCATCAGGAGGTAAAGATTTCAGTGGGCCTTGATATTGACAGTATTGCGGGGACTATTGAAAAATTTGTCGCGGATTATAACGAACTGCTTGCTGAAATTAACGGCAAGCTGCACGAAGAGGTCTTCCGGGGTTTTCCCCCTTTGACGGCCGAACAGAAAGAAAACATGAAGGAAAAAGAGATAGAGCTGTGGGAACAGAAGGCCCGCAGCGGCCTTTTGCGGCGGGAATCTTCCCTGGAAAACATGTTGCGGGAAATGCGTACGGCTATGTATACAGCGGTAGAAGGTGCGCATATCTTTGAATTCGGGCTGGAAACCAGCAACGATTACCGCGATCAGGGAAAACTGATCATTAAGGACGGCGGGGCCAAACTGCGGGAGGCCCTGGCTGCAGAGCCTGACAAGGTAGCTGCTTTTTTTACCAAACGTGCCGGCATTGATTACAGTCCTGATTTGTCGGCCGCACAACGTGAGGCACGGTTTAAAGAGGCCGGCCTGGCCCACCGCCTGAATGATATTCTCAATGATAACATCCGGACATTCAGGGACAGCGGCGGCAAAAAAGGTATTTTACTGGAACGGGCCGGTATGGAAGGCGATGTCAGCGAATTTAACAATTATTTTGATCGGCAGATCGGTAAAGTAAACGAACGTATTGACTGGATAAATGAGGTGTTGCAGCGCAAGGAGGCGCGGTACTACCGGCAGTTTACCGCTATGGAAAAGGCCCTGCAGCAGCTCTATACACAAAGCGACTGGTTGATGGCACAGTTGGGGCAGTTTCAGACCCTGTAACAGTCCGGGGCTTTGTTTGCAAAGGGGCCGGGGCCGTGTATAGTTTAGGAAAAACAGGCTGCCGTTGTAACGGCAGAAGCCTTTGAGGAACAAGGGTGTGCGGAATGGAAAAAAAATTTATGCAGTTGACCGGATTATATGCCCGGCTGGAACCTGTTTACCGGGAAATGCTTACTGTTTCACGGGAGCTGCGGGATCTTTGTGCAGGCGGATCTTTGGCGGCGGCAAGTGAACAAAAAAAATTGGCCTGTTTGCTTGCGCAGCGGGAAGAACTGTTGGGACAGGCGGCGGCTCGTCAGCAAGAGGCTGCTGCTCTGGCCGCTGTCTTAAAGGAAGACTTGCGTAAAAAGTTGTCCCCGGGTCCGTCAAAGATCAATACCGCTGCTTGGGCCGGATCTGTTTCTGCTGCGGCGTTAAGGCGCCGCACAGAGCTGTTGCGCCGGCTGGAATTTTTAATTAGGGAAATTGTTTCCCTGGATACCGCTACAAGAAAGGTTTTAGAGGGTTCACTGCAAGATTTGGCCCGCAAAATGAGGAAATTGCAGACTGAAAAAAAGGCAAGCAAGGCCTACTGCGAGCAGGGTTTTCAAACGGAGGGGTTTTTTGTAGATTCCAGTAAATAGCGGTCGCTTAATGTGCCACCCGGGAGGTGAAAAAGGATGAAAATTGACGGTATCGATCCCCTGCAACTGAACAAAATTCATGAACAGACACAAAAACCGGTTGTTCAGGAAAGCCACCGGCAGGATCCCAAAAGGAAACAACAGGACCGGATTTTGAACAGGGAACAAAATATTCTGGCTTGGAAAGAGGAATACGGTGAAAATTTAAAAGAGGCCCTGGAAAAAGTTAATACCACCGTAGAGGCTTTTCACACGGGCCTGCGTTTTCGTATTCACGAGGAAACAGAAAGGGTAATGGTGCAGATAGTTAATTTGGTGGATGATGAAGTCATTAAGGAAATCCCTCCGGAAAAACTGCTGAATGTTGTAGCCCAAATTCAAAATATCATCGGCCTTTTTATTGATACCCGCCGCTAGGGCCGAAAAGGCTGTTTGATACATTAAAACTGTAATACTTAGGGACTGTTGCTCCTTATATTGTCCATCTTTTGGTTTTCAGAAAGGTGTATATTTTTTTAGGGCGGAAGCTAAAGTGGTAAAAAAGGGGATGGTTCTTATGGGAAATAATCCTTACGCCCGGTATCAAAAAATACAGGTGGAAACTGCGGATCAGGGAAGGCTTTTGCTCATGCTTTATGCAGGTGCCCTGCGCTTTCTAAATTTAGCAAAGAAAGCGCTGAACAACGGTGATCTGGAGGGCACAAACCATAATTTATTGCGTGTGCAGGATATTATTGCCGAACTGACAGCAGCGTTAAATTTTGAAGTGGGGGAAGTCGCCGGCGGGCTGCAGCGCCTTTACGACTATATTTCCTTTCTTTTATTGCAGGGTAATATAAAAAAGGAAATTAAATTTTTGGAACAGGCAGAGGCGTTGTTAAAAGATCTGCAGGCTTCCTGGCGGGAGATTTTAGGTGAAAAACAGACGGCGGTCCAAGGCGGGAAGACATCTCCGGCCGGCAGGACCGGCGCGACCGG